>NZ_JAELTQ010000234.1 GCF_016428905.1 Dyella sp. ASV24 | reverse complement strand
CGGCAGCTTCGACCTGATCTTCTACGGCCAGGACGGCAAGCCTGGCGGCGACGGTTACAACGCCGACGTCGGCAACTGGCAGTGATGAAAAGGGAATGGGAAATCGGGAATAGGGCATCGGTGCGCGTCGACGCGCCCGGTTCTTTCTATTCGCCATTCTCTATTCCCTCTTCCCGTGAAACCAAAGGTTTCACCTTGCTGGAAATGCTGGCGGTGATCCTGCTGATCGGCATCGCGGCGGCGGCCGTGGCGGTGTCGGTCACGCAGGGGCTGGCCAGTGCGCGCGTGAGTGCGGCGAGTGGCGAGCTGGCCGCAGCGCTGCGTGGGGTGCGTACGCAGGCCATCGTGCATGGCAACGAGCACACCTTTGATGTGGATACGCGCGACAACACTTATCGCGCTGATAACGGCCCCTCGGTGCGGCTGCCTACGGGTATGCGCATCGGCATCACCAGCGCGAAGGAAGATCAGGTCAACAGTTACACCGGCCGTATTCGGTTTTTTCCGGACGGTAGCTCCACCGGCGGGCACATCACGCTGCAGCGCGAACGGCGGCAGTGGCGGGTGAATGTGTCGTGGTTGACCGGGGCGGTGAGTGTGGCGGACGTGAGTGCGAAGCGATGAGGCGCGCACGCGGCTTTAGTTTGCTGGAGGTGATCTCGGCCATCCTTTTGTTGGCCGTGGCGTTTGCAGCGTTATTGCAGGTGGCGGGTGCGTCCATGCATCTGGCGGATCGCTCAGGACAGATCAGCAAGGCTGATATGTGGGCACAGGCGAAGCTGGATGCCTTGGGTGTGACGGAACGCTTGGCGGCAGGCGAGAGCGACGGCGATTTCAGCAAGGACTACCGTTGGCACCTGCGCATTACACCCTGGCAGGACAGTGACCCACCACAGGGTAGTCCACTCACCTTGTATCTCGTCGACCTGGACGTGCGATGGGGACCGGTACGTCGCCCCCAAGTGATTCACTACACCACGCTGCGAGCGGTTGACGAGGGCGCGGCTTCGGCAGGGAGCACGAAATGACACGTGCTCGCGGCTTCAGCCTGCTGGAGGTGCTCAGCGCACTCGCTTTGCTCAGCATTCTTCTCGTTGCTGTGCTGTCTGGCATACGTACGGCTACGCATATGGTCGGTGCCGGCACGGGATCGATGGAGAATCTGGACGAAGTTCGCTCGGTGCAGCGTTTTCTCCGCAACGATCTTCTTCAGGCCCGCGCCATTCCCTGGAAGGTGGACGGCAAGGGCGTGCCTATCGTGTTCGAGGGCGACGAACAACGCATCCAGTTTGTCGGTCCGCTTCCCGGCTATCTGGATCGGCAAGGGCCGCAACTGCAGACCTTGGCGCTGGTGCGCGATGGTCAGAGCGGACTTCGGCTTGAACTCAGTAGTGATGGCATCAGCCCGACCGGTGCTGCACATGGCGTTGGTTTTGCGCCGGAACCGTTGGCGGCAGGCATTACACGCGGCCGCTTTCGTTATTTCGGTCGTCAAAGCGAGCAGGGCCCTGGCACATGGAGCAATGAGTGGCATGTCGCGGGAAGGATGCCCGAATTGGTCAGTGTGGAGCTTGAGCGTGGTGGGGATGGTGAAACCTGGCTGCTTGTACAGACACCCATACGCCAGAGCGCGAACGCGATAAACACGCGCGCATTGGCCAGGCTGTTGCCAAACGCAACGCAATACTGATGGCACAAAAATGTCGTCTTGCGCTGCAATGCTAGGAACTTCACGACACGCTAAGTCAGGTGTCCACGGGAGGACATGGATGCCCGCCGATCGGACAGGTCGTTCAGCACATCGCGAGCGCGGCATTGCCTTGCTGGTGGTGCTGTGGGCTTGCACGCTGCTGGCGATCCTGTTGGGCGGTTTCGCCACGTTGGCTCGCACCGAAGCTACACAGACGCGTTATCTGTCCGCTCGGGCACAGTTGCGCTATATCGCGGAAGCCGGAGTGATGCGCGCCATGGCCGAGATAACGGCCAAGGATGGCGGTCGATGGAAAGGCGACGGACGTCCATATGGCCTGAGCATCGACGGGGAACGCGTGGACGTACGCATCGTCGACGAGCTTGGTAAAGTCGACATCAATACGGCCGATCCTCAAGTGCTTCGGAATCTGTTTGTCGCGGCTGGCATGAATGCGGCGGATGCAACCGCGCTGGCGGACAACGTACATGAATCACGCGATGCAGCAGGGACGTTCAATCGCGAAGAGGGCATGCAGCGTTACGCACAGGCGGGGCAGGCGGGAGGCCCTCGTTATAGCGAGTTCAATGCACCTGACGAGCTGCAGACCGTTCTTGGCATGACGCCGGCCCTGTATCGCAAGATTGCCCCTGTTCTTACTGTGTGGTCACGTCGTCCGACGCCTGCGCCGGCTTTTGCGCCGCCGTTGGCACTGGCGGCGTTGCCCGGCATGGATATGGCATCGGCCCGGCGCTTCGCCTCCACGCGAGACGCCATGAACCCGAAGATGCCGTTGCCGGTACTACCTAACGGCATGCCCATGGGCAACACGCGTGGCGGCAACGTGAGAACGATTGTTGCCTCGGCAACGGGGAAGGACGGCACGGTGTCGCGCGTCAGTGCCACAGTTCGCATCGATCGTGTACATGGCCGCGCAAGCGTTTCCATCCTGCGCTGGCAGGAGGATGCCGCGGAATGATTGCCAATGTACACGCGCGACGTGCCTCGATTGTACGGCGATGGCACGCGTCGCACGGCGCGCGCCATCGCCGCTGGTGGCTGGACGAGCTCGCGCAGTTGTTTCCGCCATTCGTGAGGCGATGGTTCTCGAGTGATATCGAATGGCATGTGATCGCGTTCGTAGGCGGTCAGTGGCAGTGGCGTTCGCCGCGCGCCACGACGCCTGCGGCGTGCTGGAGTGATGCGGACGCTGAGACGGTGCAACGAGACGCGATCGGGAAGGCGCTCGATAGCCTGTCGTATGACACCTCACGCGTGGTGTTATTGGTGCCGGACGAGTGGGTTTTGTGTCGTCGCATCACGTTTCCCTTGGCCGCGCGGGAAGCGTTGATACAGGTCGCTTCCTACGAGGTCGATCGACAAACGCCGTTCTGTGTGGCCGATGTCTACCACGCGTTAGGCGCTGTGACTCCCGCGGCTAATCGTGGGCAGTTGTCGGCGGAGTTGGTTGTGGTGCCCCGTTCGATACTAGATCCGCTGTTGGCAAGGCTTCGCGAGCTCGGTGTCGTGCTGGATGCGATCGATGTTCGCGAAGGCGATGGACGCAAGGGGCTAAATCTTCTTCCAGCCGCAGACGTGCCGCGGCGAACGAATCGGCGGGCGAGGCTCAACCTGATCTTGTTCGCAAGCGCCGTGTTGTTGTGCACGTTCTCCATGCTTCAATGGATGCACAATCGTGAGGTTGCACTGCGCGTTATGAAGGACGAAGTAGCGCGCATGCAGTCGGAAGCCAAGGCGGTTGCTGCATTGCGACAGGAATTGCAGGATCACGCAGGTGCAACGGGGTTCCTCGCGGAGCGCAAAAGGAGCTGTGTCAGCACGCTGTCGATTCTGCAAGAATTGTCGACGCGGCTTCCGCAGAATGCGTGGCTGGAACGATTGAACATCGACCATGCTGGGCAGGTCGGTATGCAGGGGCAGGGTACGCAGGCGACGTTGCTGCTGGACGCATTGAAAGGAGCGGCGTGGCTTGTGGAGCCCGCCTTTCAGGGATCGATACAGAAGGATGCTGTGACCGGCAAGGAACGCTTCTACATGGTGGCGCAGCTGCGCAAGCCCAACGACACCAAACCGAAGGCCACACCCGCGGCCGCAGGTAGCGCGCCATGAAGTTGGCCGCCCTTAAACCACGCGACAGCC
>NZ_JAELTQ010000233.1 GCF_016428905.1 Dyella sp. ASV24 | reverse complement strand
TTCGCTTTTGATCTTCCGGGCCCCGTATGAGGCGGCGGGCGGGTGGAGATAAGGCCCGCAGGGGAATCGGCAGGGATGCCGATTCCTTTTCGTCGGGGCAGGAGCCCCGTCGAAAAGCCCGGAACCCGCACGCGTACCTATCGGGCTTTAGCCCGATAGGCGCCTCATCCGGGGGGCCCTTTCTTTGGGTTACTTTTCTTTGGGCAAGCAAAGAAAAGTGACTCGGCCTCCGGCAGGAGGTCGAAACGCCCGCCGCGTAGGCGAGCCAGGTCGCCGCCACGCGACAACTAAGCGATATCGCTACTGGATCCCGGCCTTCGCCGGGATGACGGTTTCATCGAAACCATAAGGCGAGCACCCGACCTTTACCCCCTTTTCGGGGCTCTCCCCAACCCTCTCCCCAAAGGGGAGAGGGAGAAAGAAGAAGCCAAGCGCGCGCCGCCCCCTACCAACCACCAACGAAAAAGCCGCCCCATCAGAGCGGCTTCGCAAAACCATCCCCCACCCCAAAGGGACGAGGGAACAAACCACACACTCAGGACTTCTTGCGCCGAGCCACACTCTCACCCAGCAACGACAACTGCAGCGCCTCCAACTCCGGCAAATCACGCTCCAGCTTCTCAATCTCCTCGCGAAACGCCTGCACATCCTCAAACTTCCGATACACAGAAGCGAAGCGCACATACGCCACTTGATCCAGCTTCTTCAACTCGCGCATCACCAGCTCACCGAGTTGCCGCGACGGCACCTCGCGTTCACCACAGCGGCGCAGGTCATTGATGATCTCGCGCACCGCGCTGTCGACGGAATGCGTCGGCACCGGCCGCTTCTGCAACGCGCGCTCGAAACTCACCCGCAGCTTGTGCTCGTCGAACGACTCGCGCCGCTCACCACTCTTTACGATGGTCGGCAGCTTGAGTTCAGCGGTTTCGAAGGTATTGAATCGCTCATTGCATTTCGGACACTCGCGACGACGGCGCACGGTGGCGCCGTCCTCGGTCAGGCGTGAGTCGATCACGCGGGTGTCTTCGTGCTGGCAGAAAGGGCAATGCATCAGAAGGCAGTGAATAGAGAATGGGAAATGGAGAATAGGTAAGAGCCGGTACGTAGCAGGATTCGTGCTTTCACTATTCCCGACTCCCTATTTCCTATTCCCAACCTATCAGCCGTACACCGGGAATGTGTGGCACTGCGCCGTGACCTTCTCGCGCACCTTGGCGATGACAGCGTCATCGTTCGGCGCGTCCAGCACGTCGCAGATCCAGCCGGTCAGTTCGACCACATCCGCTTCCTTGTAGCCGCGGGTGGTGACGGCGGGCGTACCCACGCGCAGACCCGAGGTAACGAACGGCTTGCGGGGATCGTTCGGCACGGCGTTCTTGTTGACCGTGATGTGCGCCTTGCCCAGCGCCTCTTCCGCGTCCTTGCCGGTCACGTCGCGACCGATCAGGTCGACCAGCATCAGGTGATTTTCAGTACCACCGGAGACGATCTTGTAACCGCGCTCGATGAAGGTCTTGGCCATGGCCTTGGCGTTCTTGACCACCTGTGCCTGGTAGGTCTTGAACTCCGGTTCCAGCGCTTCCTTGAAGGCCACGGCCTTGGCGGCGATGACGTGCATCAGAGG
Source organism: Dyella sp. ASV24 (assembly GCF_016428905.1). GTDB lineage: Bacteria > Pseudomonadota > Gammaproteobacteria > Xanthomonadales > Rhodanobacteraceae > Dyella. The sequence goes on along the minus strand of NZ_JAELTQ010000233.1, from coordinate 2,229 downwards.
GCCGCCCTGGATGCCAGGGAACACGATGGACTGCAGCTTCTTCTCGATCTCTTCGCCAGCGTCCTTGGCCACGATGATGCCGCCGCGCGGGCCGCGCAGGGTTTTGTGCGTGGTGGAGGTGACGACGTGCGCGTGCGGCAGCGGGCTGGGATACACACCTGCGGCGATCAGGCCGGCGACGTGCGCCATGTCCACGAACAACAGGGCACCGACCTTGTCAGCGATAGCGCGGAAGCGCGCCCAATCCATCACCTGCGAGTAGGCGCTGAAACCGGCGACGATCATCTTCGGCTTGTGCTCAACAGCGAGACGCTCGACTTCGTCGTAGTCCACCAGGCCCTGCTCGTTCACGCCGTACTGCACAGCGTTGAACAGCTTGCCGGAGACGTTGACCTTCGCGCCGTGCGTGAGGTGGCCGCCATGGGCCAGGCTCATGCCGAGGATGGTGTCACCCGGGTTCAGCAGCGCCAGGTACACCGCCTGATTCGCCTGCGAGCCCGAATGCGGCTGCACGTTGGCATAGGTGGCGCCAAACAGCTGCTTGAGGCGGTCGATGGCGAGCTTCTCAGCCACGTCCACAAATTCACAGCCGCCGTAATAGCGCTTACCCGGATAGCCTTCGGCGTACTTATTGGTAAGCACGCTGCCCTGAGCTTCCATCACGCGGGGGCTGGCGTAGTTTTCCGAAGCGATCAGCTCGACGTGATCCTCCTGACGGCGGGCCTCGTCGGCCATGGCCTGGGCCAGTTCATTGTCGTAACCGGCGATCGTCTCGTGCTTCGGGAACATCCTGACCTCGTTGGGGTGGTTGCAGGGTTAGAACGCGAAATTGTAGCCGTCATGTGCTATTGCGGCCACCTCGGGCGTACTTGCGGCCTCATTTCGTACAATGTACCGTACATTGCACGCAACCCAAGCCCACGGACTCTCGCCATGCACACCATGCCGTCGCGCGCCAAGGCGCGCCCGTTGTCCCTGCTCGTGCTCTATCGGTTCGCCCTGATCCTCACCCTGTTCCTGCCACTGGCCGCGCTGGCTTCCAGCGTCACGGGGGTGGGTATCACCCCTATCCAGATCACCGACCCGGTCAGTGGCAAACCCACCGATGGCTACGTGTTCTACCCCTCGTCACAGCCCGTGCATGGCCCCACGGCCATAGGCCCGTACAACGTCGCAGCCATCCCGGATGCGCCCGCCATTCCCGGTCCCAAACCGCTGGTGGTGATTTCGCATGGCAACGGCGGCTCGCGCCTAGGTCACCACGATCTGGCGACCTTCCTGGCCAGCCACGGCTTTATCGTGGCCACACTCAATCATCCGAAGGATGATTTCGAGGACACCAGCGGCGTCGGCCATATCGAAGTGCTCGCCGGCCGACCGGTACAGCTGAAGGCGACCATCTCCACGCTGCTGGCTGATCCGCGCTGGAAAACCCTGATCGACCCGGCGCGCATCGGCGTGGCCGGTTTCTCCGCGGGCGGCTACACCAGCCTGATGGTGGCGGGCGCGAAACCTGATTTCACTCGCTTCGTGGATTTCTGCGAGCGCTACCCGAAGGACGACAACGTCTGCGGCAAACTGGCCGAGTTCCAGACCGAGGCGACGAAGTCCGGCCTGACCCTGCGCCAGCTGATGCAGCAGAGGCAAAGCCAGTTGAATCGCTACGGCGATACGGCCGACCCGCGCGTCAAGGCTGCCTTTGTGATGGCGCCGCTCAGCCTGATCTTCGATACGCACAGCTTCGACACGGTCACCGCGCCGATCTACCTGTACTACGGTCAGGACGACCACGTGCTGCGACCGGAAGCGAACGCGCGCCATATCCAGCCGTTGATCCACACCCTGGTCGCGGTGAAGGAAGTGCCGAAGGCGGATCACTGGGTGTTCCTTACCCCGTGCGCGCCGGTGCTGACCAAGCAGATCAACGAGCTGTGCATCGACCCACCGGGCGTGGATCGCGCCAAGGTGCACGAACAGATCAACGCCGATGCGCTGGCCTTCTTCCGCAAGACGCTGGACGTGAAGGACCACTGACGTGCCCCGTGCGCTGAGCGAGCAGGAAACCGACGCCTTCCGCGAACGCCTGTGCGAAGCGGCAGCACGGTTGTATGTGGAAGAAGGCCCCGGCGCCGTCACCATGCGGCGCCTGGCCAGCGAGCTTGGCGCGGGCACCATGACGCCCTACCGCTACTTCGACAACAAGGAAGACATCATCACAGCCGTGCGCAC
>NZ_JAELTQ010000232.1 GCF_016428905.1 Dyella sp. ASV24 | reverse complement strand
GGTGTTGATGTAGAGCGAATCGTCGTTTTCGCGGCGTTCCAGGTGCGGCGCCACCATCTGGAAGCTGGGCAGGCCGTCGACGTCGTACGACCACAGCTTGAAGTTGGTGAGGATGTAGCCCGAGCGCGGAGGTCCCACGAACTCGCTGACCTTGGGGGCCGGGGCAATCCACTGCTGCAGCATGTAAGCCGCGCCGGTGGCGATGGCCATCACCACCGTAGCCACCGGCAGGCTTCGGTCGCGCAGGTAAGTACGCAAACTCACTGCCAGCGCTCCCGCTCGGCGGCTGCCTTGCCCTGAGCGTGCAGGATCATGTCGCAGACTTCGCGGGCCGCGCCCATGCCGCCGCTCAGGTGGGTGCGCCAGTGCGACTGCTCGGCCACCCAGGGGTGGGCGTTCGCTACGGCCACGGCGAGGCCGACCACGCGCATCGGCGGCAGGTCGGGCAGGTCGTCACCGACGAAGGCCACCTGCTCCGGCGCCAGGTTCAGCGCCTCCATCAATTGCTCAAGGCTGGCGCGCTTGTCGCCCTGGCCCTGGTAGACGTGGGCGATGTCCAGCTCTTCGGCGCGCAGCGCCACCGGGTGGCTGATGCGGGCGGAGATGATCGCCACTTGCACACCGTTAGCCATCAAGCGTTTCAGGCCCAGGCCGTCGTGCACATGAAAAACCTTGGTTTCGTGGCCGTCTTCGGCGTACCACAGGCGGCCGTCGGTCAGGGTGCCGTCCACGTCGAACACGACGAGGCGGATCTTGGCGGCACGGGCAAGGACGTCTGCGGGAATATCAGCCAGATACATGGGCGGTGTCGGCAATGAGGCGAGGGGAGGGCGATACCGTCAAACGCCGGGCGGCCCGGACGGTGGACGCGGTAGCAGTAAAGGAAAGCAGCCGAACCTTTCGATCAGACCACACGGGCGCGGAGCAGATCGTGAATGTTCAGGGCCCCGACCACCTGCTGCTGTTCGTTGACCACCAGCAGCGCATGGATCTGATGCTTTTCCATCAATTGAGCTGCTTCGATGGCCAGCTTGTCGGCACCAATGGTCTTGGGGCCACGGGTCATCAGTTCGGCCACCGTCGCGCCGCGCAGATCGAGATCATCGTCGTCCAGTGCACGGCGGAGGTCACCATCGGTGAACACGCCCAGCAGGTGGCGGTCGGCGTCCACCACGGCAGTCATGCCCAAATGCTTGCGGGTCATTTCCATCAATGCCTGCGTGAGCGTGGCATTGGGTGGCACTGCGGGGATGCCTTCGCCCGTGTGCATGACGTCGCTGATGTGCAGCAGCAGGCGGCGCCCCAGGCTGCCGGCCGGATGCGAGCGGGCGAAGTCTTCCGAGGTGAAGCCGCGCGCTTCCAGCAAGGCGATGGCGAGGGCGTCCCCCATCACCAGCGCTGCGGTGGTGCTGGCGGTGGGGGCTAGGCCTAGCGGGCACGCCTCGGCGGCGATGCTGGCGTCCAGGTGCACGCTCGCCTGGTCGGCCAGCGAGGAATTGGCGTTGCCGGTAATGGCGATCAGGGGGATACCCTGACGCTTGATCACGGGCAGGATGAACAGGACTTCGTCGGTTTCGCCCGAGTTGGACAGGGCAAGCACCACGTCCTGCGGCAGGATCATGCCGAGGTCACCGTGGCTGGCCTCGCCCGGATGGACGAAGAAAGCCGGCGTGCCGGTGGATGCAAGAGTGGCTGCGATCTTGCGGGCGACATGGCCCGACTTGCCCATACCGGTGACCACGACACGACCGGCGCAGCCCATGATGAGGCGGCAGGCCTCCACGAACTCGGGACCAACACGCGGCTCGAGCGCACGGATGGCTGCAGCCTCGGTGGCGATCACGGTGCGGGCGCTCTGCACGATGGCATCGGCGTTGATCGCATGCTGTTTGGCTGGGGCGACGTGGGCGTTCATGGGTCCTCAAAAGTCGGCCGGATTTCCGTCATGACCCTGAACGGGCTGCTCATGGATGGAAAGTTCCGATTAATCATTATGTTATGCGAAATGGTCGGCTCGGAGGAGGTGGGCGCCGTCATCACGTGTCGTTTCTGCGACAGAGGTTTTCCATTAACATGGCATATTCGCATTTTAACGTCATAGTCGGTGACATTGGATTCGGTTCCTATCCGAATCGATGGCACTGACTCCTACCTGCAAGTGGAAAAACCATGGACGCTGCCACCATCCAGGCAATGATCGAACAAGGCCTGCCCGGTGCGCAGGCTGCTGTGAGCGGCGACGACGGCGTGCATTTCGAAGCCGAAGTGGTGGCGGAGCAGTTCGCGGGCAAGTTGCCGCTGGCCCGGCATCGCCTGGTTTACGCCACGTTGGGGGATCTCATGGGCGGTGCGATCCACGCGCTGGCTTTGAAGACGCTGACTCCTGCGGAGGTCGCGGCGCGCCGTTGAGGCTGCGCAGCGCCCCGTGCAATCGATTCGTAAGGACTTTTGATGGCCAAGATCCTGATCAGTGGCGGCGAGCCGCTCCACGGTGAGGTGGGTATTTCCGGCGCCAAGAACGCCGTGTTGCCGATCCTCGCTTCCTGCCTGTTGGCCGATGAGCCGGTGGCGATCAGCAACGTGCCCCACCTGCACGATGTGACCACCTTTATCGAGCTGCTCGGCCAGATGGGCACGCAGCTGGTGCTGGACGACCGCATGAAGATGCACGTCGATCCGCGCTCCACCGATAAGTATTTCGCGCCCTACGACCTGGTGCGCACCATGCGTGCGTCCATCCTCGTGCTCGGCCCGCTGGTAGCCCGCTTTGGCGAGGCAGAAGTGTCGCTGCCCGGCGGTTGCGCGATCGGTTCGCGCCCGGTGGATCAGCACATCCGCGGCCTGCAGGCGCTGGGCGCCGAGGTGGTCGTGGAAAACGGCTACATCAAGGCCAAGGCCAAGCGCCTCAAGGGCGCGCGCATCGCCATGGACATGGTCACCGTCACCGGTACCGAGAACATCATGATGGCTGCTGCGCTTGCGCAGGGCACCACCATCATCGAGAACGCGGCGCAGGAACCGGAAGTGGTCGATCTGGCCCACTGCCTGATCGCCATGGGCGCGCAGATTGAAGGCGCCGGTACTTCGACGCTCACCATTCATGGGGTCGAGCGCCTGCATGGCGCCGAGTACGAAGTGCTGCCCGATCGCATCGAGACCGGCACGTTCCTGGTCGGTGCTGCCATGACCGGCGGCAAAGTGCGTGCCCGCAATGCCCGCGCCGACACGCTGGATGCCGTGCTGGCCAAGCTGGAAGAGGCTGGTGCGCATATTTCCACCGGCGCGGACTGGATCGAGCTGGACATGCGTGGTCGCCGCCCGAAGGCAGTGAACATCACCACCGCGCCGTACCCGGCGTTCCCGACCGACATGCAGGCGCAGTTCACCGCGCTCAACTGTGTGGCCGAAGGCGTGGGCGTGATCACCGAAACGGTGTTCGAGAACCGCTTCATGCACGCGCTGGAACTGCAGCGCCTGGGCGCGGATATCCGCCTGGAAGGCAACACGGCCATCATCAAGGGCGTGGAAAAGATGAGCGGCGCGCCGATCATGGCGACGGACCTGCGAGCGTCCGCGTGCCTGGTGCTCGCGGGTCTGGTAGCCGAGGGCGACACCACGGTCGATCGCGTGTACCACATCGACCGCGGCTACGAGAACATCGAAGAGAAGCTGGGCGTGCTGGGCGCAAAGATTCGTCGACTGCCGTCGTAAGCGGCAACGCACTGCCCAAGAAAAAGGCCGCGTAAGCGGCCTTTTTCGTTTCGCGGGGAGCACCGTTGCCGGATTACGGCTGCTTGTAGCTCACCAGCTGCAACTCGAGGTTGCCGCCGTCGCTCTGCGTCAGCTTCACCGGCACCGGGTACTTCTGCGGCGCATACCACGCACTGAAGACATTCTCGTCGCCGCTGCGGACTACGCGCTCCGTCTGGAAGCTGCCGGCAGGTACCTTGACGGTGTCTTTGCCCGTCACCTTGAACTCTTGTGTTTCCACATTGCGCTTCACCGCGACAGGCAATGCCACGGACTGCTTGCCC
>NZ_JAELTQ010000231.1 GCF_016428905.1 Dyella sp. ASV24 | reverse complement strand
GTGCAGGTGCGCGTCATCATGTCCAGGCCGAGGTTGCCGACCTTGGGCATGTACTCGCGCATGATCTTGTAGCGCCCCTTGGGCATCCACGGCATTTCTTCGCGGCGCCACTTGGGCTGGAAGCCCATGCCCAGGAAGCCCATGCCGAGACCCTCGGCGATGGAGCGCACCTCGGTCAGGTGTGTGTTGACCTCGCGGCAGGTGTCGTGGATCGACTCCAGCGGTGCGCCGGAAAGCTCCAGCTGGCCGGCCGGCTCCAGCGTGATGGACGCCTTGTCGCGCGACAGCGCGACCGGGGCGTCGCCTTCGCGGGCAACTTCCCAGCCATAGCGCGAGGCCAGGGACTCCAACAGCACGCGGATACCGCGGTCGCCCTCGAAGGTCGGTGGGCGCAGGGTGTCGGTAAGGAACCCGAACTTCTCGTGCTCGGTGCCGATGCGCCAGGCATCGCGCGGCTTTTCCCCGGCGGCCAGGTACTCGACGAGCTGCTGACGGCTGCCGATCGGGGTGCTCTTCACGGCACTGGGTATGGACACAGGGGAGACTCCTTCCAGGGGTGCCACCACTCTTGGGGCGAGGCATCCTAATTCAAAGTGCCGATTATCCGAACTTTTGAAATTAGGTCGCCCTGACCAGGGTCAGGGTAAGCCTAGGCGGTCGCCGGGAAATCGATGCGCATCCGGACACCACGCCCGGACGTGCCGTCGAGGATACTCAAATGGGCGCCGTGCACACGTGCCACTTCGTCCACGATGGCCAGGCCCAGGCCGCAGCCGTCCGAGCCGTCGCTGGTGCTCCGCACGCTGCGATAAAAGCGTTCACGCACCTTCTGGCGCTCGTCGACGGGAATGCCGACGCCGCTGTCGTCCACTTCCAGGAAGGGGTGGTTGTCCGCCATGCCGCAACGGATGGTGATGTTGCCGCCGTTAGGCGTGTGGCGGATGGCGTTGTCGATGAGGTTGTTGAGCACCTCGTGCAGCAGCCAGTACACGCCGGTGACGTGCACCGGCTGGCTGTCCGCGCCAAGGTCGATGCCATGGGCGATGGCGCGGTCCAGTGAGCTGTCGATGACCTCGCCGATCAGGTGGGGCAGGTCCACGGCGGTGAAGTGGCTCGCGCGGTGGGCCGAGGGCTCCGCACGCGCCAGCGTGAGCAACTGGTTGGCGGTGTGGGCGAGGCGATCGACGCCACCTTGCAGCAAGCTGATTCGTTCCTGCAGGTTCGTGCCTGCGGTCTCGCGGGACAGCACTTCCAGTTGGGCCTTCAGCCCGGTCAGCGGCGTGCGCAGCTGATGCGCGGCATTGGCAAGGAAGTGTTGCTGCGACAGCACCGAGTCGCGCACGCGCCCCAGCAGGGTGTTGAGCGACTCCACCAGCGGCAGAACTTCCGCGGGTACCTCGTCGGTCTGCAACTGGTTGAGTGCCACGGCAGGGCGACCAGAGATCTGCCGGCTCAGGCGTTGCAGAGGACGCAGGGAGATGCGAATGCCGATCAACGCGATGATCAGCACCGCGGCCATCTGCAGCGTGTCGTTGATGAGGAAGGCTACGTCGAGCCGGTGCACGGCACGATCGCGTCGCGCCGGCGTTTCCGCCACGGTCACCACGAGCGGGTCGCCTGTCTCGTTGGTGCGGTAGCTGGCAAGGCGGAACGGCTGGTTGCGGAAGGTGACGTTGGCGTAGTTGAAGCCGTCCGCCGACTTGTTGTCCGGTGCGACGGGCAGCTCAGGCGAGCCGGCCACCGTGGTGCCATCGGGCAGGCTGACGCGGTAGAAGAAATGCTCGTCCGGCATCGCCCGCAATGGCAAGGGCGGGCGAGGCGGCAAGTTGACGTCGAGCTGGCCGTCGCCACGAGCATGAATGCGCGCGACGATGGCGAGAGCAGCACGCGACAACGAATGGTCGAACGCGCTGTGGATCGGGCTGACAATGACGTGGTGATCGACCGCGACGCCTGCCACCAGCAACAGGAACAGCGGCGCGAGCAGGTAGCTCAGCAGCCGCCGATGGACGCTGGTGGGGCGCTTGCGGTCTGCCATCGTCAGAAAGGTCAGGCGTCCTCGAGGCGGTAACCCAGGCCGCGAATGCCGCGCACGGTGGCCGAGCTGCCCAGCTTGCTGCGCAGACGCGAAACATGCACCTCGATGGCGTTGCCCGAGATGTCCTCGCTCCAGCCGGTAATGGCCTGGGTCAGCCGTTCCTTGCTCACCACGCGACCGCTGTGATGCGCCAGGCACTCCAGGATCGACCATTCGCGACGGGTAAGTTCCAGCACCTCACCCTTTTCGTTGAGCGCGCGACGTCCGGCCAGGTCGATGCGCAGGCCGCCGATGACGATCTCGTTGGCGGCAGCCGCCGTGGCGCGGCGGATCAGCGCGCGGCAGCGTGCGGCCAGTTCGGGCAGGGCGAACGGCTTGACCAGATAATCGTCCGCGCCGAGGTCCAGCGCATTGATGCGGTCGTCCAGGCCATCACGCGCGGTGACGATCAGCAAGGGCAGCGAACTGCCGCTGCGGCGCAGGCGGCGTACCAGCGACAGGCCGTCTTCGCCCGGCAGGCCCAGGTCCACGATGGCCAGGTCGTAATGCGTGTCGGACAAGCGCGACGCTACCGATTCGGCGTCGCCGACCGCGTCCACCACATAACCAGACCCGACCAAGCCACGGGAAATGGCATCGGATACGAGGGAATCATCTTCGACGAGCAGGATGCGCATAAGGCACGTCATGGAAATGGTTTCGTCATGCTAGCAGGCACGCCTTTCAGTTCGCCGTCGTCAGAACCGTCTAAAAGCTGCGTTAGCGCAAACAAAAAGCGCCTGCCGGGGGCAGGCGCTTTCGTGGACCGTCAGCGGGACGCGGGTGCCTCAGTAGCGGGGCACGGTCGGATCGATGTCCCGGGCCCAGGCATCCATACCGCCTTCAACGTTGAAGACCTTGGTGAAGCCGTGCGCGGCAAAGCGCTCGGCCACGCCGCGGCTAGACACGCCGTGATGGCAGATGAAGGCGATCGGCGCCTCCTTGGGCAGGGCGGCCAGGGTTTCGTAGCCTTCTTCTTCCAGGATGCGGGCCTGCGGCAGCGGAGCGGCGGCCGCACGACCGTGGGCCGGGCGCACGTCGACCAGGGTGATATCACCGGTGGCCAGGCGCTCCTTGAGTTGCTGCACGGTCAGCGTGCCGATCTCCTGCGCGCCCGGGAACTTCAGGCTCAGGCCTTCGCCCTGCACGGTGGAGACCCAGTCGATCACGATGCCCTTGGCGCGCTGGGCGCTGCCCGGGTCGAAATGGACTTCGATACCGTTGGAGGACACCACGATATCGTGGTCGCTGCCCGGCGCGAGCTGGAAGCCGGCGCTGTGGTCCGGGCCGATCTCCAGGTGCAGGGCCAGGCCCTGGGCGTTGGCGGTGCCCTGGCGGATGGCTTCAGCGGCCTTGTCGGTAATGGTGATCTCAGGCGGCGTGCGATCCGGCGCGGCGGCGCCAAACAGCTGGTGCAGCTCGCCCGAGGCATACATCTGGCGAATGATGTCGGCGCCGCCCACTAGCTCGCCGCCCACGTAGAGCTGCGGGATGGTCGGCCAGTCGCCGTAAGCCTTGATGCCTTCGCGGATTTCCGGGTCTTCCAGCACGTTGACGGTGTGGTATTCCGGCAGCAGTTCGTTGAGCGTGTTGGTCGCGGCGGCCGAGAAGCCGCACATCGGCTGTTGGCGGGTGCCCTTCATGAACAGCACCACGCGGTGGTTCTGCAGCAGGGATTCAATACGTTCGCGGGTGGCGCTGTCGAGGGACATGGATGACTCCGGCAAAGAGGGCGGATTGTAACTCTTGGGATATGTCGGCGCTTTGAGGGGATGCAAGGGGGCGGCGCCTCAGTGTTTCTTCTACGCCGTCATCCCGGCGAACCCCACAAAAGGGGGCAAGGGCCGGAAGCGCTTTTCAACAGCCGAATGGCTGGTCATCCAGAGCCTCGGTTTTTGGTTTTAGCGATATCGCGATCTGGCTCGCCTGCCGCGGGCTTTCGAACCGCTGCCGCGGTCCGAGTCACTTTTCTTTGCTTGCCCAAAGATCCCACGGGGACTAGCTTCGCGTCGAAAGTAACCCAAAGAAAGGGCACCCCCGTCGCGTCGCCGGCCGATAAAGCCGGCCGGTCCGTGAGGGTCGGCCGGGCTTTTCGACAGGGCATCCTGCCCTGACGAAAAGTGCCGGGCGTCGTGCCCG
>NZ_JAELTQ010000230.1 GCF_016428905.1 Dyella sp. ASV24 | reverse complement strand
GTTGTAGTCGTCCCAGCTCGAACGCGGCAGCTTGAACATGCGCTCACGCTCCACGAACGAACGCTCGATGTCCGGCGTCGGGTCGAGGAAGATGTGGCGATGGTCGAACGCGGCGACCAGCTTGATGTGGCGCGACAGCAGCATGCCGTTACCGAACACGTCGCCCGACATGTCACCGATGCCCGCGCAGATGAAGTCCTGCGTCTGGCTGTCGCGACCCAGCGCGCGGAAGTGGCGCTTGACCGACTCCCATGCGCCCTTGGCGGTGATACCCATGCCCTTGTGGTCGTAGCCGTTCGAGCCACCCGACGCGAACGCGTCACCGAGCCAGAAGCCATGTTCGACCGAAATGGCGTTAGCGATGTCGGAGAACGTAGCTGTGCCCTTATCGGCAGCGACAACCAGGTACGGATCGTCATTGTCGTGACGCACGACATCGTGCGGCGGCACCACCTTGCCCTCGACCAGGTTGTCGGTGATATCCAGCAGGCCGCTGATGAACATGCGGTAGCAGGCGATGCCCTCGGCCAGCTGCGCATCGCGGTCGCCATTCACTGGCGGGCGCTTGACGTAGAAGCCGCCCTTCGAGCCCACCGGCACGATCACGGTGTTCTTCACCATCTGCGCCTTCACCAGGCCCAGCACTTCGGTGCGGAAGTCTTCGCGGCGATCGGACCAGCGCAAGCCGCCGCGCGCCACCGGGCCGAAGCGCAGATGGATGCCTTCCACGCGCGGAGCACACACGAAGATTTCGCGGTACGGCACCGGCTTCGGCAGCTCCGGCACACCGTGCGAGTCAAACTTGAAGCTGATGTAGCTGCGGTACTGGTCGTTCCACTGCTGGAAGAAGCTGGTACGCAGCGTGCCGCGAATCAGCGCGATGAAGCTGCGCAGAATGCGGTCGTCGTCCAGGCTGGAGACGGTTTCCAGCAGCGTGCCGATGGCCTCTTCGATGACCGTAATCTGCTCGGCGCGCGGCTTGGACAGTGCGCCCACCAGGCCGTCGACGAGTGCCGGATGCGCGTGACGCAGCGACTCGGGGATCAGCACCTGCATTTCGCCGCGCAGCAAGTCGCCAGCGCGCTTGAGCTCGTCGGCCGCCAGGGTTTCACGGCGCGGGTCGAACTTGGCCAGGAACATCTCCACCAGCAGGCCGGCGATGGCCGGATAGCGGTTGAAGGCGTCTTCCATATAAGACTGCGAGAAGGCCACGCCCGTCTGCAGCAGGTACTTGCAGTAGCCGCGCAGCATCGCCACCTGACGCCAGCTCAGCTTGGCGCCGAGCACCAGACGGTTGAAGCCGTCGTTCTCGGCGTTGCCGCGCCAGATCTGCTCGAAGGCATCCTCGAACAGCGAACCCACCTGCTCCACGCCAAAGGCGAGGCTACCGGCTGTCTGCACTTCGAAGTCCTGGATGTAAAGCTGGGTACCGCCGACATTAATGTCGTACAGGTGCTCGGTGAGCACGCGCAGACCCAGGTTCTCCAACTGCGGCAGTACTTCGGACAGAGCGATGTCGCCACCGCTGCGGTAGATCTTGAAGCGCAGCTCTTCCGGGCGGGACGCCGGGTGGTAGAACGACATGCGCACCGCGTCGTCGCCCTTGAGCAGCGACAGCTGGTGTACGTCCTGTGCGGCAACGGCCGGGGATACGTCTTCCATATAGCCAGCCGGCATCGACTTGGCATAACGGTTGGCCAGCACCACGCCATCATGGTCGCCCAGCGCGTGCACCAGCTCGTCGCGCACGTCGTCGTACCAGTTGCGCACGATGGCGGCCACGCCCTTCTCCAGCTCGGCCGTGTCGTACTGCACCTGGTCGCCGATCTTCGGGCGTACCACGACATGCAGGCGAACCAGCGCGGCTTCGCCCATCAACACGGACGAATCGAGGCTTTCGCCACGCATGGTGTCCTTCAACATGGCCTCGATGCGTTCGCGTACCGTGGTGTTGAAACGCTCGCGCGGGACATACACCAGGCAGGTCACGAAGCGGCCGTAGCGGTCGCGGCGCACAAAGATGCGCGTGCGTGCGCGCTGGCGCAGCTCCAGCGTGCCCATGGCGGTGTTGAAGAGTTCTTCGTCACTGCTCTGGAACAGCTCGTCGCGGGGCAACGTCTCCAGGATATGGCGCAGCGCCTTGCCCGAATGCGAGTCGCGCTTGAGGCCGGAGCGCTCCATCACGTACTCGAACTTCTGGCGCACCAGCGGCACGTCCTGCGGACGGGCCATATAAGCGTTGGAAGAGAACAGGCCCAGGAAGCGCTGCTCGGCCACCGGCTTGCCGTTGGCGTCGAACTTGAGCACGCCGACGTAATCCATGTAGCCCGGACGATGCGCATGCGAGCGCGCGTTCGTCTTGGTAAGGATGATGGCGTCGGTCGCGCCGGACTGCGGCAAGTCGCTGGCCACCAGCGAACGCAGCGAGCGCGGCGCCAGCGAGCGTTCGCTCTTGTGCAGGATGCCCGCGCCCGAGGTTTCGTTGGCGCGCAGCACTTCTTCACCGTCGGCTTCGGTCACTTCGTATTCGCGGTAACCGAGGAAGGTGAAGTTGTCGTCGGCCAGCCAGCGCAGGAACTCGGAGGCTTCCTTGACCGAGGCCGCATCGATCGGCAACTGGCGCGACGGCAGATCGGCGGCGATGGCCAGCGCGTGATCGCGCATCTTCTTCCAGTCGGCCACGGCGATGCGCACGTCTTCCAGCGCGCCTTCGAGGCGGGTCTTGAGCTTGGCGAGCTCTTCGTCGTTCGCCACGCGATCGACTTCGAAATGCATCACCGATTCCGACTGGCCGTCGGCCGCGCCGATCTTCAGCAGCGTGCCGGAGGCGTCACGCGACACCTCCACCACCGGATGGATCACGGCGTGGATCTGCAGGTTTTCGCCCGCCACCATGGTGACGGTATCCACCAGGAAGGGCATGTCGTCGGTGACGACCTCAATATAGCTGCGGCCTGCATGGCCGGTCTGCGGGTTGACCACGCGCACCGCTGCATGGCCTGGCTTGCGCTGCTGCATGAAGTTCAGCAGGTCGGCGATCAGCGCGGCCCACTCGCGGGCGGTATGCAGCTCGAGGTCGCCGTCGGCGATACGCGAGAAGAAAGCGCTGATAAAAAATTGCGCCTCATCAAGGCGCCCGGTAGGAAATCCGCTTTGCTTCAGTTCTTCGAAAACAACAGTGGGGAATGAGCTGTTGCTAGCCGCACGAATCGCGTTCATGGCATCTACTGTTTTGGGGAGACGGAATGAGCCTAAAAAAGCCTCAAAAGGATACGCCTCGTAACATGCCTAATCCACCTTTGTGAAAGGCGAACTTCAGCCAGTAGCAGGGGATGACGCCTGTGCAGCAAATGCAATGCGAGGCTGTTTGCGCAACAACGGCGTGACAGCCGGGCGCGCGGGGGAAGCACTACCCCGTATTCGAAAAGACTTGTCGCGCTCGTGTGTTGCCGACGAATCGTCGTGCTGGGCCCGTGGCGCACCCCATGCAATACCTAGGCGTATGTCATTGCACTTGCATCATCAAAACGTTGCAGCGCAGCAGATGAAATCGATCCCGCGCGCATCGCAGCGGCGGCCGACCAAAACATAAGCCCTCGCACACTTCGCCGTATCTCGGGGGTGTTGTTAGCAAGTGGCCACAACGCGCAACCGGACCATCGGCACAGGCCCTGACCCCGGTGGACTGGCACCATGGACCCCGCACTTCTGCGGGTGTCATGGACGCCGACACCCTTCCTTCACGGAATTCAGCCAAAATTAGTACCCGGCGATCCTACGGGGTACAGCAACCTGATCTCAGCACGGCCCGAGAAGCGCGCCCGATTGGCCCGTAAGGCCCGCCAGGCGTGGTGAGGGTGGCTCTACAAATTGTAAACTGTACGGTATAGTCCAAGCTCGCCTGCCTGAACGAGCCACGGCTTCCGGGCCCCGCCCGTCCTGTGTTTCCCGATCCACGGGATCCCGGACTCGCGGGGCCGCTGTGTGTTCGTCGCAAGCCATTGATTTGTCGTCCCCTCTGGAGAGGTGTCGACGCGCTGCATCCCCGACCACATTAAAGAAAAGAATGGAGCCCACATGAAGTCCACGTCATTGCGCACACCCCTGCTGTGCCTTGGCCTGCTCTCACTGGCCGCCTGTGGCAAAGGCAAGGAACAAGGTCCGCCGCAGATGCCCCCGCCGGAAGTCGGCGTGGTAAAGGCCCAGGCTCAGAGCACGGCACTGACC
>NZ_JAELTQ010000022.1 GCF_016428905.1 Dyella sp. ASV24 | reverse complement strand
GCTTCCAGTCCCGCGGCCCACAGATGGCCATCGTGGTCGAACATCAGCGCCGAGATGCCGTTGTTGAACAGCGATTTGGGATCGCCCGCCACATGGCGGAACACTTTGAAGCCCACACCGTCGTACCGCGCGATGCCGCTCTTGGTACCAAACCACATGGTGCCGTCTGGCGCCTGCACGACGGTATAGACACTGCTGCTCGGCAAACCATCCCCGGTACCGAACCGCCGGAACTGGGGTGTGGCCAGGGCCGCATTGTCTGAAGGCTCGGCGGTCGCCGGCACCGTGGCCTGCGCCGGCCCAGCCGCAGGCACGACCGCGTCCACTGACGTGGACGCGCCCATGATCAGGACGACGCTAAGCAGCAAGGACGGCAACATGCACTTCCCCCAGGAACTTCAGATGATGCCAGACGCGCCCCGCGGGAACGAGCATGGCGTTCGGCCGAGGGCCCGGAAGGGTCATGAAAACGTTGCCCGCGGGGAAACAATCCGTTCCGAGGGCAGCGGCTGGCATCGATTCAGAGGATCGTCCAGACTGCCCGGCATGCCACGGTCACGCCTTTTCAGCTGCCTTCTGCTCGCCCTCTCGTGCGCTTTGGCGCCACTGGCCGCCGTGCGTGCCGCGCCTGTCACATACAGCTACGACACTACGCACAGCCAGATCCTTTTCAGCATCGACCACAACGGGTTTTCGCGACCTTTCGGGCGCCTGCATATCGCCAAAGGCTGGTTACGGTTCGACGCGGACGACTGGAGCCAGTCGGCCACCGAGCTGGACATCGACCTGACCAGCCTGGACATGGGCGACGACTCATGGAATGCCGCCGTGCTCAAGCCCGCCTATCTCGATGCGGAGAAGAGTCGCTATGCGCACTTCGTCAGCACGTCGGTGGAACGTAAGGACGATACACACGGTCTGTTGCACGGCAACCTCACCCTGCGCGGAGTGACTCACGCGATCGATATCCCCTTCACCTTCAACCGACTCGGCACGACCATCTATGGCATGCATACCGTCGCAGGTTTTTCCGGCACGGTGATGCTGCAGCGTGATGACTACGGCATCACCGCGACGCCCAACTCCGTCGGCCACAGCGTAAGCGTGTGGCTGGAGCTGGAGGCCATCCAGGAAGACCCCAACCGCAGCAACAAGGAATCGCCATGAGTTTTCGCAATACCGACCGCCAATGGGGCTCGGTCGCCAAGTTTTTCCACTGGACCATTGCGCTGCTGATCATCGGCAACGGCATCTTTGGCCTATGCATGGATCTGGCCGGTAATCCCATGCAGAAGATCAACTGGCTGGCGCTGCACAAGTCGATCGGCCTGACGGTGCTGGCGCTGTTCCTGCTGCGCGTGCTGTGGCGCTTCTTCAATCGCCAGCCGAAGGACGAGCCGGCGCCGCGTTGGCAACATCTTGCTGCGCACGCCATGCATATCACGCTTTACGCGTTGGTCGCCGCGTTGCCGCTGAGCGGTTGGTGGTTCAACTCGATCGTCGGCAAGCCATTGCAGTTCTTCAAACAGTTCAACCTGCCGGCGCTCACCGCCGCCAATCCCGACACGAGTCACCTCTGGCACGAAGTGCACGAATATCTGTTCTGGTTCCTCGTGCTGCTGCTCGTGCTGCATATCGCCGGTGCGCTCAAGCATCACCTGATCGATCGCGACAACACCCTGCGGCGCATGCTCCCCTTTGCACGCCTGCGCCAGACTTCTCAAGGAGAACGCTAATGAACCGCTACGCACTTCGCTTTGCGCCCCTGCTGCTTGCCCTCGCCCTGCCGGGTCTCGCCAGCGCCGCCGACTACGCCGTGCAACCGGCCGGCAGCAAGCTCGGTTTCTCCGGCAGCTTCCAGGGCCAGTCGTTCGAAGGCACGTTCGGTCAGTGGACCGCTGCCATCAGCTACGACCCCGCCAAAGTCGCCGGCTCGAAGTTCGATGTGGACGTGGATCTGTCCAGCGTGAAAACCGGTGACAAGGATCGTGACGGCGCCCTGCCGGGCTCGGATTTCTTCAACGTAGCCAAGTTTCCCAAGGCGCACTTCGTGACCACAGGCTTCCGCCAGAACGGCGCGCAAGTGATTGCCGACGGCAACCTTACGTTGCGCGGCGTGACCAAGCCGGTGAGCCTCAATGTGGTGTTCAAGTCACAGGGCGCAGGCGCCACCCTGGACGTCAGCGGCGCGGTGAAGCGTCTGGACTTTGGCGTGGGCGGCGGCGATTACGCCGACACCTCGGTGATCGCCAATGAAGTGAAGATCAACGCGCACTTGGTGCTTACCGCCAAGTAATCC
Source organism: Dyella sp. ASV24 (assembly GCF_016428905.1). Lineage (GTDB taxonomy): Bacteria > Pseudomonadota > Gammaproteobacteria > Xanthomonadales > Rhodanobacteraceae > Dyella. Next base: position 46,515 of record NZ_JAELTQ010000022.1, on the reverse strand, counting down.
GCGACCTCTGCGTAGGAGCGCGCTCGCGTACTCCTACGCAGAGGCTTGCACGAATATCTGCACGGCCTTCGCATCGAACGGCCAGTCCAACTCCCGCCCGTCCAGGCTGTCGCGCAACACCGGCACGCGCGTGCCATAGCGCGCTTCCAGCGCCTCGTCGTCGTCCACCCACTGACTGTCGAAATCCGGTGCACGCGCCTCGGCCATCACGGCCAGCGCCTGATCGCACAGGTGGCAGTAGTCCCGCTGGAAAAGCACGTATCGGATCGGCATAGGCGCCGGAAGATACCTCGAAGACTTCGGTTTCAGCGACTCCGCCCGTCTTTTGACGCTGGCGCATCCCCCCCCGCGTCATCTCGGTCCAGGTGATGGCTGGTAAATTCAAATGATAATAACTATCATTTACAAATTAAGGGCCCCGCGGGCCCGCCCGACGCCACACCGCCCGGGCCTTTCCCCTATCTAAAAACATCAAGGCCATCCTGATGCCGTCCATCGCCTCGCCTGCGCGACGCCCTTTGCCGCTCCGCAGTCTCGCCTTAGCGCTATCACTGGCGCTGACCGCCCCCGTGCTCCATGCCGACGACACCACCAGCGCACCGGACACCACCAAGGTGAAGAACCTGGAAGGCGTGCAGACCACGGCAACGGTGACGGGCGATGGCGATTCGTACACCACCAAAGCGGCGTCCGGTGCTACACGCCTGCCGCTGTCGCTGCGCGAAACACCGCAATCGGTAAGCGTGGTCACCGACCAGCAGATGAAGGACTTCAACCTCACCAACATCAACGCCGTGCTAGACACCACCACAGGCGTCAACGTGGAGCGCGTGGAGACCGATCGCACGTATTACACCGCGCGCGGTTTCGACATCACCAACTTCCTGGTCGACGGTGTGGGCGTGCCTTTTGCCAATGGCGAACAGGAAGGTGATATCGACACGGCGCTGTATCAGCGCATCGAAGTGCTGCGCGGTGCGAACGGCCTGCTGTCGTTCACCGGCAATCCCTCCGCCACGATCAACTTCGTGCGTAAACGCCCGACCGCCGACTTCGAAGGCAGCGTCGGCCTGACCGTAGGTAGCTGGGACAATCGCCGTCTGGACGTCGATCTGTCCGGACCACTGAACGACTCGCACAGTGTGCGCGGCCGCTTTATTGCCGCCGACCAGGATACCGATAGCTATCTGGACCGCTACAACCTGCGCAAGCAGGTGCTCGGCGGTATCGTCGAAGCGGACCTGGGGAGCAGCACCCTGCTTACCGCGGGCGTTACCTATCAGAAGAACAAGACCCACGGCGGTATGTGGGGCGCACTGCCGCTCTACAACACCGACGGCGCGGCCACGGATTACAGCCGCGACACCAGCACCTCGGCCGACTGGTCGCGTTGGAACATCGCCGACACGCGCACCTTCGTGGAGCTCACCCAGCAGTTGGGCAACGACTGGAATATCAAAGGGTCGCTCAACTACCGCCGCATCGCGGAGAACAGCAATCTGTTCTACGTGTACGGCACGCCGGATGCGCAAACGGGCCAGGGTCTTTACTCCTACCCCTCGGCCTACACCAGCAATGAAAAGCAGTACGTCGCCGATCTCTACGCCACCGGGCCGTTCGAACTCGGCGGCCGCAAGCACGAGTTGGTGCTCGGTGCGAACTGGGCGAAGGACGACGTGCATCAGTTGTCCAGCTATGGCGAAGGCATCGGCACGCCGCTGGTGCCACTTACCGAGTGGACTGGCGACTATCCGGAGCCGCCGTTCGACGCCTCGTACGGCCACGGCGATTTCCACATCAAGCGCAAGTCGCTTTACGCCACCGCACGCTGGAGCCTGGCCGATCCAGTCACGCTGATCACTGGCGCCAGCCTCGTACACATCGAGCAATACGGCCAGAACTATGGCGTGCCGAGCAATTACGAGAAGACGGAAAGCACGCCGTTCGTCGGTCTGGTGTATGACTTCGCCAAGAACTACTCCGCCTATGTGAGCTACGCGAAGCTGTTCAACCCGCAGACGCAGACCGACATCAACAACAAGGTGCTCGACCCCGTTACCGGCGCCAACCTCGAAGTCGGCGTAAAGGGCGAGTGGTACGACGGCCGCCTCAATGCCACCTTCGCGTTGTTCCGCTCGCGCCAGGACGGCCTGGCGGACTACGCCGGCCACAACATGGCGACCAACCAGGATTACTACACCGGCATCAACGCCATTTCGAAGGGCTACGAGTTCGACGTGAGCGGCCAGATCACCGACAACTGGCAGGTCAGCGGCGGCTATACCCAGCTCGGCCTGGTCGATCCTCAAGACCACAACGTGCGCACTTACGTGCCGCGCCGCCTGTTCCGCCTCAACACCACGTACCGCTTCGACGCCCTGCCCGGCCTGCGCGTGGGCGGCACCTTGCGCTGGCAGGATCGTATCTACCGAGACCAGCAAGCCGTGGCGCTGAATGGCAGCGAGATCTTCACCAACCAGGGCTCCTACGCGGTGCTCGGGCTGATGGCGGGCTACGACTTCGATCAGCACTGGAGCACGACGTTCAACATCGACAACGTCACCAACCGCAAATACATCACCAGCCTGTACTGGGCGCAGGGCCTTTACTCGGCGCCCCGCAATGTCATGCTGAACGTGCGGTACTCGTTCTGATCCTCGGCGTGTATGCCATATCGGCATGACGCGCGTTTAGACCTGCTTAGGGACGGATGAAGGGATGCTTCGGACAGGAGCGCACGCCGGGCTTGGGGCTCATACGTAAGGCCTTCCGCACCCTTCATCCGATCCCTCCATACGCCGGCGCACCGAGGGCAACGCTGCGCCGCGGCAACCAACCTGCGACAGCGCGCGTAGAATAGGCGGTTCTCCCCGCCCACTCCGCGTGTCTCCATGGCTGTCAGCGTTTTCGACCTGTTCAAGATCGGCATTGGTCCGTCCTCCTCGCATACCGTCGGCCCCATGCGCGCCGCAGCCCGGTTCGCCGAGCGCTGGCTGGAGGAAAAAGGCGTGCTCGATCGCGTGGTGCGCGTGCGCGCTGAACTGTACGGCTCGCTGGCCATGACCGGCCGCGGCCACGGCACCGACAAGGCCGTGCTGTTGGGCTTTGAAGGCGCGCATCCGGATACGGTCGACCCCGACCACATCCCTGAAACATTGAACCGCATCCGCACCACCCACCGCCTGCGGGTGCTGGGCAAGCACGAGATCGAGTTCGACGAAAAGCGCGATCTGGTCTTCAACAAGCGCCAGAAGCTGCCGTTCCACACCAACGGCATGCGCTTCTCCGCCTACGACGCGGAAGGTCATGAGTTGGCCACGCGCGATTACTACTCCGTGGGTGGCGGCTTCGTGGTCAACCACGACGAGGCGGCCGAAGACCGCATCGTCGCCGACACCACCGAACAGCCGTACCCCTTCTCCACCGGTGATCAGCTGCTGGAGCTGTGCGAGAAGAACAAGCTGACCATCGCGCAGCTGATGATGGAGAACGAGAAGGTGTGGCGACCGGAAGCGGAAACACGCGCCGGCCTGCTCACCATCTGGAAGGCCATGCAGGATTGCGTGAATCGCGGCCTGCGCTCGCCAGGCGTGCTGCCCGGCGGCCTCAAGGTGACGCGCCGTGCGCCGCAGATGGCGGAAGACTTGCGCTCACAGCCGGAAGCAGCGCTGAAGGATCCGCTGACCATCCTTGACTGGGTGAACCTCTACGCACTCGCTGTGAACGAGGAGAACGCCGCAGGCGGTCGCGTAGTCACCGCGCCGACCAACGGCGCAGCCGGCATCGTGCCGGCAGTGCTGCACTACTACCACCGTTTCTGCCCCAAGTCGGACGAAAACGGCATCGTAGACTTCATGCTCACGGCGGGCGCCATCGGCATTCTCTACAAGGAAAACGCCTCGATTTCCGGCGCGGAAGTGGGCTGCCAGGGTGAAGTGGGCGTGGCCTGCTCGATGGCAGCCGGCGGCCTCACCGCTGCGTTGGGCGGCAACGTGCTGCAGGTGGAAAACGCCGCCGAGATCGGCATGGAACACAACCTTGGCCTGACCTGCGATCCGATCGGCGGCCTGGTGCAGATTCCCTGCATCGAGCGCAACGCCATGGCATCCGTGAAGGCGATCAACGCCAGCCGCATGGCGCTCAAGAGCGATGGCAAGCACCGCGTGTCGCTCGACAAGGTGATCGCCACCATGCGCGACACCGGCCGCGACATGAAGGACAAGTACAAAGAAACCTCGCGCGGCGGTCTGGCGGTAAACGTCATCGAGTGCTGAGCCTCGGCATTCAACCACCCACTGCCGTCTTCGCTTATCTCTGCGCTTCTCTAGCCGTCATCCCAGCGTGAGCTGGGGTGACGAGTCGCGCGCTCCTCACGAACCGGATGGCGGCGCCACTTTCGCCGCATCGGCATCCACCCGTACTTTCAGTTCGGTGAGCTGCGCGGTCGTCAGCTTCGCCTCTGCCTTCGCCAGGTAGTCAGCGGCACTCTTGAGTTGCTGCTGGCTGTCCATGCGTTGCGCCAGCGAGATCTGGTACCAGCCCTCCGCCGGGTTTTCCGCCATGCCGCTACCCGTCACATACGCGACGCCCATCGCGTAGTGCCCCAGCATTTCGTTGGCCGCCATCGCCTTGCGGGCCAGCGCCACGCCGCGCGTCGCGTCCACGGGCACACCCGCCTTGCCGGTGATAAGGAAGTAAGCGAGCGTGCCCTCCGCCTTGGCATTGCCACTATCGGCAGCCGTCTGCAGCCAATGCAGGCCGGTGGTCGTGTCCTGCCGGCCGAACAAGCCGGTGAGGTAGATCTGGCCCAACGACAACTGTGCATCGGCGTCGCCCTTCTGTGCCGCTGTATTCATCAGCTTTTCGGCGAGTGCCGTGTCCTTGGGCACGCCCATCTCGCCAGTCAGCCGGGCCATGGCCAGCACCTCCATGCCCTTGGTCGAGCCTTTGTCGGCTGCTTTCTGCGCCCACTGCAAGGCTTCCTGCGTGCCACCGGTGGAGAGCAGCGATACCGCGAGCACGGCCATGCGATCGCCGTTCGGGTCGATGTTTACGCTCTTGCGCATCCACTCGATTGCGGCGGGAACGTCCCGCGTTACGCCCACGCCGGCCATGGTGGTCGAGCCGAGCATCCACGCACCCTCTGCGTTGCCCGCCGTCGCGGCTTTGCGATACCACTCGGCGCCTGCCGTTTTATCGGCCGGCACACCGTCGTCCTGCAACGCCTTGCCCAACGCCACCTGTGCCTGGGCATCGCCCGCCTCGGCACGTTGCTTCAGCGCATCGCGTGAGGCATCACTGGAGGGCGTCGCTGCCGACACCGGGAATGCGGCAACTGCCGCGGCCATCACCACCAGCATTGCCGCACGGATGATCATGGTGCGCCTACCTTTGTGGGAAGCCCCGATGGTAGCCGCCCACCAACGCCGCGCCAATTCGCCACCAACGGGAACCCGCGAGCATCCGCAGGCGTACTGATTTGACCGCCGATTCAATGACCTGCGTGTTGCGCTGCGCCACGAGCCGTGACTCCCGACGGGCTGACAGCTGTAGGACGGGTCTGTCATGATCGCCCCCTTGTGTCGCCCGGGATGGCGGCTGCCACATGTGTCGCCCAGTAGGCGGCCCGTCGATCCACTGACCTGGGGACCTGCATGTCTCAATCTCCGATCCGCCGCGACGTCGGCCCGTTCGCCCTCATGCTTACCGGCCTGGGCTCCATCATCGGCTCCGGCTGGCTGTTCGGCGCATGGCGCGCGGCTGGCCTGGCTGGCCCCGGCGCCGTCTGGGCGTGGGTATTGGGCGCGGCGATCATCATGACCATCGCGCTGACCTATGCCGAGTTGGGCGCGATGTTCCCCGAGTCCGGCGGCATGGTGCGCTACAGCCACTACTCGCACGGCTCGTTGGTCGGCTTCATTGGCGCCTGGGCCAACTGGATCGCGATCGTCTCGGTGATCCCTGTGGAGGCGGAAGCCTCTGTGCAATACATGGCCTCCTGGCCGTGGAAGTGGGCACAGGATCTGTATGTACACATGCCCGATGGTCACGGCGAACTCACGCTGCCAGGCCTCTACATCGCCGCAGTGCTCGTGCTGATCTACTTCCTGGTCAACTTCTGGAGCGTGAAGCTCTTCGCGCGCTCCAACACGCTCATCACCGTGTTCAAGCTGGTCGTGCCGGCTGCCACCGGACTGGCGCTTATCGCTAGCGGCTTCCATAGCGAAAACTTCTCGGTGGGCGTACATGGCGATGCTCACGCCATCGACTTCGCGGCGGTGCTGACCGCGGTCGCCACGGCAGGCATCGTCTTCAGCTTCAACGGCTTCCAGAGTCCAGTGAACTTGGCGGGCGAAGCGCGCAACCCGGGCAAGAGCATTCCCTTCGCAGTGATCGGCTCGATCCTGCTGGCTACCGTGGTGTACGTGATTTTGCAGGTCGCTTACCTCGGCGCGGTGCCGCCGGACCTGCTCGCAAAGGCGGGTTGGCACGGCATCGATTTCCGTTCGCCGTTTGCCGAGCTCGCGATCATCGTCAACCTGCACTGGCTGGCCATGCTGCTGTACGTGGATGCGTTCATCAGCCCCAGCGGCACGGGCATGACGTATACCGCCACCACCGCACGCATGATCTACGGCATGGAACGCAACGGCACTTTGCCGAAGATTCTTGGCCGCATTCACCCGAAGTGGGGCGTGCCGCGCCCGGCGATGTGGTTCAACCTTGCCGTGTCCTATCTGTTCCTGTTCAAGTTCCGCGGCTGGGGCACGCTGGCGGCGGTGATTTCGGTGGCGACGATCATTTCGTACCTGACCGGTCCCGTGAGTGCGATGACGCTGCGTCGCACGGCGCCGAGCCTGCATCGTCCGCTGCGCATCGCGGGCCTGCCGATCCTGGCGGGCGTGGCCTTCATCATGGCGACAGAGCTGCTGTATTGGGCTCGCTGGCCGCTGACCGGCGAGATCATCCTGCTGATGGTGGTGGCGCTGCCGGTGTATCTGTTCTATCAGTTCAGGGCGAACTGGCACGACTTCGGTCGCCAACTGAAGGGCGCGTGGTGGCTGATCTTCTACCTGCCGACGCTGGCACTGGTGTCGTGGATGGGCAGCACGGATTTCGGTGGCAACGGCACGCTGAGCTATGGCGTGGATCTGGCTGTGGTCGCCGTCGTAGGCCTGGTGTTCTATGTGTGGGGCGTGAAGTCTGGCTGGCGCACGCCGTCAGTGGAAGAGGCTGAGGCGAATCCGCACGTGCACGATTGAACGACAAGCGCCATTGAATGAAATAGAAAACGCGCGGTGATGAGCCGCGCGTTTTTTGTTTAGACACTTTTCAGTCAGTTCTCAAGTGTCGCGTCGTTCACTTACTAAGAGAATCCGTATTCACTGAAACGGACAGGCAATTCACCCAATGGACACATCAAACGATATCGGATCCCAACAGAACACGATGCGGCTTCGGGCAGCCTTTCTTCGATGGGCAGCATGCTTAGGTGGCTTTGTTTTAGCAGTCGTGCTTGCAGCATCGCTGCACTCGAACTTGTTCGGCAACCTGGCTTTCTTTGGTTACTTTGCCGCAGGCTTCTACCTCAATCGTTGCGTCCTCCGCAAACTGATTGAATGGCATCCTCTCTACAACACGCTTCATAACGTGTCGTCCGGTAAGTTGAAGTTCTTTTTGTTCTGGCCAATCTCTTACTTTTTTCTCTTTATAAGACTTGGGATCAATAAAGTCCTGTAAAGAGTCTCGTTATAAGGACGACGCAATCCTGTCCTTGCAACGCGCTCAAACAAGCGCCAGCACATCCCCCAACAGCGCCTGCGCTGTCACTTCCGGCCCCGCACCCGGCCCCTGGATCACCAAAGGCTGCGTGTTGTAGCGCGTCGTGCTGAGTGCAAACTGATTGTCAGTGCCATAGAGCCGCGTGGCCGGATGCGTGGCCGGCACTTCCACCAGGCCGACGCGAGCACGCCCACGCTGGTTGAGGCGCGCGAGAAAACGCAGCGCACCGCCGCGAGCCTTCGCTTCGGCGAAGCGTGTGGCGAGAGGGCCGTCCAGTTCCTCAAGGCGTGACAGGAAGGCTTCCACGTCGAGGCCGCGAAGGTTCTCCGGCACCAGGCTCTCGACCTCCACTTCGTCCGGACGCAGTGCAAAACCTGCGCATCGCGCAAGGATGAGCAGCTTGCGCGCCACGTCTTCGCCGGAAAGATCGCTACGCGGATCGGGTTCGGTGTAGCCCAGTTCACGCGCCCGGCGCAGCAGCGCGGAGAACGGCTGACTACCGTCATATTGGTTGAACAGGTACGACAGCGATCCGGAGAACACGCCTTCGAGCGTCAGCAGCGCATCGCCGCATTGACGCAGACGACGCAACGTGGAGATCACCGGCAGCCCTGCCCCGACCGTGGCGGAATCACCATAGCGGCCACCATTCGCCAACGCTGCCTGCAGCGTCCGCCAACCCGGCAGATCACCACCTGCCAGCGACTTGTTGGCCGTGACAACGTGATAGCCGCTTGCCAGCCATTCCGCATGACGCAAGGCCAGCGTGCTGCTGGCGGTCGCGTCGATGATCACCTTTACGGAGGCATCGTGAGCGTCGAGTGCGCCCAGCAAGACACCGTCATTGCGCGCATCACCGTGCATCTTGAGCTTTTCGCGCAAGGTGCGATCGGCCAACTGTTCTGTCTGCGTCTGCTGACGGCGTGAATTCGCGGCGCCGACCAGCCGGATAGATCCAGCGGCCGGCGTATTGAGCAATTTGAGAAATGCGCCACCGACGACGCCCGTGCCCAGCAGGACTGCTGCGATAGCGGGCGACTCCTGTGATTTCGATGCGCTCGCAGCCTCCGCCGCCAGCACCGCGCTCATGCACTCACCCGGCGTTTGAGGTGGGCGGCTGCCTCGGCGCGCACCAATGCGGCGTCGATATCACGCAACAGGTCATCGCTGTCTTCGATACCCACCGACAAGCGCAACAGCGTATCGGCGATGCCTGCCGCACGGCGCGCTTCGGGCGCCATGGATGCATGCGTCATCGAGGCGGGATGCGCCACCAGACTTTCCACACCGCCCAGTGACTCGGCGAGCGAGAAGTACTGAACGCCTTCCACAAAGGCTGCCACCTGCTCCTCGCCGCCTTCAATCTCGAAGCTCAGCATGGCACCGAAACCCAGCTGCTGACGCGCTGCAAGCGCGTGGCCGGCGTGGCTTTCAAGACCGGGGTAATACACCTTGCGCACGGCCGCATGGCCGTCCAAACGTTCCGCGATACGAACAGCGTTCTCCTGGTGCTGACGAAGACGCACGTTCAGCGTACGCAGGCCGCGCAAGGTGAGGAAGCTGTCGAACGGCGCACCGGTGAGGCCATTGCAGTTGCCCCACCACTTGAGCTGATCCGCCACAGCTTGATCGCGTGCGACGACAGCACCGCCCACCACGTCACTGTGGCCGTTGATGTATTTCGTGGTGGAGTGCACCACGACGTCGGCGCCCAACGTCAGCGGCTGCTGCAGGGCGGGCGACAGGAAGGTGTTGTCCACCACGACCAACGCGCCCACCGCGTGCGCGGCCTGCGCCACATGGCGGATGTCGGTGATGCGCAGCAGCGGGTTCGACGGCGTTTCCACCCACACCAGCGACGGCTTCAACGCCAGGCCTTCGGCCAGCGTATGGCTGTTCGTGAGGTCGACGAACTTGACCTGGAACCGACCCTTTTTCGCCCAGGCGTCCAGCAGGCGCCAGGTGCCGCCGTAGCAATCGTGCGCGGCAAGCACCAGCGAGCCCGCTGGCACCAGTTCCAAGGCAAGCGCCACGGCCGCCATACCGCTGGCCGTCACCACGGCGCCCGCGCCCTGCTCCAGTTCGGCCAAGGCTTCGCCCAGGAGATCACGCGTAGGGTTGCCGCTGCGCGAGTAGTCATAGGCGCGCTTCTTGCCGAAGCCTTCGAACGCGTAGTTGGTGGACAGATGCAACGGCGGCACGACGGCGCCATGCTGGGTATCGGACTCGATGCCGGCGCGCACGGCCCGGGTGTTCAAGCCCGGCGGGGTACAGGGGACGGTGGTGTCGCTCATGGTGGATCTCCGTGCGTATCGCGTCTTTGGATTCGGGGTCAACAACCGGCCAGCGCATCGCGCAGCAGCGGCGCGAGGCGGTCGGTTTCCTTGAGGAAAGCATCGTGGCCGTAGGGCGACTCGACCACTTCCAGCGTGGCCGGGCCATGCAGGCGGCGCTGCAACTCGCACAGATCAGCCAGCGGCACCAGGCGGTCGGACGGGAAGCCGATCAGCGTGGCGGGCGCAGCGACCTGTTCGGGCGTCACGTCGTGCAGGTCGATCGATTCGGACAGGGCAAGGAAGCGCTCCACGTCGAAACGCTCGACGAAGCGGCGCCCTGCGTGTTCGAGGTAATCCTCCACCGGAAAGTGGAACCGGCCGTCGCGGAACTCCGGTGCGGCGGTAAAGCGCTTGGCGAACTCCTCGCTGCCGCGATAGGTGGTCATGGCGAGCTGGCGGGCCAAGGCCAGCGCCTGGTCGGCCTGACCGCTCTCCAACCCCAACCGCACGATGCCGCGCTGTACCGAGCGCTGCGCCGTTGCCAGCGGATGCGGCCGGTGCGCACCGGCCAGCAGCACCAGGCGACCCAGGGCATACGGATGGCGGGCGGCGAAGGCCAGCGCGACCATTGCGCCATAGGACGAGCCAATAAAGGCGTGCACGCGGTTGATGCCCAGCGCCTCCACCAGCGCGGCGAGCACATCGGCCTGATCCTCGCTGGATACGGCCTGGACGCCAGCAAGGCTGGCCGGGGTGATCCAGTCAATGGAGAGCACGCGGAAGCGATCCAGATCCAGCGGCTGCCCACGGCCCACCTGGGCCTGCCACCAGCCGGGAGCGGCTTCGTCGTCCAGTGCCACCACGTCGCGGGTAGCCGAGATGCCGCCCTGCACGATCACGGTCGGAGCGTCCGGCGCGCCACACCACAAGTAGCTCACTTCCAGCTCGCAGGGCGCGCTGCCGTACTTGGGTGTGATGACCAGGCGGCGGGTGCAGCGCTGGGTGGTCAGGTCCGGCCGCATGCCGCCAAACACCACGGCGGGGGCGGGTGTGACGGACGGGGCTGTTTGCGGCTGGCTGGACATCTGGCTCTTCTCCGGTCGGCATCGACCTGCGGACCGGAGAGGCGGGCAACACACGGCCGGCACGAGGCGCGGCGGTGCGGATTTGCCCTCATCTCGCGGCGTGCGCCCTAGGGCGTTACCGCAGGAATTGGCACCGTCGCGGAAAATTCCGCAGGTTGCCCCGGCTTCAAAGGGCCTGTCCCTCCGCCGGTCTCGATGAGTAGGGAGGAATCTAACGGCCGCGAATGACCGTGTCAATAGACGTCTAAACGTCTATGCATCTAGCCATCGACCTTTTCATCTAAAAATAGAAGGTTTCGCCTGAAACCACGGGCTTTCCGCGCCCAGCCTAAGCTGCACCGGACGCGGCAGAAGCATTCACTGCTTCACAGCCACGAAGGACATGGTGCGGTTACGCAGCTTGTCGTCAAAAATCATGCTCATGTGCTTGCCATCCGCCGAAACCGTGGACGTGAGCACACCCACCACCTTGCCGTCCCGCTTGTCGGTTTCCACCATCGACAGTTTGCCGGCCTGCTTTACGGTGACGCTGTTGATGCCCGGATCGCCCTTATACGGTGCCTCGGTGCCGTCCAATTTGGCTGCATACGACTGACCAGTGGGCGTGGTCATGTCCAGCACGCCGCCCTCTTCCTTGTAGGTGAGCTCGGTGCCGTTGTCGGACATGTTGGCGATAGTGGCCGTGACCCAGGAGCCGGATATCGCATGGGAACCAGTCGGCCCGGCGGCAACCTGCTTGAGCTCGCCACTACCGGTCACTGGCGCGCCATTGGTGTTACTGCTGTCGCTGAACTCAAAATGCGCCGCCTTGCCATCAGGCGTCACGGTCGTGGTGGTGGTAGCGACGACCTTGCCGCCCTTCTTGTCGGTCTCCTTGACGGTATGCGCGTCCACCACCTGGATCGCCATGGAATCGAGATAGGGATGCCCGGTAATCGGATGATCCTGGCCATCGGCCTTGATGCTCACCGGCGGCACGCAGGTGTTGCACGCATACATGCCGTCCTTGAGCACGAGCACGTCAGGCTTCTTGGGCATCTGCACCTTGCTCATGTCGATCTTCCAGGTGCCGTCGAACGGCCCGTCGGCCATCGCGCCCAGCGGAAACAGCAAAAGCAGGCATAGGCCTGCGGACAGTGGCTTGTTCATGACATGGCTCCCAGAGGTTGGAATGGCCGGGCGATACCCATGTCCCCTGGAGACGTCGTTGTCCTGTGGGCGCTGCTCCCTCGGACCCAGCTTCTTCACGCTACGCCGCGGACCGGGCTACAGCCACTGGCCGGAAGTGTTAGCAACCCAAGGATTTACGAGGCAGATACCGGGCTGCAACACTGCGCCTCCCACTCCGCCGCCCTTCGGATACCGATGTCCCTCGCCGCCCACCTCGTCGTTGCCCTCGTCGCCCTGCTCCACATCTGGTTTCTGGTGCTGGAGATGTTCTTGTGGACGCGCCCCTCAGGCCGGCGTGCTTTCGGCCTGACCAAGGAGTTCGCTGAGCAGTCGAAGGCGCTGGCGGCCAACCAGGGCCTGTATAACGGCTTCCTCGCCGCTGGCCTGTTGTGGGGACTGTGGCTGGGCGATGCCGGCCGGGCCATCACACTGTTCTTCCTGGGCTGCGTGCTCCTCGCCGGCCTGTTCGGCGGACTGACAGCCTCACGCAAGATTCTGTGGATCCAGGGTCTGCCGGCGCTGATCGGCCTGGTACTGGTCGCGCTGGCCTGAGCATTTTTCATGACGAGTGGCTCCTGCGCCTGCCGCAGCCCTGTGCCATGCTTTTTATCCCACCCGCGACATCTGGCCCCTCATGACAGCCCTTCCCCAGGAAGCCGTAGGCACCTCCTTCGATCCGGAACAGTTACTCCATGCGCGCGAGCGTACGTGGACCGCGCTGCACGGCATCCGCGAGCGCATGCGCCCGGGCATCACCGAGGAAGAGGCCAAGGCCGAAGCCATGGAGGTGTTCCAGGCCCTGGGCATGGAGCGACTGTGGCACCCGGTGCTCATCCGCATCGGCAGCAACACCACCAAGACCTACCGTGAGCGCTCAGAGCCGGTGCGACTGGGCGAGAACGACATCTACTTCATCGATCTTGGCCTTGTCTTCAAGGGCCATGAAGGCGATGCGGGCGATACCTTCGTGGTGGGCCACGCCCCGGAAAAACAGGCCTGCGCCGATGCCGCACGCGAACTGTTCCACCTGACCGCCGCCGCATGGCGGCAGCAGGGCCTCAGTGGCGAAGCCCTCTATGCGTTTGCCGAGGAGCGCGCCCAGGCGATGGGCTGGCGGCTCAACCACGAGATCAAGGGACATCGCGTCAGCGACTTTCCCCATTCGGTGCACAAGGCCGGCGACCTGGGCGAGTACGGCGAGCGTCCATCCGACGGGCTGTGGATCCTTGAGATCCAGATTGCTCATCCGACCGAAGCTTATGGTGCGTTCTATGAGGATCTGCTGATCCGCGATTAGGGCCAACAACGACCAGGACCAACAAAGCATTACAGCGCATGGGCTAGCATGCAGGTATTCCTCCCGAGTGCATCGCATGTCCCCTGAGTCATCCCACCGAGCGGCAGACGCTGCTCGGCCTTCGTCTGCAGATGCTTCCACGGATCGGCTCAAGTTCAACGGCGACAATACGTTCCAGCGTGAGCTGCGGCGGCGTGTCGACGCACTGTTCAAACAGAACGGGCAAAAACAGCGTGACAACGCGCGCATGTACCGCAAGACGGCGATCATCCTTGCCACCTTCGCCGTGTCCTACGTGCTGCTGGTTTTCTTCGCCGCCACCTGGTGGCAGGGTCTGCTGCTCAGCATCGTGCTGGGCGTGGCAACCGCACAGATCGGTTTCAATATTCAGCACGATGCCGGTCACCAGGCTTATTCAGATCGTCGCTGGGTCAACAAATGCATGGCCATGACGCTGGATCTGGTCGGCGGCAGCTCGTACGTGTGGCATTGGAAGCACGCGCACTTCCATCACACCTACGTGAATATCGATGGCTACGACAGCGACATCAATCTGGGTGCGCTAGCGCGGTTTTCGCCGCAGCAGAAGCACTATAGGCACCATCGGTGGCAGCACCTGTACCTGTGGGTGCTCTATGGTTTCACGGCGTTGAGCTGGCATCTGCATGACGACTTTCGCGACGTCATCACCGGCACCATCGGCAAGCGCCGCTTCCCGCGGCCACGCGGCAAGGATCTGGCGGGTTTCATCCTGGGCAAGCTGGTCTTCTTCACCCTCGCACTCGGCTTGCCGCTGCTGTTTCATTCACTGGGCGCGGTGTTGCTCTATTACGCCGTGGTCGCCATCGTGGCCGGGCTGCAACTCGCCCTGGTGTTCCAGTTGGCACACGCCGTAGAAGAGGCCGCATTCCCTGCGCCGAGCGAACCAGGGCGTATGAATACCCCGTGGGCCATCCACCAGCTGGAAACCACGGCGAATTTCTCCCGCAACAGCCGCGTGATCACCTGGCTGGTCGGCGGCCTGAATTTTCAGGTGGAGCACCATCTGTTTCCGCGCATCAGCCACGTCCACTACCCGGCCATCTCGCGGGTCGTGGAGGCGACCTGTCGGGAATACGGTGTGCCGTACCACGCGAATAGCTCGTTTGGTTCTGGCCTGGCCTCGCACTACCGCTGGCTGCGCCAGATGGGGCGCCCAGAGACCGCGCCAGTGGTTCTGGCGCTGAAGCCTCTGCCACAGAACTGAGCTACAGAGCGCTCTCAGCAGGCACGGCGCGGCCGAAAGGCCGTTCCACGCTATCATTGTGGGCTAGCCTTCCTGCCGATTCGCCTGCATGTCCGCCCATCTCACCGAAACCCGCCGCCGCCGCACCTTCGCCATCGTCAGCCACCCTGACGCGGGCAAGACCACGCTGACCGAAAAGCTGCTGCTGTTCGGTGGTGCCATCCAGATGGCCGGTTCGGTGAAGGGCCGCAAGGCGGCCCGCCACGCCACCTCCGACTGGATGGCGCTGGAAAAGGAGCGCGGCATTTCGGTGACCTCGTCGGTGATGCAGTTCCCTTACGAGGGCCGCATCGTCAACTTGCTCGACACCCCAGGCCACGCCGACTTCTCGGAAGACACCTACCGCGTGCTGACCGCGGTGGACTCGGCATTGATGGTGATCGACTGCGCCAAGGGCGTGGAAGAACGCACCATCAAGCTGATGGAGGTGTGCCGCCTGCGCGACACGCCGATCATGACCTTCATCAACAAGCTCGACCGTGAAGGTCGCTCGCCGATCGAACTGCTGGACGAGGTGGAGTCCGTGCTGGGCATCGCCTGCGCGCCGCTCACTTGGCCGATCGGCATGGGCAAGCGCCTGAAGGGCGTGTATCACCTGATGCTCGATGAAGTGCATGTGTTCGAGCAGGGCAAGAATTTCACGCGCCAGGATTCGACCATCTTCAAGGGCCTGGACGCACCCGGCCTGGAAGCCGCCATCGGCGCCGAAGCGCTCGCGGAACTCCGCGACGAACTGGAGCTGGTGCAAGGCGCCTCGCATCCATTCGACATCGAACAGTACCTCGCCGGCAAGCTGACGCCGGTGTTCTTCGGCTCGGCCGTGAATAACTTCGGCGTGCAGTTGCTGCTCGACTTCTTCGTCGAACACGCGCCGTCACCCAAGTCGCGCGCCACGCTGACGCGTGAGGTGAAGCCGGAAGAAGAAGCCCTCACCGGTTTCGTCTTCAAGATCCAGGCGAATATGGATCCGGCGCACCGCGACCGCATCGCCTTCATGCGCGTGTGCTCAGGCACGTACAACGCCGGCATGAAGATGATGCAGACACGCACCGGCAAAGATGTGCGCATCGCCAACGCGCTCACCTTTATGGCGAGCGATCGCGAAATCGTGGAGAACGCGTACCCCGGCGACGTGATCGGCCTGCACAACCACGGCACCATCGGCATCGGCGACACGTTTACCGAAGGCGAGATCGTGAGCTTCACCGGCATCCCCAACTTCGCGCCGGAACTGTTCCGCCGCGCACGTTTGCGTGATCCGCTGAAGATGAAGGCGTTGCAGAAAGGTCTGGCCCAGCTTTCCGAGGAAGGCGCGACGCAGTTCTTCCGTCCGCTGATGAGCAACGACCTGATCCTGGGCGCGGTCGGCGTACTGCAGTTCGACGTGGTGGCGTATCGCCTGAAGGACGAGTACGGCGTGGACGCCACCTTCGAGCCGGTCACCGTGGCCACCGCGCGCTGGGTGTACTGCGACGACGCAAAGAAGATGGAAGAGTTTCGCGAAAAGAACGCCAACAACCTCGCCATCGACGCAGCGGGCCAGCTGGTCTATCTCGCGCCCTCGCGCGTGAACCTGCAGCTGGCGCAGGAGCGCTCGCCGGCGGTGCGATTCTCGGCCACGCGCGAGCACGCCACATCGGTCGACTTGTAACGGCCTGAGGCTGTCATTCCCACGCAAGCCGTGGGATGACGGCCGGCACGTATTCGCCGCGGTATCCGCACTGGTAGCCTTATCGATACATCCAGGGATACCCAGCCGCATGCCAGCCCAACCCATTGCCTTCACCACGCCCGTGACCGCTACGCCCTGGCAACGCTGGGTCGTGTTCTCCCCCTTCGGTCGCATCGTGTTCTTCGCAGCGCTCTACCTGGTGCTGATCAAGCTGACGTCCATGGGCGTCGATGCCATGGGCATCATGGGCCCCGGGGTACCGAGGCTGACGCGCGCCTTCGGCATCCTTGCCGTGCAACTGATCCCCTCCGTGCTCGCTTACACCGTGCTGGTGAAGGCCATCGAACGCCGCTCGATGGACGAGTTCGCGGCCCACGATGCCCCCAAACTGGGCCTCGCAGGGCTGTTGCTCGGGGTGTTGCTCATGAGCGCCGTTGTGTTCGTGCTTTGGCTGGCCGGGAGCTATCACGTCACCGGTACCAACCCATCGGTGAACTGGCTCCCTGCCGTGCTGACCACCGGCCTGGGCGCTGGTATCGGCGAAGAGATCGTCACACGTGGCGTGTTGTTCCGCGCCGTGGAAGAGGGCTTGGGCACCTGGTGGGCCCTCGGCATCTCGGCGCTGTTTTTCGGAGCTGCCCACATTTTCAACCCCGGCGCCACGTTGTGGAGCTCGCTCGCTATCGCCATCGAAGCCGGTGTGCTATTGGCCCTGCTCTATCACGTGACGCGTTCGCTGTGGCCATGCATTGGCCTGCATGCGGCCTGGAACGTCATGCAGGGCACGGTCTACGGCATCCCCGTATCGGGCACGGAAGCGCATGGCTGGCTCGTCTCCACCCGCAGCGGCCCGGACTGGCTGAGTGGCGGCGTGTTTGGCGCGGAAGCCTCGGTGGTCGCATTGACCCTATGCTCTGCCTGCTCGGTGCTGCTGCTCATCGTGGCGCTGCGCCGCGGCACCATCGTTCGCCCGTCATGGCGTCGCAAACACGCCAACGCGACCTAAGCGCCTGTTTACGATCTCCGCGTAAACGGGCTCCAAGATCAGCTATCGCCTTCACAAAACTGCGGATACCCTGAGGGCAATCCGCCCCGGCCCGGCAGAACTGCCCGGCCCTGACACCTGTGAAGACGTATGGCCGCCCCGAAAACCCGCTATTCCTGGCTGGCCCACCAGCCGATGCAGTGGAAGATCCTCATTGCGATCGCCACGCTCGTCCTGCTGTTTGTGGTCTGCGGCACTTTTACGCTGAAATCGCTGGGCCGACAGGATGTCAGCGCGCACTGGTCGAGGCACACCTATGACGTGCGCGCAAAGATCGACGACGTCTTCGAGCACCTGCAGGCCAGCCAGGTCGCCGTACGCGGCTACCTGCTGAACCCGGAGGGAGGCGAGCTTGCCGATTACCAGAAGGCAAACACTGCCCTGGGCAAAGACATTGCCGATCTGCGCAACCTCACCAGCGATAACCCGATACAACAGGTGCGCATCGACCATCTTCAGTCGATGGTGGACCAGTGGCAGAAGGAGGCGCAGCACAACGGCATCGAGCCGATCCAGGCCACCCATGCCCCCGACACTGCCGAGGCCGCACTCGAACGCGCTCGCGTCCAGAATCAGTATCTCAGCCGACGCACCATCTCCGTCGAAGACATACTTGCCGTGCTCGACACCATGGACGACACGGAGCGCACTCTGCTTGACCAGCGGGAACAGGCCCAGCATCGGGATGTGACCGAGGTTCGGTTAAGTATCTGGGTCACCCTTGTGCTTTCCATTCTGCTAGGCGGTTCGGTGGTCTACATGACCCTTCGCCTCATCACGCGGCCGATTCGCCGCATGACTGACCTGATGACGCGCCTGGCGAACCACGACCACACCGTGGAGATCCGGCAGCTGGAGCGTCGCGACGAAATCGGTGAAATCGCGCGTGGCCTGTACGTGTTCAAGCAGATGGCGATCGAAACGGCCGCCCAGACCTGGGTGAAGACGCAGGTATCGCAGATCGCCAGCGACCTGCAAAAAGTGGAAACCGAGCGCGAGTTTGCCGAGCAGCTCACCGGCACCCTGGGGCCACTGCTCGAATGCGGCGTCGGCGTGTTCTATCGCTTCGACGAGGAGCACCAGCGACTGCACTTGATGGGCAGCTATGGCTATCAGCAACGCAAGCACCTGAGCACCGAGTACGCGCTGGGCGAGGGTCTCGTGGGCCAATGCGCCGTCGAACAGAAGCCCATCACGCTGCAAGATGTGCCCGACAACTACGTGCGCATCCACTCGGGCACCGGCGAAGCGCCGCCCCGCACCATCGCGGTGATGCCGCTGATTCTGCGCGGCAAGTTGCTTGGCGTGCTGGAACTGGCGAGCTTCCATCACTTCACCGATCCGCAGCAGCGCTTGCTGGACGAATTGTTGCCGATCGCCTCGTTGTCGCTGGAGAACCTCGGCCGCGCCATCCGCACGCAGGATCTGCTCCAGCGTACCAGTGAGCAGGCGGACGAACTGCGCGCTTCCGAAGACATTCTGCGTCGCCAGCAGCAGGATCTGCAGGTCACCAACGAAGAACTCAACGCCAAGACTCACGAGCTGCAGGAGCAGTCGCAGCGTTTGCTCGCGTCGGAAGAAGAACTGCGCGTGCAGACTGAGGAGCTGCAAGCATCCAACGAAGAGCTGCGCCAGAAGACCGACACCCTCAACCAGCAGAAGCACGTGCTGGAAACGCTGCAGCATGAAACACAGGAAAAGGCGGAAGAGCTGGCCCGCGCCAGCCAGTACAAGTCCGAGTTCCTCGCCAACATGTCGCACGAGCTGCGTACGCCGCTCAACAGCCTGCTGATCCTCTCACGCAGCCTGGCCGATAACCGCGAAGGCAACCTCGACGACGAACAGGTGGAGTCCGCGCGCATCATTCACGACTCTGGCACCAACCTGCTTCGCTTGATCAACGACATCCTCGATCTGTCCAAGGTCGAAGCCGGCAAGATGGACGTGGTACTGGATGACTTTCCGCTCGCCGACCTCGAGCGCGCGCTCATGCGCACGTTCAATCACGTCGCGCAGGAAAAGCAGCTCGGTTTCATCGTGCAGATCGACCCAAGCCTGCCTGCCACCCTACGCACTGATGGCAACAAGCTGGAGCAGATCGCCAACAACCTCGTTGGCAACGCGTTCAAGTTCACCCATCGCGGCTCGGTGACCGTGCGCATCGAACGCCCCTCTGCCGCGATCGCCATGCCGGCGTCGTTGCGCGACAAAGAAGTCGTTGCCATTGCTGTGACCGACACTGGCATCGGTATTCCGCACGAGAAGGCGCAGAAGATTTTTCAGGCGTTCGAACAGGTCGATGCCAGTACCAGTCGTCAGTACGGCGGTACCGGCCTGGGTTTGACGATCTCCAAGCGCATCGCCGAGTTGCTCGATGGCGACATCGTTCTGCATAGCGACGCAGGCCACGGCAGCACCTTCACCATTCTGCTGCCCCTGGCTGGCCCTTCGGGACAGATCGCTGCCACACCCACCGCCGCGCCAGCGCCCGCTCCGGTGCGCCCGGCGATGACCTCCGCCTTGCTGCCGGAGACCATTGAAGATGACCGTGACAGCATCAACCCAGGCGATACCATCATCCTGATCATTGAGGATGACCCGGTGTTCGCACGCATCCTCGCCGACATGGTTCGCCGCAAGGGTTATCGCGTGCTGGCGGCGGCAGATGGAGAATCCGGACTGCAACTGGCTGCGCACTACCGCCCTACCGGCATCTTGCTCGATGTGATGCTGCCAGGCATGGACGGCTGGACGGTGATCGAGCGGCTGAAGGAAAACGCTGCCACGCGGCATGTGCCTGTGCATTTCATCTCGGCCGTTGACGAGGCCAACCGTGGTCGCGAACTCGGCGCAGTAGGCTTTCTTACCAAGCCGGTGAGCCGCGAAGCGATTGGCGACGCCTTCGACCGCCTGCTGCATTTCGCCGAAGGCCACATGCGCCATCTGCTGATCGTCGATGACGATGCGGACTCGCGCGCCGCCATGCGCACGCTACTG
Source organism: Dyella sp. ASV24 (assembly GCF_016428905.1). GTDB lineage: Bacteria > Pseudomonadota > Gammaproteobacteria > Xanthomonadales > Rhodanobacteraceae > Dyella. Next base: position 25,906 of record NZ_JAELTQ010000022.1, on the reverse strand, counting down.
CGCAACGATGACGTCACTATCGACGAGGCCGGCAGCGCCGAAGAAGCGCAGGAGCGCATGGCCAGCACGACCTATGACTGCGTCGTGCTCGACCTCGGCCTCCCCGGCATGTCGGGCATCGAATTCCTCGAACAGCTGTCCTCCAACGGCAGGATCCCGCCGGTGGTGGTCTATTCCGGCCGCGAACTCAGTCGCGAGGAAAGCCTCAAGCTGCGCCAATACACCGACAGTATCGTCATCAAGGGCGCACGCTCGCCGGAACGCCTGCTCGACGAAGTCAGCCTGTTCCTGCACAGTATCCAGGGTGCGCGGGCGCAGCGTGCTGCGGTCGGCGTCACGGCCACCGCAACATCGGCGCACGCAGCACTCGCCAAGCCGGATAGCAGCTCCCTGCGGGACCGCAAAGTACTGCTGGTCGATGACGACATGCGCAATTTGTTTGCCCTGTCCAAAGTGTTGCGTGGCTGGGGCATGCACGTGACGATGGCCCAGGACGGCCAGAAGGCGCTCAAGGCTCTCGCTGACCACCATGACATCGAGCTCGTGCTGATGGACGTGATGATGCCGGTGATGGACGGCTACGACACGATTCGCGAGATCCGCGCACAACCACAACTGGCGAAGCTGCCGATCATCGCGCTGACCGCCAAAGCCATGCGCGGCGACCGCGAGAAGTGCCTTGAGGCCGGCGCGAACGACTATTTGTCCAAGCCCATCGACATCGACAAGCTCTCCTCGATGATGCACGTATGGCTGCACCGATGAGCAGGTTGGCCGACCAGCCACAGGCACCGGATACCTCGCTCGAGGACATCGAGATTGAGTTGTTCGTGCGCGCGTTGAAACTGCGGCACGGGTATGACTTCACCCAGTACGCCCCTGCCTCACTCAAGCGTCGCGTGCTTCAACTCGTGCACGCACAGGGAATCGATACGGTGAGTGCCCTCACCACGCGCGTGCTGCATGAGCAGGATTTTCTGCCTGTGGTGCTCGAGGGACTGTCGGTTCCGGTATCAGAGATGTTCCGCGACCCCGATGTTTTCCTCGCGCTGCGCGAACAGGTTTTCCCCGTACTCGCCTCCTATCCGCAGATCAATATCTGGCAAGCCGGCTGCGCGCACGGGCAAGAGGTCTATTCACTGGCTATCCTGCTTGAAGAAGCCGGACTCTACGATCGCACGCAGATCTACGCCACCGACTTCAACGAGAGTGCGCTGCGACACGCACAGGAAGGCATCTACCCTTCCCGCGAGGCACAACTGTGGTCGCGCAATTATCTGGCGGCGGGCGGAAGCCACACGCTGGCCGACTATTACAGCGCACGCTATGAGCTCATCAAGCTCGATCAGCGTCTGCGCCGCAACGTGATCTTCGCCAACCACAACCTGGTCACCGACGAAGTGTTCTGCGAAGCGCACCTGGTGCTGTGCCGCAACGTGCTCATCTACTTCTCGGACCCGCTGCAGGACCGCACGCTGGCTCTGTTCCGCGACAGCCTGGTGCGTGGCGGCTTTCTCTGCCTGGGCACGCGCGAAAGCCTGGACTTCGCCCCATCCGCCAGCGACTTCAAGCCCGTGGACGCGGCACGCCGCATCTATCGCCTGGGTCCGCGCAACGCGGTGAAGGAATGATATGGCGACGCCGCAAGCCATCGTGATCGGCTGCTCGGCGGGCGGACTCACCGCGCTGGAACACTTGTTCGCCCGTCTCGACGCCACCTTGAGCCAACCGATCGCCGTCTGTTGCCATACCGGTTCCTCCACGGTCGACTTGCTTTGCGAGTTGCTGGCCAGGCATGCCACGCTGCCGGTAGAAGAAGCACGCGAGCGCACGCCCATGCGCGGCGGCGTCATCTACGTGGCGCCCAGCGGTTATCACCTGTTGGTTGAAACCAGTCGCCGCTTTGCACTGTCGGTGGACCAGCGCGTGAGCTTTGCGCGCCCGTCGATCGATGTGCTGTTCGAGTCCGCCGCAGAAGCCTGGCGCGATGGGCTGATCGGCGTACTGCTCACCGGCGCGAACAGCGACGGTGCCGATGGCTTGCTGCGGATCCGTGAACGTGGCGGCTTGGCCATTGTGCAAGACCCCGTGGATGCCGAGTCCCCGGCCATGCCCACGGCAGCGCTCGAACGCGCCGGGGCCGATCATTGTCTCCCTCTGGCGGACATCGCGCCGCTGATCAATCGCCTGTGCCTGTAATGAACATCCCTCTTCCCAAGATCCTTGTCGTCGACGATACGCCAGCGAACCTGGTGGCCATGCGGCATCTGCTGGCTGACAGTGGTTCGCAGCTGTTCGAGGCGAACAGTGGCAACGAAGCCCTCGCCCTGTGCCTTGACCATGACTTCGCGCTGATCCTGCTGGACGTGAACATGCCGGAGATGGACGGCTTCGAAGTTGCCTTCTTGATCGGTGAAACCGATCAACTGAAGGAAACGCCGATCATCTTCGTCACGGCCGCTTACGCCGATGACATCAACCGCATCCGCGGCTATCACTTCGGTGCGGTGGACTACATCGCGAAACCGATCAACGACATGATCCTGCAGTCCAAGGTTCGCGTATTCCTTGATCTGTATAAGGCGCGCGCCGAGCTGAAGTCGGCACTCGCCACGCTGGAAGAGCGCAATACTCAGCTCAAAGTGGAAATGGCGGAGCGCCTGCGTATCGAGGAGCGCATCCGCCACCAGGCAACGCACGACATGCTCACTGGCTTGCCGAATCGCGTGCTGTTTCACGACCGTCTACTGACCGCCATGCAGCGCGTGCCGCGCCACGGCCCCGGTTTTGCACTTGCCCTGCTCGATATCGATGGTTTCAAGGCCGTCAACGATACCCATGGGCATCCCGCGGGTGACGCGTTGCTGCAGGCCATCGCCGAGCGCCTTGGCGACGGACTGCGCTCTAACGATACCGTGGCCCGCCTCGGCGGTGACGAGTTCGCGCTGATCCTGGAGGACGTCGTCGACGATGCCTCACTGCTGCGCCGCTGCCAGGAAGTGTGCACGGTGATCGCCCAACCGTATCTCCTCGAAGGCAGCAAAGGCCCCTTCGAAGCGAAGGTGAGCGCAAGCATCGGCATAGCGATGTGGCACGGAGAAGAACAGAGCGATGAGACGCTGATCCAGGCCGCCGACCGGGCGCTCTATCGCGCCAAGGGCGAAGGCAAGAACCGTTGTGTCATGGAGAACTGACGCAGAGCGTTCACTTGCGTGGTGATACCCACATGTCGATGCGGGCGCGGAACACATCCTCACCCGCCTGATTGCGCACATTTACCGTAACCGGCCAGGCGTAACCGTGAGCCGCTTCGACCGCAGGCGATTCCGGCGTGGCCAGCGCGATCAATGTGCCCTTGGCCTTGGCGAGGTACTCGACCGTCATACCCTTGGGTATCCAGCGCATGGCCGGGGGAATGGTCACATCGGTCATCATGCCGGCGGTGAGTTCAGCCGCATTGCAGAGCGCAATGGCGTGCACGGTGCCGATATGGTTGTGCACGCGACGGCGATCGCGGATCGCCACTTCGCAACGCCCTGGCTCCAGTTGGAGAAAGCGGGGGACGATGGTCGCGAAGTAAGGGGCCTTGAAACAGATCAGCCGGCCGTACAACCAGCGGCCACCTGGCAGGGAAACTAGTCGACGGTACAGCGACAAAGCCTGGCTCATGGCAAATCTCCCGCTGCGGCAGCGCCTGGGCGCCACCCTTTCGTACGTCGTTGGGAACCGCCATGCCGGACGTAGCCGGCATGGCGGCGAAGCACATCAGGCCGCGTCGGCCAGCTTCTTCTTGTGGTCTGCGCGGGTAACGGCTGCACGAAGTTCCGACGGGTCGAAATCATCCACCGAAATGAACTCGAACACGCCTTCGCGTACGCGCTTGAGCAATTCGAATTCGGCCGCGTTGATCACACCGGCCTGCATGGCTTCCGTGAGCTGCCCCACGTAGTCATGAGACTTGAACTGGCCGGCCTTCTGCGCCTTGCCGAACTTACGCTCCACTGGCTCGGCAGCGATCACGTCCGGCAGCAGTGCGTTCATGCGACCGATGGTGTTGTTCGCGGTCGGCGTGAGGTAAACCCACTCGGTGAGGCGATCACGCGCTTCGCCCGGCGCTGTGATGATGGCAGCGACGCGGCGACCCAGGCGATCCGACGGCGGTACTTCACGACGGCCGAACGGGAACACCAAGGCACGCAGCAGCCACGACACCGGCTTCACCGGGAAATTGCGGATGGCGCCATCGAGCGAGGTCTGAATGCGCCACATGCACTCGTGGAACGCCCAGGCCAGCAGCGGACGATCCGCTTCCGGACGGCCGGTGTCTTCATAGCGCTTCAGCATGGCACTGGCGATGTACAGATAGCTCAGCACGTCACCCAGACGAGCCGACAGCTTTTCCTTGAACTTCAGCTTGCCGCCCAGCACGCCCATGAAGGTATCGGCGCACAGCGCGAGCGCGGCGGAGTAACGGTTGAGCTTGCGGTAGTAGCGACGCACATACGCATCACCGGCGGTATCGCCGATGCGCGAACCCGTCACGCCCAGCGTAAACGAGCGCACTGCGTTGGAAATGCCAAAACCGATGTGACCGAACAGCGCGCGATCGAACGACTTCAGGCGATCGCCGTAGTCGGGGATCGACAGCGCCTGCATTTCCTTCAGCACGTAGGGATGGCAGCGGATCGCGCCCTGACCGAAGATCATCAGGCTACGCGTCATGATGTTGGCGCCTTCCACCGTGATGGCGATCGGCACACCCTGCCATGCGCGGCCCGCGTAGTTCTTCGGACCCAGCTGCACACCCTTGCCACCGTGCACGTCCAACGCGTCACCGGCAATGGCGCGGCCCCATTCGGTAGCGTGGTATTTCGCGATAGCGGACGGCACGGCCGGCTTCTCGCCACGGTCGACCGCGGCAGCCGTTGCGCGGGAAAGCGCCGCGGTCGCGTAGGTCAGGCCGCCGATACGCGCCAGCGCTTCTTCCACGCCTTCGAAGCGGGCGATGGACAAACCAAACTGCTTGCGCATGCGTGCGTAGGCGCCTGTCGCCGCCACCGCAGCACGCACACCACCGGTCGCGTTCGACGGCAACGAAATCGCACGACCCACGGAAAGGCATTCCACCAGCATGCGCCAGCCATGGCCGGCCATGTGCGGGCCACCAATCAGCACTGACAGCGGCACGAACACGTCCTTGCCGTGCAGCGGACCGTTCTGGAACGGGATGTTCAACGGGAAATGGCGACGGCCGATTTCCAGGCCCGGCGTCGAGCGCGGCAGCAAGGCGAGCGTGATGCCCAGGTCTTCCTTATCGCCGAGCAGCTTCTCCGGGTCATACAAGCGGAAAGCCAAGCCAACGACGGTCGCGATCGGCGCCAGCGTGATGTAGCGCTTGTCGAAGGTGAGCTTCATGCCCAGCGTTTCCACGCCGTCGACCACTTGCTTGCACACCACACCGTAGTCAGTGATGGACGTAGCGTCCGAACCTGCGTATGGACCGGTAAGCGCAAAGCACGGAATCTCTTCACCCACGGCAAGGCGCGGCAGGTAGTGGTTCTTCTGCTCGTCGCTGCCGTAGTGCAGCAGCAGTTCCGCCGGACCCAGCGAGTTCGGCACGGCCACCGTCGACGCCACCGTGGCCGACATGGTCGCCAGCTTCTGCAGCACGGCCGAATGCGCCAGCGCGGAGAAGCCAAGGCCACCGTACTGCTTCGGGATGATCATGCCGAAGAACTTGTGCTTCTTGATGAAGGCCCAGACTTCTGGCGGCAGGTCGGCCAGCTCGTGCGTGATCTGCCAATCGTCGATCATGCCGCACAATTCTTCCACCGGGCCGTCGAGGAACGCTTGCTCCTCAACGCTCAATTCCGGCTTGGGCTGCTTGAGCAGCTCGTGCCAGTCCGGCTTGCCCGAGAACAGTTCGCCTTCGAAACCCACCGTGCCCGCTTCCAGTGCGGTCTGCTCCGTCTCGGACAGCTTCGGCGTCACCTTGGCGAACATCTTCAGCAGTGGCGCGCTGATCTTCTTGCGGCGGAAACCGTCCATTAACAGCGGTACGGCGATAGCCAGTTCAATGACCAGCAGAATGAACATGGTCCACGGCGCACCGGCGATCAGGCCGACCACGACGGTGGTGATCACCGTGGCAATCGCCCATGTCCGCAGGTTGGTGCGGTGGTAGGCACAGGCGCCGGTGGCAATGATGGCCGCCAGCAGGGTCAGTATCACGGACATCACAACACCTCGTTACGAATGACGTCTTGGTCGAACATGGATTTCATGGGTTCACGCAGTGACCGCATCGCTGCGATCCGTTGATGAAAGCTTGCCCACGAAGCGTGCAATCTCGCGGGTGAATACGTCGTTGGCATCGCCCGCCACCATGTGCGTGGCGCGCGGAAGCTCCACGTGCTCGGCATGCGGCACCAACTGCAGGAATTCGTCGACCGTCTCGCGCGACACCACGTCGCTGCGGCCACCCGAGAGCAACAGCACGGGCACGCGCACTTTCGATGCGGCAGCCATCAGGCGCGGCTGGTAGCGCTCGCTCTCGCGCACCAGGCCGTTGAGCAGGGCCGGATCCCAGTGCCAGCGCAGGCGTCCATCGGCGCCTTCACGCAGCAGTGGTCGCAATTGGTCTTCTGTCTTGCGCTCGGCGCGATGGGGCAGGTACTTCGCAATTTCCTCGCCCGCCTGCGCATAACTGGCGAAGCCATCCGGGTGTGCCTGCATAAAGGCAAGGATGCGTTCCACGCCCTTGGTTTCCCAGCGCGGCGTGATATCCACCAGCACCAGCGCGCGGAAGGCGCCCGGATCGATCTCGCCGGCAATGACTAGCCCGAGCAAGCCGCCCATCGAGGCACCGACCAGGATCGGCTTGTGCAGCTCGGCATGGGCCAGCAGGCGCAGATCGCCGATGAACTGTTCCATGTGGTAGTCGCCACCGGCGACGTGGCCGCTCTCGCCATGGCCGCGCGCATCGAAGGTGACGCAGCGAAAGCCCTCAGCCGCCAGCGCCTCTGCCGTGCCACGCCACGCACCGCGCGTCTGGCCGAAACCATGGGCGAACAGCAGCGTGGGATGGCCGGAGGGTTGGCGGGTTTCGACGGCCAATGGCAGGCCATCGACGGCACTGACCTGGGCGACGGACTTCTCGGTAGTGGGTATGGATACCATACGGTCGAGTATGGATCGGCTCAAAGCGCTGCGTCAATATGCGCTGCGACAAGGGGAGTTTCCGCTGATTCAACGACTTGCCACCGTGCCAATTGCAATGCCGCTGGCAGGGGCTACCATACTCACATGAATGCAAGCGCCAAACCCGAACGCACCCGCCTCTCCGCTGAGGACTGGGAAGATGCCGCCCTCAAGCTGATTGCCGACCAGGGCGTCGGTGCACTCGCTGTCGAGGCGCTGGCCCGCCAGCTAGGGGTGACCAAGGGCAGTTTCTACTGGCATTTCCGTACGCGCGAAGCCTTGCTGCAGGCTGCACTGGAACGCTGGGAGCAATACGGCGAGAAAGAGGTGATCAGCCAGATCGAGGCGATGCCCGATCCTCGCGCGCGCCTACCGGAACTGTTCCGTCGCGTGGCCCACGAGCTGGCGCCGCACCGCGTCTACGCTGCACTGTTGAAGGCGCTGGACCACCCGCAGGTCGTACCGGTGATGGCCCGCGTATCGCAGCGGCGCATGGAATTCCTCACCACTATCTACAGCGAAGCTGGTCTGGTGCCAGACGAGGCGCTCAACCGGGCCCGCCTGACCTACGCCGCCTATGTGGGTTTCCTGCAGCTCAATTTCACGCTCGGCCTGCCGCGCATCAGCCACGATGAGTTCGATGCTTACGTGGAACACATGATCCGCACGCTTACGCCAAGCTGAATCGCCGTTACGGGGAAGTCCAGGGAACGCCGCCTTCGGGCGGCGTTTTTTTTCTTCGCAAGCCAATGACAGTCCACCTGCCAAAGTGGTCTGCAGTTACATCTGTAACCACCGGTGGCCGTAGCAAATTCCGGTGCGCCCAGTTGCCTTTTTGCTGCGTTCGTACTTGCCATGCCAGTGAGCGTAAGTTAGCGTTTCTCTTCTTTTTTAGCTTAAGACCAGAGTGAGGAAACGATGTCGAGCAAGTTGGCAGCGCTGCAGCGCTGGGTGGATGAGGTCGCGGCACTGACCCGCCCTGCCCATATCCATTGGTGCGACGGTTCCGACGCCGAGTACCAGCAGTTGGTGCAGCAGATGCTGCAGACCGGCGACCTGATCGAACTGAACCAGCAGACCCACCCGGGCTGCTACCTGCACCGCTCCAGCCCCTCGGATGTGGCTCGCGTCGAGCACCTCACCTTTGTCTGCACGAATGAGCAGGAAGACGCCGGCCCGAACAATCACTGGATGGCCCCGGCCGAAGCGCACGCCAAGATGGATGCGCTGTTCGAAGGCTGCATGGAAGGCCGCACCATGTACGTCATCCCGTACTGCATGGGCCCGATTGATTCCCCGCTCGCTCGCTGTGGTGTGGAAATCACCGACAGCCCGTACGTGGTGGCGAACATGCGCACCATGACGCGCATGGGTGCCGCCGCGCAGGCGCGCATCGAGCGCGAAGGCACGTTCGTGAAGGGGCTGCACTCCACTGGCGAACTCGATCCTGAGCGCCGCTTCATCATGCATTTCCCCGAAGAGCTGACCATCAAGTCGTACGGCTCGGGCTACGGCGGCAATGCGCTGCTGGGCAAGAAGTGCCATGCGCTGCGCATCGCCAGCTATCAGGCGAAGTCGGAAGGCTGGCTGGCCGAGCACATGCTGATCGTCGGTATCGAGAATCCGCAGGGCGAAACCCACTACATCGCCGCTGCATTTCCCTCGGCTTGCGGCAAGACCAATCTTGCGATGCTCATCCCGCCGGAAGGTTATCGTCAAGACGGCTGGAAGGTCTGGACCGTCGGCGATGACATCTGCTGGATGCGCCCGGGCGCGGACGGACGCCTGTACGCGATCAACCCGGAGGCCGGCTATTTCGGCGTGGCGCCGGGCACCAGCGACGCCACCAACCCGAACGCGCTCTCTACCATTGCGCGCGACACGATCTTCACCAACGTCGCCGTTACCGCTGACAACCAGCCGTGGTGGGAAGGCCTGCCCGGCACGCCTGTCACCGATTGGCAGGGTCGCCCGTACGACCCGGCGAACGGTCCGGCCGCGCACCCCAACTCACGCTTCACCGTGAGCGCAAAGCAGTGCCCAACGTGGTCGCCGCGCGCGGAAGATGCGCAGGGTGTGCCGGTCAGTGCCATCGTGTTCGGTGGTCGCCGCCCGTCGCTGATCCCGCTGGTGTTCGAAGCAAAGGATTGGAAGCACGGCGTACTCGTCGGCGCGGCCATGGGTTCGGAAACCACTGCTGCCGCCACCGGCGCCGTGGGTGTGCTCCGTCGTGATTCCATGGCCATGAAGCCGTTCGCCGGTTACCACTACGGCGACTACTTCCGTCACTGGCTGTCGTTCGACAAGCCCGGTGCGAATCTGCCGAAGATTTTCCACGTCAACTGGTTCCGCAAGGGTGACGACGGTCGCTTCCTGTGGCCGGGTTTCGGCGACAACCTGCGCGTGCTGCAGTGGATGATCGACCGCGTGGAAGGCCGCGCCGAAGGCAATCACACGCCGATCGGCACGCTGCCCAAGGCCGATGAGCTCAAGCTCGACGACCTCAGCCTCGACCGCGCTACCGTCGACACCCTGCTGCACGTCGACCAGGCTGGCTGGACCGCCGAGTTGGCCGCTATCGGCGAGTACCTCGATAGCTTCGGCCAGCGCATGCCCAACGAGCTGCACGTCGAGCAGAAGCGCGTTGCCCAGGCACTCAACGACGCGGTAGCAACGCCGCGCGCGGCTGTCGCCTCCTGATGTACGCCCTACCCCGCCGGCGCAACGCCGGCGGGGTTCCAAGAGCCTATTCACGCTCTAAGCTTTTCCTGCGATCACATCTAAACCTTGCCACGCGTTGATGCATCCAAGCTGGCAAGATGATCGCAACCTGCCCCGCCACCGGAACCACGATGCCGCCGCCAGCGCCCGCCGCGGAATCCCATGACATGGACGACGTCCGGGCAGCCGCCGCCGGTGATCGCCAGGCATTTCATCGCCTGTACCGGGCCCATGTGGACCGCGTCTATGGCGCCGTGTATCGCCTCGCCGGATACGACCACGCCCGTGCGGAGGACCTGACGCAGGAAGCTTTCGTGCGTGCCTGGCAGAAGCTGTCGGGTTTTCGCGGCGACAGTTCGTTTGGTACATGGCTGTACCGGCTGGCGGTCAACCTCGCCTTGATGGATATCCGATCGCGCGGCGCTGACCCCGTCACCATGATGGACGAGGACTACATACCCGATCGCGGCGACACGCCATTCTGTGCCGCCGAACGCGAAGAACTGGAACGTGCGATCGGTAACCTGCCTCCGCGCGCGCGCGCCGTGCTGGTGCTGCATGACGTGGAAGGTTGGCGACACGAGGAAATCGGTGCCGAACTCGGCATGGCAGTGGGTTCGTCCAAGGCGCAATTGCATCGCGCACGCGGCCTGCTGCGGAAAGTATTAGGAGAACGCTCATGAACGAATTCGAATGGCTCCGCCAGACACGCGCTTTGCGCGAACCGGTAACGCCGCGGCGCGACCTATGGTCAAGCATCGATGCCGCGCTGGATGCCGCCGAGGCGACTGCCGCCTTACCCGCACCATCGCGCGCCTATCGCCGTCCCCAGAACTGGCTGATCGCGGCGAGCTTCGTCGGACTGTCGCTGTTTGCGGGCAGCCTCGCCGTACACCTGCGCGACCGCACGCTCGCCAACGCCACCGCGGCAGCCACACCGGATGCCGGACGCTGGCGACCGAACGATCCGCGCCTGGCTGGCGCGGCGGTGGAGCTCGACGCCGCCAACATGGAGCTTCGCCAGGCCATGGAGCAGGCGCCCCATTCACCGGCACTCCAACGATTGCTCTACCGCACGCAGAAACAACAGTCGCAGCTGCGACAGATGGAACACCAGGCTGGTTGAGACCCATGGAGCCTACATTATGAAAACCGCATGCTTGATCCCACTCCTGCTCAGCCTGTCGATTGGCCAAGCCCTGGCCGATACGCCCATCAACCTCAATCACGACGCCACGCCGAATGCACGTGTGAGCATCAGCAACGTCAAGGGCGAAGTGACGGTAAGCGCCTGGGACCGCAATCAGGTGCAGGTCACCGGCCGCCTCGGTGATGGCGCCAAGCCACTCACCATTGATGGCAGCAACAGCAATATGACCATCAAGGTCGAATCGGCCGGCAAGTCTGGCTGGCTCAACTTCGGCAGCGATACGTCGATGGGCGCCACCACGCTGGACGTGCGTGTGCCGAGGGGCGCCTCGCTCAACGTGGACGTGGTGAGTGCCTCGATGAATATCGACGGCATCGACGGCGGCGCCATCAAGGTCAACACGGTAAGCGGCAAGGCGCGCATCAACGCCCGCTCCCCCAGCGTCGACGCTGACGCCGTCAGCGGCAGCCTGGAGCTTGCCGGCAATGCAGACAAGGTGAATCTGCAAACCGTGAGTGGCGACATCCTCGCCCCCAACGTCGGCACCGAAGCGAGCCTGCAGACTGTATCCGGACGCATCCGCGTGAGTGGTGGCCCGTGGCGCAAGCTCAACCTCAGCACAGTCTCTGGCGATGTCCAGCTCTCCGGCGGGCTGCTGCCCAACGGCACCTTTGACGTCGACAGCATGAGCGGTGACGTGCAGGTGCAGGTGCCATCCAACCTGTCTGCCATCATCAAGGCGTCGACATTCAGCGGTGATCTGCGCAGCGACTTCGGTGACGTGAAGAAACCTGAGCACGGCCCCGGTAGTGAGCTGCAGGCTACCGTGGGTGCCGGTGGCGCGAAGATGAATATCGAAACCTTCAGTGGCGACCTGCGTATCCGTCGCCAGGATTGATGGCCTGCCTAAATGGCAAACGAAAACGCCGGGCAATGCCCGGCGTTTTTCTTTTCATCTCCGTCCGTTGATCGGCGGAGAGATCAGAGATCCTGATGGTATTGCACGTAAGGCGTGCGCGACTGATCGGGCTCCGGACCCGCTGGCGTATTCACTCCGCCGCTACCCGACGACCACAGGTTCTGCGCACCAATGCTCAGCGAGCCTTGCCACGGCAGACGCCACGTCACGCCAAGATCGATGCTGTTCCAGCGACGATCCGGGTTGTAGGCAGCGCCAGGGTTACCGGCTTCCGGTGCCATGCTTCGCCCAACGATGCTGCCACTCAGCGGGCCGCTATCGACACCGAAGCTCACCGCCTTCTGGTCAAGCGTGTTGACACCCAGCAGGTTGCCCGGCAACAAGCGCACGCGACCCACGCTGGCGCCAAGATCGATGCCGCTCTTGCCATCCAGCGCCAAGCGGCCACGCGCATTGATCTGCGTGCTGCTGTCAAAACCGGAAAGGCCGTTGACGGCGGGCAGAGCGCCCGGCAACAGGCGCGGCAGCGTGACGGCGCCCTGGACATTGTCCGTGCCCACGCTCAGACCCAACGTGTAACGACCATCGTTGTACGTCGCACCCACTTCGCTGCCGATGATGCGCGGCGCCTGGTTGTTTGCCCAGTTGTGTTCGCTGACGCCCACGTGCGCCTGCACGTTGGGAGCAATGCCGTACTTGATATCGCTCGATTGCACCGATGCCGAATCGACGGCGCGGAACTGCAGTGGCGCGTCGGCGCGTTGCGCAGAAGTCAGCGTGTCGCTTTTCGTCTGCAACGCCAGCCAGCGACCGTCCGCACCTAGCCACAACGGCACACCATTGCTGGCAGCGATCTGCGCGGCCTGATCCGGCGTGGCCTGGGAGAGCAGACGTCCTGCGGCGCTGTACGAATCATTGGCCGCAGTCTGCCCTGCCGCGACAAACGGCATGAGCAACAGTGGCAATGACAGGAACAAACGACGCATGTACGCGAAAACCCCCGCGAGACAATTAAACGGGAACGAGTTCGCCCCCTCCCAGAGACGAGTTAGGGGTAACGATACCACGTTTTACTTTTTACTAACACCAGGATTCCCACTTTGTGAGCCAAGTCTGAAAGCTCTGCATCACAAAATTTTGACATCTAATGAGCGGATTGGTTCCCGGTTCATCAGGTAAGCGACAAAGCTGAATGGAGGCGATATATAGTCCTCTCCTGTCGACAACGTACGGATTCGTCCTGCGACTGATGACCTCGGTTCTTTCCAGCCACATGCCCGCCCCTCCGGCGGACAGCGCTGTCGCTGCCCTTCACGCGGCGGTGGAGCGCCTTTTCCGCGCGGCCGATGCGGCCAGCGTGGCGGAAATCTGTGAGGCCATGCTGCGCGATCTGGGCATTGAGGGCCGTCTGCATTGGCGCCTGCTTGGCGATACGGAAGTACCCAACGAGGAGTTCACGCAGCTCGACCTGGCGGAAGATCCGCAAGGGCTGCGCTCGCTGGTCCTGGCTTTGCCGACCGGAACGATCTCGGACCCGATGAGAGAGAACCTCTCGTGGGTCGGCCGTCTGGTTGCATGCCGACTGCGGCAACTCGCCGAGACTTCGCGCCTTTACGAAGCCATCTCCCGCCTTGCGCTGGCCGAACGGCTGCAACGCGCGCTCTACGCCATCGCCGATCAGGCCAGCGCAGAGCACAACATGACCGAGATGATGCACTCGCTGCACGCCATTCTCGGCAGCCTGATGTACGCGGAAAACTTCTACATCGCGCTCTACGACGCAGCCACGGATACGGTGCGCTTTCCGTACTACGTCGACACGATGGACAAGGATCCGCCCTCGCCCGACGAGGCGGTACCGTTGCAGGAAATGCGCTACAGCCTGACCTGGAACCTGCTGCAAACGGGCCAGGCGATCATGGGCTCGGTGGCCGAACTGACGGAGCAGTTCAAGGGACGCTTCGTGCTGCTGGGCCCCGTCTGCGAACACTGGCTAGGTGTCCCCCTGCTGCGCGATGGGCGTGTGGTTGGCGGTATCGTGATGCAGAGCTATCGCGAAGACACGCACTACAGCGAGCACGATCGCGAACTGCTCAGCTATGTCGCCAAGCACGTGCAGACGGCACTGGAGCGGCGCGAAGCACACGAAGAACTCGAGCGCCGAGTATCCAGCCGCACAGCGGCCCTGCGCGAGGCCAATCGCGTCCTGCGTCAGCAGGTTCTGCAACGCCAGCGCGGCGAGCGTCTGCAGGCGGCGCTGTTCCGTATTGCCGAGCTGGCGAATGCCTCGGAGAGCATCGATAACTTCTATGCCGCCGTGCATCGCGTCATTGGTGGCCTGCTTTACGCGCGCAACTTCTACATCGCACTGCTGGACGACGAACAGAAGACCCTCAGCTTCCCCTACTCCGTAGACGAATTCGACACCGTCCGCCTGCCACGCGCGCACGGCCGCGGCGTTACGGAGTACGTGCTGCGGCACGCCAAGCCCTTGCTGGCCGATCCGACAGAGTTCGATCGGCTGGAGCAGATGAGCGAGATCACCCACCGTGGTTCCCGCTCGCTGTGCTGGCTGGGCGTACCGCTGATCTGGGGCGACCGCGCCATGGGTGTGCTGGCGGTGCAGAGCTATTCACCTGAGCACACCTACGACGTGCGTGACCAGGAACTGCTGACCTTCGTGGGCTACCACGTGGCCAACGCCCTGCAGCGCAAGCACACCACCGAATCGCTCAAGCAGGCCTATGCAAGCCTGGAGCGCCGCGTTACCGAGCGTACGCGCGCACTGGCACTGGCCAACCGCGATCTGCGTGAACAGATCGCCGAACGCGAACGCGTAGAGCGCCGCCTGAAGTACGAAACACTGCACGATTCACTGACCGGCCTGCCCAACCGCACGCTGCTGCTGCAACGCCTGGAGCAAGCATTGCAGCGCTATCACAGCGACGCGCAGGAGCTGTTCGCGGTACTGTTCATCGACCTTGATCGATTCAAGGTCATCAATGATTCGGTTGGCCACCTGGTCGGCGATGACCTGCTCTTCCAGGTAGGCGGACGGATCCGCGCCTGCCTGAAGACGCGAGACGTGGTGGCGCGCCTGGGCGGCGACGAATTCGCCGTGCTGGCCGAGGGCATCACCGATCCGAAGATGGCCATGCTTATCGCCGAGCGCATCATCGATGAGCTGCAGACACCATTCCGACTCGGCGCCAAGGAGATCTTCACCTCGGCATCGATCGGCATCGCCCTGCCCAGCCCGCACTACCAGCGCCCGGAAGAATTGCTCCGGGACGCCGACGCAGCGATGTACCGGGCCAAGGACGAGGGCCGCCACCGGGCAGCCGTGTTTGATGATCGTCTGCGCCGCGAAGCGCTGTCGCTGCTGGAGATGGAGGGCGATCTCCGCCGCGCGTTGAGCCGTAACGAGTTCGTGCCGTTCTACCAGCCCATCGTGGCGCTGCAGACCGGCCGCACGGTAGGTTACGAAGCATTGCTGCGCTGGCGCCACCCGGACCGCGGACTGTTGACGCCCGGCGACTTCCTCGCCGTGGCCGAGGAAAGCGGGTGCTCGGAAAGCATCGACTGGCAGATCTTCGACCAGGTCTGCGCCCAGGCGGAAGCGCTGGCCGGCAGCGACGGCTTCGTCAGCATCAATGTATCGGGCAGGCACTTCCGTTCGCTGGACCTGGACAAGCGCCTGCTCGATCTTATCGAGTCGCACCACGTGCCGCCGCGCTGCCTGCGCATCGAAGTGACCGAACGCGCGCTGCTCGAAAATGCCATCCAGGTGAAGCGCATGCTCGACAACCTGCGCAGCCACGGCGTGAGCATCGCGCTCGACGACTTCGGCACCGGCTATTCGTCCTTGAGCTATCTGCACCAGTACCCGATCGAAACGCTGAAAATCGACCGCTCGTTCATCGTGGAGCTACCGCGCGAAGGCGGCCACGGCGCTGCCGTGGTGCGCGCGATCCAGGCGCTCGCCAATTCGCTTCAGATGCAGGTGATCGCCGAAGGCATCGAGGACGAGCACCAGCGCGAAGCGCTGCTGCGCATTGGTTGCCGCTACGGCCAGGGTTTCCTGTTTGCCACACCGAAGATGGCCGAGGTCTGGCTTCAGCGCGAACATCACTTCGCATTGCCGTAGAGCAATCCAGATACCACGTGACTCGTGCTTGCGAGGCAAGTCGGAAGCACGGGCAAAGAAAAAGGCCGACACCTCCCGGTGCCGGCCTTTTTTCATTCCATGAAACTTACTGCGCTGTGTGCGGCGCTGTCGCCGCGGGACTGACACTGAGCAGATGTTCCGCATCGATGCGATCGAAGGTGTAACGCTGCGCGCAGAACTCGCAGATCACCTCGATCTCACCCTCGCGTGCTTCCAGCGCGGCTTCCACTTCATCGCGACCGAGCGAGCGCAGCACCGCCTCGACACGCTCACGCGTACAACTGCAGCCGAACGCCAACGGACGAGGCTCGAACAGGCGCACGGATTCCTCGTGGTACAGACGGTAGAGCAGCTGCTCCGGCGGCGTAGCCAGCAACTCCTCCTGCCCCAACGTGGCGGTCAGATGCTGGATGCGGGTCCAGGCATCCTCGTCCTGCACGGCATCGTGGCCGCCTTCGTCAGGCAGTTTCTGCAGCATCAGGCCCACTGCATGCTCGCCGTCAGCGGCAAGCACAATGCGCGCAGGGAGCTGTTCGGACTGGCCGAAATAGTTCTCCAGCGCTGACGCAAGGTCCGGGTGCTGCAAATCGACCAGGCCCTGATAACGCTGCCCGCGTTCGGCATTGCCGATGGTGATCGCCATATAGGCGTCCGGCAAGACGGCCAGATCCAGGGTCGGCGGCAGCGGATCATTCCACCGGGCCAGACCACGCAAACGCCCCCGATCCGTGCATTCGGCAAACAGCAGCCGCAGCGGACCGCTGCTCTTGAGTTCCACCGAGAGCGCGCCGTCCAGCTTGATGTTGCCCGTCAGCAGCGCACTGGCAGCCAGCGTTTGACCGAGCACGGACCGCAATGCGGCCGGATAAGCGGAGCGGCCAGCGACTTCGCGCCAGGCCGGACCCAGACGAACGAGCACGCCGCGCACGCCGGCGCGCTCAAGCATGAAGCGATGCAGCACATCTTCGACAAGCACGGTTTCCACGGGATCGACCTCTTAAAAGCAATTTCCCTACATGGGGGCGCCTGCATCCGGGCACAACGACCGCCAGACCGCCCATCCAGGGGAGGGAGTCGGGGCTCTTATACTGCCGCCAATCCTGTCACAGCGCCGCCATGACTCCCCGACGCCCGCTTGCCGTCCGCCTGCTCCGCTGCTTGCTTCTGCTCCTGCTGGCCTGGCTCGTGGTCAGCTGGCTGGCCGTGCTGGTGCTGCGGTTTGTCCCTCCGTGGACCTCGGCGGTGATGATGGAACGCCAGATCGGGGCGCTCATTCACGGCGAGAACGACTTTCACCTGCGTCACCGCTGGGTGCCGTGGAGCCAGGTGTCGTCGTACGTACCGCTGGCGATGGTGGCTGGCGAGGACCAGAAATTCCCGTTCCACCACGGTTTCGACTTCGATTCCATCCAGAACGCCGTTGACGCAGCGGACGAAGGTCGCCGGCTGCGCGGCGCCAGCACGATCAGCCAGCAGACCGCCAAGAATCTGTTCCTTTGGAACGGGCGCAGTTTTGTCCGCAAAGGGCTGGAGGCGTATTTCACGGTGCTGATCGAACTGACCTGGCCCAAGCAGCGCATCCTGGAGGTGTACATGAATATCGCCGAGCTGGGTGACGGTATCTACGGCGTAGGTGTGGCCAGTGATGCGTTCTTCCACGTGCCGCCAGCACAACTCAGCGCGGCGCAAGCGGCACGGCTGGCCGCGGTACTGCCCAGCCCGCGGCGCTTCCATGCCGACCATCCCTCGGCCTACGTGCAGAGTCGTGCCAACTGGATCCAACAGCAGATGGGGCAACTGGGCGGGCCCGGCTATCTACAGAGCCGACAGCCGCCACGCGACAGCCGTCGCCGATGACGCCCTCGCCCCCAGGGCAGGCGTCCATTAGCATTCGCCGATTATCAGCGGCCTCCTTGTATCCATCATGTCTCGTCTTACCGTCGTCGTACCCGCTTACAACGAAGCCGCTGTACTGGAAACCTTTCACGCCCGGCTTGGTCAGGTGCTGGATGAGATCCCGTTGGAATGTGATGTGCTCTACATCGACGACGGCAGCAGCGATACCACGTGGCAATTGATCGAAGGCCTGGCGGCGCGCGACACGCGCACCGGCGCGCTCAAACTCTCACGCAACTTCGGCAAGGAAGCTGCTCTGACTGCCGGCCTGGATCATGTCGACGCCGACGCAGCCGTGGTGATCGACGCCGATCTACAGGATCCGCCGGAGCTGATTCCGGCGCTGATCGAGCGCTGGCGCGAAGGCTTCGACGTGGTCTACGCGACGCGCACTGCGCGCGAGGGGGAAACAAGCTTCAAGCGGTTCACCTCCGCCTTGTTCTATCGGAGCATGGAGCGCGTGTCGGACACCCGTGTCCCCCGCGACACCGGTGACTTTCGCCTGCTCTCGCGCCGCGCGCTGGATGCATTGCGCCAGGTGCGCGAGCGCCAGCGCTTCATGAAAGGTCTGTTCACCTGGATTGGCTACCGCCAGACCGCGGTCTACTACCTGCGCGAACCGCGCCAAGCCGGCACGACCAAGTGGAATTACTGGCGCCTGCTGCAACTGGCTATCGAAGGCTTCACCTCCTTCTCCACAGCCCCGTTACGGCTTGCTACCTGGATTGGTGTCATCGCCTCACTGCTGGCCTTTCTCTACGGCACCTGGGTGTTCGGCAAGGCCCTGTTGCTTGGTGACCAGGTGCATGGGTATCCGTCGCTGATGGTGGTGATCCTTTTCATGGGCGGCGTACAGATGCTCGCCCTGGGTGTGATCGGCGAATACCTCGGCCGCAACTATGCCGAGAGCAAGCAGCGACCGCTGTACTTCATCGAAGAGAAGCGCACACCCCGTACCCGACCGTAAGAGCGCGGCTGCGTCGTCGGGTGCTTCACGTCGGGCCAACACCGCGTCCACGCAGCGGCGCTAGACTCTGCACATGCGGCCCATCCGCGGCGTTAGAGCCTGTTCACTATCTTTGCATGGCTCGCGCCGGAAACTGTTTGCTCGCAGGCCAAGGAAGAATGAGGGAGCGTATGTCGATACACGACCGAATGATGACGCTGGCATGCGGGCAAACAGATCCGGCCCGGAGGGTTAAGGCAGTGCGCGCGCCAGGAAGCGCCGCGCGACTCGACCTGACCGCCAGTCAGGCGCATCGTCACGCAACACTTCCTGGCGCGCGCACTGGCTTAACGCGGGCCATGCAAAGATAGTGAACAGGCTCTTGGGGAGGTTCAAGCATGCGACAGGTCAAGCATTTGCTGGAAGGCAAGGGCACCGACATTTTCAGCATCGCACCGGACGCGCCCGTACTCGAAGCGATCAAGCACATGGCGGAGCGCCGCGTTGGCGCACTGTTGGTCATTCGCGGCGAACGACTGGTTGGTATCGTTTCCGAGCGCGACTACGCCCGGAAGGTGATCCTCCAGGGTCGCTCCTCCGCGCAAACGGCCGTCTCGGAGATCATGAGCAGCCCTGCACTCACCGTGGGCCCGGACACCGACGTGTTCGACTGCATGCGCCTTTGCACCGATAGCCGTATCCGCCACCTGCCGGTGGTTGTCGGTGATCGCGTGGTGGGCGTGATCTCGATCGGTGACTTGGTCAAGGAAGTGATCGACGCTCAGGCCGAGCAGATCGAACAGCTGCAGCGCTATATCACCAGCTGAAGTCAGGCTTCGGCCGCCTTGGCCTGACCTACCTGACGCCCGTCGGCCGGTTCTTCCGGCAGCAGATCGGGTGAACGGCCGGCGCGCGCGGCCACCCAGGTAGCCAGCGCGGAGATACCGGCGCCGATGCCAGCCATGCCGGTGGCGGCCATACCCAAACCGCCCAGCAGGCTCACGCCACTGGTCACCAGGACGTCGCCAAAACGCCAGATAGCCGTCTCCACGAAGTTCTTGCCCTTGTAGCGGGTCTCGCGAGGCACACGGGTATAGAGCGCGTCGACCGCCGGCTTGGTCATGCCGTAGGCAAAACCGCGCGATCCCACCATCATGACGGCCAGCATCGGTGTTACCAGGCCGAACAGGCTGACGTTGCCGATGCCGAGCACCACCACGAGCAACAGCAGTGCGAGGTTGACCAACGACGGCACCACCAAGCCCCAGCCGGCCCCCTTGCGTATCAGCACCCAGCGCGTGAGCGTCAGCTGCAACACCACACCCAGCAGGTTCGTAGCGAGATCCAGGTCGTTGTAGAACGACGTCCGCGCAATGCGATCGGGCAAGTGAACCTTGGTGTAGTCCGCCATCAGCGCATAGGCCAGCGTACCGATGCCGTCGCCCAGCACCATCAGGATGGCCATGTAGCGCAGAAACGGGCGCGTCCATAGCTCCTTGACGCCAGCCCACAGCGAGCCTCCGATAGGTTCGTCGTTACGCGCCTCCTCACGGCAGTCATGCCGCGAGGACAAGGTAAGCAGAAAAACCAGCGCGACGAGCAGCGCGACCGCCGATACCACCAGCAACGCAGCCACACCGATCACCTGCACGAGGGCCTTGGTCACCAGAGGGCCAAAGATTGCCCCGGCCATACCGCCCAAGGCGATCAATGGAAAGACACGCCGTGCCTGCACGCTCTGGAAGATGTCCGCCATGAAGCTCCAGAACAGTGACACCACGAACAGGTTGAACACGCTGGCCCAGATGAAGAAGCTCACGCCGAGCTCGCGGGCACCAATGCGATCCTGCGCCATAAAGGCAGGCACGAAGGCAAGCTGGCACAACGCGAAGAAGCTGTAGCTCCAACCCAGCAGGCGCTTGCGCGAAAACCGTGACACGAGAGCGCCGAACACCGGCGTCAACAGCAACATCACGATGAAGACGCTGCCATAGAACAGCGGTAGCGACTGGGAACCTACGGCTCCGCTGAGCTGGTCCCGCACGGGCCGGATGATGTAATAAGCCGTCATCACGAAGAAGAAGGCCACCGCAGAAAGGATCGATGCGTGGCCTTCGTTCGCTGCGGCGGGTCGGGGGGTATTCACCGGTGTTTCCAGCGTGGGTCCCCTACAGACTAGCATGCGGGTGTGACGGCCAAGCGCAGGGGGCGAGTTGAGCTACGACTACATCATCGTTGGTGCCGGTTCGGCCGGTTGTGTGCTCGCTAACCGGCTCAGTGCAAGCGGAACCAGGCGTGTCTTGCTGCTGGAGGCTGGCCCGTCCGACTGGCATCCGCTGATCCACATGCCCGCCGGCATCGCGCGCCTTGCCAACAACCGCCGGCTCAACTGGAATTATCGGACCGAGCCGGAAGCACAGTTGCAACACCGCTCGTTGTGGTGGCCGCGTGGCAAGACACTGGGCGGCTCCAGCTCGATCAACGCCATGTGCTACATCCGCGGCGTGCCCGGCGACTACGATCGCTGGGCTGACGCCACCGGCGACGCTCGCTGGTCGTGGAAGCACGTGCTCCCCTGGTTTCGTTACAGCCAGAACCAGGAGCGCGGTGCCAGTGAGTTGCATGGCGACGCGGGTCCTCTTTCCGTGAGTGATCTGCGCTATCACAACCCGCTGTCCGAGGTGTTCATCGACAGCGCGATAAGCGCCGGCTACGCACGCAACAATGACTTCAATGGCCCCGACCAAAAGGGGTTCGGTTTCTACCAGGTGACCCAACGCAGCGGCGCGCGTTGCTCCACCGCTACCGCCTATCTTCGCCCTGCCCGACAGCGCGCCAACCTCGAGATACGCACCGGCGTACTCACAAGGCGCGTCATCATCTCCAGTGGGCGCGCCATCGGCGTGCAGCTCCACGGGCATGATTCCATCATCGAGGGGGGCGAGATCATCCTCGCGGGCGGAGCGATCAATACGCCGCAATTGCTCATGTTGTCGGGCGTGGGTCCGGCCGATCACCTGCAGGCGCACGACATCGCCGTACTCGTCGACCAGCCCGGGATCGGTGCAAACCTGCAGGACCATCTGGACATCTGCACGCTGGACGGCTGCACAGAGAAGGTCACCTACGACCACCTCAATGAACTAGCCGCCGGTTGGCGCTTCCTGCGCCACCGCGATGGCCCGGGCACCTCTAACGTGGCCGAAGCGGGCGGCTTCATACGCAGCCGCCTCGCCACAGACGAACGCTGCGACCTGCAGTTCCATTTCGTGCCCGCGCTGCTGGATGATCACGGCCGCCATCGCCTTCCTGGCTACGGCTACACCCTCCACGCGTGCTATCTACACCCGCGCAGCCGCGGCACATTGCGCCTGCGCTCGACGAACCCGGCCGATCCCATCGCCATCCATGCCAACTATCTAAGCGACCCGGAAGGGCACGACCTGCAACGCATGATCGAAGGCGCGAAACTGTCCCGTGACATCCTCTCGCAAACGCCGTTCGCCCGCTTCCGAGGAGCCCCCGTGTTCCCGGAACGGGCCATCGCCAGCGATGCCGAATACGCCGACTTTATCCGGCGCAAAGCAGAGACGATCTACCACCCCGTTGGCACGTGCCGCATGGGCAAGGAAGCGGACGCGCCGCTCGACAGTGAATGTCGTGTGCGGGGCGTGGACAACCTGCGTGTCGTGGATGCATCGGTGATGCCAAGCCTGCCCAGCGGCAATACCAACGCTCCGGTTGTCATGATTGCGGAACGCGCCAGCGCGCTGATCCTGAACGAAACCATGGCCCCGCCGCCGTTGTCTCACCGTTAGCGTCCATCAGCCGTACGGGCAGCGGATTTTCCGATGCTCCTGCGGTACTCTCGCCCGGCCGTCATGGATGGACCTGGCTCGCTCGACTCAAGGCCCGGCTCTCTCCTGAGCTGTTATTCGACACGGTGCCCATCGGCGCCCCTCACCATCGAACAGCATGACGTTTCGCACGCTTCCATTGCTCATTGTCGCCACGCTGGGGCTCGCCTGCCTCCCAACCGCTGCGCGTGCCGCAGCACCCTCCAGCAGCGATGCCAGCCTTCCCCAAGCACCCCCCCAGGGCGTGCCCGCTGATCGCATGAAGGACACCCTGGCGTCCTACCAGCAATGGCTGGAGCGTGTGGATCAGCGCAATGCTGTCGCCGGCCTGGCCACCGCAGTGGTGGCAGACAACAAAGTGGTGTTCGAGGACACCATCGGCTATGCCGACGCCTCCACGCGCGAACCCGTGACGCCCGAGACCGTGTTCCGCCTGGCCTCGCTATCCAAGGCTTTCGCGACCGCGCTGACGGGCGTTCTGGTGGACGACGGCAAGTTGTCGTGGGACACCAAGCTTGCCGCCGTACTACCCTTCTTCAAGCTCAAGAACGACAGCGCGGCGCAACAAGCTACCGTGCGCGACATTCTCGGCCAGCGCCTGGGCCTGCCCAAGAACACGTACGACAACCTGCTCGAAGAAAACCTCTCTTACGAAGAGCTCGCGCGCCGGCTCGACGAGGTCACACTGACCTGTGACGTAGGCCAGTGCTACGGCTACCAGAACATTGCCTTCAGTCTGATCGGCGATGTGGTCTATGCGCAGACGGGTGACTTCTTCACGCGCCAGGTGGACAAGAACATCTTCTTCCCGCTCGGCATGAAAACTGCCAGCTACGGCCGCGAAGGACTGGAGGCCAGCAAGAGCTGGGCACGCCCGCATCGCCCCAGCAGCAACGGCTGGATTCCGTTCGAACCGAAGGAGGCGTACTACCGCGTGGCGCCCGCTGCCGGCGTCAACGCCAGCCTGAAAGACATGGAGCAGTGGCTGATCGCACAAATGGGCGGGCGCCCGGACGTGCTGCCGTCCGCGCTGCTGACCACGCTGCACGCGCCGGAGATATCCACGCCGATCGAGATGCACTCCGCGCCATGGCGTCGTGCGCGCCTGGAGGATGCCTCGTACGCGCTCGGCTGGCGCGTGTTCGATTACGAAGGTGAGACGATGATCTTCCACGCGGGTGCGGTGGAGGGTTACCGCACCATGATCGGCTTCTTGCCGAAGTACCACGTCGGCTTGGTGATGATGTGGAACTCCGCCGATCCCCTGCCCGCCGGGTTGCTACCGATGGTGTTCGACAGCTTGCTGGGCCTGCCTCATGTGGACTGGGCCGGCATCGAGAGCGATGCGCCGGCCGCCGCCCCGGCCAAGGGCAAGGTGCGCCGCAAGGGCAAGAGCGCCACCACTGCGCGCAACGGCAAAACCTGATCCACGCTCCGCCAAAAAGAAAGCGCCGCATGTCTCCATGCGGCGCCTTCGCTTGAGTGCCAGTCGCTCGAAATCGAGCGACCCGGCATCAATTGAGCTTGAACACGATACGGCGCTTGTCCTGCGAAGCGACTGGGTTGCCGTCCTGCGTCGCGGGCTGGAACTTCCAGCGACTCACGGCTTCCGTCGCCGCGCGGTCGAACACGTGGCGTGGCTCGGCATCCACCACCTTCACATCATCGACGGTGCCTTCAGGCGTGATGGTGAACGTCACCTCCACCCAACCTTCCTGGTTCGCGCGAACCGCGGTGGTGGGATAGCGCGGCGGCACGTTGCGCAACAGAACCGCCCCGTGCGTGCCACCCACGCTCGCCGTCGCGGCGTTGCCGGTATTGGCCGCGGACGAAGCCGCCTGCTGTTGCCGCGCCGCCTCCGTCGCCTGCTGCTGGGCTGCACGAGCCTGCGCCGCACGCTGGTCGGCCTGGGCCTTCTGCTGCGACTCTGCGGCGAGACGATCAGCTTCCACCTTGTCCGAGGCCGCCTTCTGTGCCGCCAGTTGCTGCTGCTTCTCCTTGTCCGAAGCCAGCTGCTGCTCACGATCCTGCAGCTTGCGCTGGGCATCGAGCTTGGAGCGCAGAATGGTCAACGTGTAGTTCGCCGGGTCGGCCTTGGCCAACAGGTCGATCTGACGCTGCGCTTCGTTGAAGTCGCGCAGGTTGATCGCCTGCTCAGCCACGCTTGCACCCACCGGGAAGGTTTCGCGCAGCGCGTCGGCTGCGACCTGATTGCCCGGGTCCTTCTCCAGCACCTTCAAGTAGAACTCGAAAGCGTTGTTGCCGGCAGGCGCCAGCAGGCGCTGCTCGTTCACGGCCTTGCGGGCTTCCGCAAGCAACTGGTTCATGCTCATCGCAGCCACGTTGACCGGCGGCGGAGGTGCCTGCACCCCAGCAGTCACCGGCGTGGACGGATGCGCCCCGGTGTCTGTGGCGACCAGATCCTGGTGTGGCTTGATGATTAGAAACCAAGACGCTGCTGCCAGGACGGCAACGACGGCGGTAATGGCAATAGTGGCGGGTCGAACGACCCCACGCGCGTGACGACGCGCATGACTTTTGTATCGGGTATCCATGATCTCTCACCGAGTGGCATCAGATACCCGCGCTTTTTCCCCCTGTGAATCCAGGAGCGGCCGGCCTCCCCAAGGCTTGCCGCGGCGCGGATGTGTGAAAGGTAACCGTAATGCAGCACTACGGCAAATCGCTCGTCGTGTCGGCGACGGAGTGCTCATGTCGTCACGCCGACTGACCCCGCTCATCTCACGCTGCGGCCAGCTCACATTAGGAAATTTTCTTACCCCAGAAACGAAGCGTCCCGGCAAGGGCCGGGACGAGTCGCTCTTTCGAAGGACTCTCCCCGCGCTGGGCACCGCGGGGAGAAAAGTCGTTCTTGCTTGTTATTAAGAGTGAAGCTTTAAAGAGTAAAGCTTACTTCTTGGCCTTAGCGGCCTTAGCAGCCCTGGGGGCCTTTGCAGCCTTGGTGGCCTTCACGACCTTAGCGGCCGCAGCCTTCTTCACGGTGCGCTTCTTGGCAACCTTCTTGACGGCCTTCTTCGCAACCTTCTTG
>NZ_JAELTQ010000229.1 GCF_016428905.1 Dyella sp. ASV24 | reverse complement strand
TCGCCCAGGGACGCGTTGACTTCGACCAACTCGTCGCCGGTCGATACGATGGCGACCGACGGCACGGCCGCCACTTCAACCATCCCCACGCCGTTGGCCGCCAACAAGGCCATTTCCGGGGGCCCCAGATGCATGCCTGGCGAGAGCAGCAAGGCTCCCTGCACACAATCCGAGCCGCGCCGGTGAATGAACTGCCCCGCGACAGGCCGGCAGTCATCGGCCAGCGCATAGCTGTCACCATTGCGACGCAACTGCTCCACCGGAATCACGCAATCGGTACCCGTAGGCAGCATGGCGCCGGTCGTGACTTCGAGACAGGCATCGTCACCGGTCAGCGACTGCATCGGCATACCGGCCATCTGTGCACCAGCCACCCGCAGCTGCCGTGGCAACGCAGCGGACCAGCGCACGGCGATGCCATCCATCATCACGCGATCAAACGGCGGATGATCGTGCTCGGCGTGCACAGCCTGTCGAAGTACCCGCCCTACTGCATCGCCCAAAGACACGCGCTCACTGCCAAACGAAGGCATATGTTCGGCGATCAAGGCTTCCGCCTGACTGACGCTGATCAAGTCGCTCATGGTTCCCATCGGGCAAGGAAGAATGGCTTCATGCCGCTGAGCATAGCGCGGCCGTCAAAGCCCCAGTGCAACGGCTTTCACCTGCGCCCAAACCGCACTACCCGGGCTTAGCGCCAGCTCATGCCAGGAACGACGGGTAATGCGGGCCAGCAAGGTGCTGCCACCGGCATCGAGCTGCACGAGTACCTGGGAGGGGTGATCCGCATCGGCCACGGCGACGATCCGGCAAGGTAGCTGGTTGAGCGCACTCGTTCCCTCCTGCGGAGCCTTGGTGAGCACCACATCGCGCGCGCCGATGCGGCAACGCAACCGCTGGCCCACACTTTCATGGCGATACGGCAACCAAAGCCTGCCGCCTACGAACTCCAGCGCAATCAGCTGATCGTGCGCGTCGTAGTCGACCACCTGCCCGTCGATCACCGTGCCAACGGCTTCGCCGAGGGCCGGGGGCAGGTCCAGGCGGGTCAGTGTTTCTTGCAGGTTGCCCTGCGCCACCACGTGCCCGGCTTCCATCAGGACGAGGTGGTCTGCCAGTCGCGCGACCTCGTCCACGTTGTGGCTCACGTAGACCATGGGCACCTTGAGCGTCGCGTGCAGCGATTCAAGGCAACCCATGAGATCACTGCGCGCCGCACCATCGAGTGCGGACAGCGGCTCATCAAACAACAATAAGGCGGGATCGGACAGCAGCGCCTGCACCATCGATACGCGCTGGCGCTCCCCTCCGGACAAGTTGTCGATACGGCGCTCCAGCAATGGACGCAAACCAAAGCGGTCGATCAGGCCATCGCGATCCAGATGCACGGGCCGCCCCGCACGGCGATAACCAAAATCCAGATTGCCGACGACCGAGCGGTGGGTAAATAGGCTCGGCTCCTGGAACACATAACCAATGCGCCGCCGATGCGGGGGCAGGAACACACGGTGCGAACTGTCCTGCCAGACGTCCGAACCGAAGCTCACCCGGCCGGAGGCGTGTTGCTCCAGGCCAGCGATGGCACGAAGGCAACTGGTCTTGCCCGCGCCCGAGGGTCCAAACAAAGCGGTGATGCCCTGGGCTGGCAGGCTCAGATCAATATCGAACGCCAGCGCACCGCTGCGCCAGGCGAGCTTGGCTTCCAGACCGTGCGGCGAGTCAGTCACGCGAGTGCCTGCGCGTGCGCAAGAGCGACATGGCCAGCAAGGCCGCAAACGACACCACCAGCAGGCACAGCGACAGCACGTTGGCCTGATGGTATTCGCCTGCCTGCACATGGTCGTAGATGCGCATGGAGAGCACGCGCGTCTGCCCCGGGATGTTTCCGCCAATCATCAGCACCACACCAAACTCACCCACCGTATGGGCAAAGCCAAGTACGGCCGCCGTAAGTACCCCCGGAAGCGCCAAGGGCAAGGCAATGCTGAAAAAGCGATCCAGCGGCCCGGCACGCAAGCAGGCCGCCACTTCCAGCGGACGATTACCGACAGCCTCGAAGGCATTCTGCAGGGGCTGCACCACGAACGGCAGCGAGTACAGCATGGAGGCCACGACCAACCCCTTGAAGGTGAACGGCAACGCGGCCAGCCCAAGCGCCGCCATCGCCCTCCCCACCGCACCATCCGGCCCCAGCAGCATCAACAGGTAAAAGCCCAACACGGTAGGCGGCAGCACCAATGGCAGGGCTACCACAGCGGTGATGGGGCGTCTCCAGCGCGAACGCGTGTGCGCCAGCCACCACGCGAGTGGCAGACCAAGCAGCAGCAGAAGCACCGTCACTGTCGTCGCCAATCGCAACGTCAGTCCCAGCGCCTCGATATCTGCATCGGTCAGCACGGCCATGAACGTCGCTCAGTGCGCACTGTCTTCCGGCAAGTTGAAGCCATAGCGCGAAAGAATGGCCTTGGCGGGCGCAGCCTGCACGTAGCTCACGAAATCCCGCGCGAGCGGGCTATCTGCGCCGCGCTTGGTGAGTACGAAGCTCTGCTTCAGGGGTTCATAGAGCGATGCAGGCACGGGTTCGGACGTACCCTTGACGGGCGAATTGATCACCAGTGATTCGGCTACCAGCCCTACCTGCGCGTTGCCGCTCTGTGCGAACTGCGCGGTCTGGGCAATGTTGTCGCCAAACACCAGTCGCGACTGCACCTTGCCCCACACGCCCGCCGCACGCAGCGCCTGCTCGGCGCGCTTGCCGTAGGGCGCATGCTGCGGATTAGCGATGGCGATGCGCCCAAAGCGCGGTTGCGCCAGGTCGGCCACTTGCACACCCCGCATGTCGATGCTCGCGCTCCACATCACGAGGTGCCCGAACGCATAGGGCACCGGCGTGCTGCCTGACTTGCCGTGCTCCACCAGTTGTTGCGGATAGTTGCTGTCCGCCGAGAAGAAAATCTCGAACGGCGCCCCCTGCTCGATCTGGGTCAACAGGTTTCCCGAGGAACCGTAGACCACATCGATGCGACTGTCAGGATGGTCATGGCGATAGGCAGCCACGACATCGTCGAGTGCCTGATGCAAGTCAGCCGCCGCCGCCACCGTAATGTGATTGTCGGCGGGCGCGGCCATCGATGCCGACGCAAACACCGTCCCCATGGCCAGCAGGCCTACTAACAGCCGACGCATCATCGTGTCGCTCCTATCGCCGAGTCAGTTGCGGGATTTCAGGGTAATGCACCTGCGCGTCTACTTGGTGCGACGATGGCGCACGCTGTCACGCACATCCACGTCGAACAGCAGCTCCAGTGGCTCCCCCTCGCCGCTTTCCAGTTCGAAAGTGAGGCCGTCACGGGAGGGTAAGGTGGCTGCGTACGCGCGCAGGGAGTCTTCCGGCAGATCGATCGACCAAGCGCTCGCATGCCCACCGAAGCGAGCTGCTGCACCAGTCACAGCCCGCAACGTGCACGACAGCGACATGTCGTGTGTAAAGCGCGTGTTGGAAACCACGTGCTGCCCCACCAACAGGCTGGCCAGCTCTACCTCGCCAATGCGCACACGCAGGCTCTGCCCTTCGATCTGCAATTTCATGATCCGACTCCTGATTGATCCGCCACGGTGAGCAGCGGCTCGCCGGGATGCAGGCTGGCCACGATGACCCGCGAACCCGCTACGGCGTCAACCGCGTCCTCCGGCAGGACGACCCAGGCGCCAGCCTGAGCGAACGGATGAATGCGAAATGGCTGTTGCTGAGCGAGCAGCTGTGCGTGGAGCTGCCCCGTCTCGTCCTGGATCACAGTGGCCCGCAGGAAATGGCGCAAGCCGGGCTTGGGCTGCTGCGGTGTGTCGAGGGTGGCATGCCACGCCGGCTCAGCGGCTTGTCCACGCATAGCGCGCAATACCGGCGCGATGAAAAAGCGCAGCCCCACCGCCACCGCCATCGGCGTGCCCGGCAAGGCAAACACCATGGCATCGTCGAGCGTCGCCGCCAGTTGCGGTTTGCCCGGACGAATGGCGACCTTGTGGAACAACACCTGTGCGCCGAGCTCTGCCAAAGCTTCCGGCACGAAGTCATAGCGCCCCATCGATACTGCGCCAGTACTGACGATCAGGTCCGCGCCCATTCGACGCGCGCGCTGCACTGCATCGATGAAGGTCTGCCCCGTGTCATCAACGGTTTCACACGACAACACGTTGGCCCCCAAGGAGGCACAGGCGGCGGCAAGGTAAGGACC
>NZ_JAELTQ010000228.1 GCF_016428905.1 Dyella sp. ASV24 | reverse complement strand
CCCCCCCCCCCCCCCCCCCCCCCCCCCCCCCCCCCCCCCCCCCCCCCCCCCCCCCCCCCCCCCCCCCCCCTACCCCCACCCCCCCCCCCCCCCCCCCCACACCATTCCAGCTTCGTCGGCAGCGTCAGATGTGTATAAGAGACAGTTCCGGCGCAGGCCGGAATCCAGTTTCGGCAGAGGCCGGTATTACGATAAGCCGCCACCGCTCTTGAACTAGATGAATCATGCCTCACGCCTCACCACCCATCACCCTCACCATCGCCGGCTCCGACTCGGGCGGCGGCGCGGGCATCCAGGCTGACCTGAAGACCTTCCACGCACGCGGCGTGCATGGGCTCTCGGTCATTGCCGCCATCACCGCGCAGAACACGCGTGGCGTAACGGCGGTGCACACCGTGCCCACCAAACACATCCGCAGCCAGCTCGACGCCGTCTTCGACGACTTCCCGATCGGTGCGGTGAAGACCGGCATGCTCGGCAGCGCCGCGGTGACGAAACTGGTGGCGAAAGAGATGCGTGCACGCAAACCGGCGTGGCTAGTAGTTGACCCCGTGATGATCTCTACCAGCGGCTCGCGACTGCTCGACGAAGACGCCGTGCAGGCCATGGTGGACGAACTGATTCCCTTGGCGGACATCCTCACGCCGAACCTGCCAGAAGCTGAGGCGCTACTGGGACGCAAGCTGCGCAAAGCCAAGGATTTCGATAGCGCCGGCGAGGCCCTGCTGGCTCTCGGCGCGCACGCCGTGCTGCTCAAGGGTGGCCATTCGGATGAACGCGAGGTCGTGGATCGCTTCTATGACGAACGCGGCGTCATGGAGCTACGCCATCGCCGCCTGCCCATCGAGGGACACGGCACAGGCTGCACACTGGCCTCCGCCATCGCGGCGGAATTGGCCAAGGGACAGGCGCCCCGCTCGGCCGTACGCCGGGCCGTGGCCTATGTGCAACGGGCGCTCGAACGCAGCTACCGTCCCGGCGGTGGATCGGTCCATGTGCTCGGCCATTGAATGTGGCAAATCCGCACGTTGGCTGAACCGGCAGCCGGGTAGCCGCCGGCTCAGGGAGTAGAATGGAGGTTTAGGCTCCCGGCTTCGCTTTGTCCATGATCCTCGCTCCGCGTCTCGTGCTGCTGGTCATTTTTGCGCTGTTTGTACTGTGCGTGCTGCTGGTGCACCTGCGCGGACGGTCCAGGCTGCGCTTCGATCGCCAGCTGGTGGATCACTCGGCGGTGTTCGCGCCGTACAACCTGCTGATGTACGCCTTCTCGGCGGTGCCTGCCCGCCCCATTCTGGACCGCCGCGGCTTTCCCCAGCTGGATCTGCTGCAAGCCAACTGGCAGGCCATCCGCGAGGAAGCACTGCATCTGTTCGATGAGGGTTACATCCGCGCAGCGGAGAAGAACAACGACGCCAGCTTCAACAGCTTCTTCAAGCAGGGCTGGAAGCGCTTTTACCTGAAGTGGTATGGCGAGCCGTTGGCCTCTGCCGAAACGCTGTGCCCCAAGACGGTGGCGCTGCTCAATTCGATTCCCAGCGTGAAAGCAGCGATGTTCGCGCTGCTGCCCCCAGGCAGCAAACTCAACCCGCATCGTGATCCGTTCGCTGGCTCGCTGCGCTATCACCTGGGCCTGATCACGCCGAACTCCGAGGAGTGCCGCATCTTCGTCGACGGCGAGATCCACAGTTGGGGCGACGGCAAGGACGTGGTCTTCGACGAAACCTATGTGCACTGGGCGGAAAACCGCACTGACCAGACCCGCGTCATCCTGTTCGCCGACGTGGAGCGCCCACTGCGCACGCGTTTCATGAACTCGATCAACAAGCGCGTCGGCGCCTTCATGGGCAAGATCACCGCCTCGCCGAATACCGAATCCCCGGAAGAAAAGACCGGTTTCGTCAACCGTGTGTTCGCCATGAACCAGCGCAGCCGCGAACGCAACCGGGCCTTCAAAAAGAAGTACCCCAAGCTGTTCCGCGCGGCGAAGTACGTCGGCATGCTGGTGCTGATCTGGATCATCTTCCTGGCGCCTTGGCCGTTCTTCCGGTGAGCTGTCACGAACGATGACGCTCGCGCGTCCATGACGTGTCAGCCTAAGGAGAACACCATGGACAGCGCTACCGCCACCTTTCAGCAACACCGTCCTCGCCTGCTTGGCCTGGCTTATCGCATGCTCGGTACCCAGGCCGATGCCGAAGACATACTGCACGACGCCTGGCTACGCTGGCACCAGCAAGACACCGGCACGCTGGATGATGCCGAGGCCTGGCTGGTTACCGTCACCACACGCCTGTCACTGGATCGCCTGCGGCGCGCCAAGACCGAACGCCAGCACTACACCGGCCCATGGCTCCCAGAGCCGCTGGTGGAGGAAACGGAGCAACCCGAGGCCGAGCTGGAGCGCGTCGAAAGCCTTAGCCTTTCTTTCCTCGCCTTGCTTGAGCGTCTAAGCCCGGAAGAGCGCGCCGCCTTCCTGCTAGTCCAGGTGTTCGATTACAGCCATGCGGAAACGGCGGCCATGCTGCAGATCGCCGAGGACGCGTGCCGCCAGCGTGTGCACCGTGCACGGCAACGCTTGCGCGAGGGCCGTCCTCGTTTTACCCACTCTCCGGAGGCACAGCGACGCTTGTTGGAGAAATTCCGCGACGCACTGGAAAGCGCCAGCGTCGAATCACTGCAAGCGCTGTTCGCGGAAGATGCTGTTCATCTTGCCGATGGTGGTGGCCTGGTCAGGGCCACGTTGCGGCCGCTGCACGGTGGCGAACGCGTCGTGCGGCTTTACAGCATCATCGCCCAGCGCTACCGCCATCTGCCGATCGTGCACCGCCTGCAGTGGATCAACGGCGCACCTGCGCTGCTCACCTGGGTGGACACGAAGCTGGCGACGGTGGCGTGGATCGAGACGGATGGCGAGCGCATCACCAGCATCCACTCATTGCGCAATCCGGAAAAACTCGCGCGATTGGAAGCTGTCACGAATCCAGAGGCTGGTGCGTCCTTGTCTTGAACGGCCACTTTGGCCGCCTACCAAGGAATCCATCATGTCCAAGCGTCTCTCTTTCATGAAGTATCCCCAGGCCATGAAGCCGCTGTTCGACTTCAGCCAGGCCTCGCACCAGTGCGGGCTGGAGCGCCCACTCGTGGAACTCGTGCTGATGCGCGTCTCTCAGATCAACGGCTGCGCGTTCTGCATGGACATGCACAGCAAGGATGCACGTGCGGCGGGCGAAACCGAGCAGCGTCTGTACCTGCTGTCGGGCTGGCGTGAAACATCGATCTACAGCGAGCGCGAATGCGCGGCGCTGGGCTGGGCAGAAGCCGTCACGCGGTTGGGCGAGCACGGCGTGTCCGATGAGGTCTACGACCGCGCCCACGCAGCCTTCAGCGAAGAGGAGCTGGTCAACCTCACCCTGATCATCGGCATGATCAACACCTGGAACCGCGTCAACGTGGCGTTCCGGACGCCTGCGGGCAGCTACAAGCCCGCCGCGAAGCAGGCCGCCTGATACCTCAGGTGGCTGCAGATGCCTGGTCCCCGGCGCCAGGGGCGGCCCGCAGTGGTCGCCCCTCCCTCGCCAGGGCGTGCAGGTCGATATGTCGAACGGACACCGGCCGGTAGTTCTCATCGAACGCAACGTCTCCCGGCATCCATCCCGCCTTGCAGCGGATGGCTGCCCACCAGCGACGCAACGTGGTCCATTGCTGCATGACGATGCCGTGCTTGTTGTCCGCATCTACCGTGGGATCACACACGCCAGTTGGCCGTGTAGGCTGACTGTACAGCGCCGTGCCGCACAGGATGTCCCAGAGCGGAAAGATGAACGCGTAGTTGCACGCGTGTAGCGTGGGCTGGTCGGGGTCCACGCGCATATGGTGCAGGCGGTGATAGCGCGGGTCCACCAACACGCGCCCCAGCACCGGACCAAAATGCAGACGGATGTTGGCATGTCCCAGGTTCTGCAACAGCTCACCCAACAGCACCAGTAGCGCGTACTCGGTGGGCGCCACGCCAATCATCACACCCACAGCGGCAACGATGAGCGCTTCCAGCAAATCGTCCAGGTAGTGATCGCGATCGTTCGACCAACAACTGAGCTGGCGTTGGCTGTGATGCAGGCTATGCAACGCCCACCACCACGGGATGCTGTGCTGCAGACGATGCACCACATAAAGCACGAAGTCGTAGATGGCGTAATAAACCAGGAACAACACGAGCGGATGTGCCGACAGCCAGGGCACGCCCTGCTGAATGCTCACCAAGCCCGCACCGTCGCCTTCGCTGTCGCCGCCCATCCATTGGTTGAGAGGAAACAGCACCAGGTAGGTGAACAACGGAAGCACGACAAACAGTTTGATCAGCGTGTAACGGCCATCGATGGCGGTGGTACGCCGCTGCTCCCAACGTTCGGCGGGCCAGACGTTTTCCAAAGGGCGCAACAC
>NZ_JAELTQ010000227.1 GCF_016428905.1 Dyella sp. ASV24 | reverse complement strand
AGCTGCTGAAGGTGCTGAAGGAAGGCGGGCTGCATCACGAAGACTGGGCGGCCTTTGGCGTCGGCTTCGTGGTATCGGCCATCGTCGCCTTCGTGGCGGTGAAGTGGCTGCTCGGCTACATCCGTAGCCATCGCTTCACGCCGTTCGCGATCTACCGCATCGTACTGGGTATCGCGCTGCTGCTGCTGATTCCCGCCGGCGCATGATGGAACCGTGCGAGGATGAGGTCTGCACACTGACCCTCGTCCTCGCATGAGCGCCCTGCACTATCGCCTGCTGGACCTCACTATCGATGTGGAGCGCCAGCGCGTTGCCCGCGATGGTGTGCCGCTGGATGTGCAAGGCCTTTCGTTCCGCTTGTTGGCCTGCCTGCTGCGCCACGGTGTAGACGTGGCGGACTTCGACACGCTGATCGCCGAAGTCTGGGCCCCCGCCGTAGTCAACGAAGAAACCGTTACACAGCGCGTGAAGCTGTTGCGCCAGTCGCTGGGTGATGACGGACGCTCACCGCGTTACATCCGCTCCGTGCGCGGGCGCGGCTATCAGTTATGCGAGATGCCGAAGGTGGACGAGAACGTCCATCCCACGACATCCACCGTCGCTTCTCGGCGATGGATGATTCCGGCCATCGCCATGCTCGCCATCGCCGTCGCGGGATTCGCCTGGTGGCTTGCATCGCCCCGACCATCCCCGCCCTCCGCGTTGCAGGAACTGGTACAACGCGCGAACTACTACGCCGGCATTGGGCAACGCGATAACAACGAGCGCGCCATCGCGCTGTACCAGCAGGCGTTGGCCGCCTCGCCGGAGGATCGGGACGCACGGATTGGCCTCAGCCGCGCGTACAGCGCGCGCGTCTGCCTTTACAACTTTCCCTATCAGTGGGCGCAACAGGCGCAGAAGCTGGCCGACGCTGCCGTGTCCATCGAACCGTCACGCGCCTCCGCCTGGTCGGCGCTGGGCTATGCACGCGATTGCCTGGGCGACATCGACGCGGCCACCAAGGCCTACGAGAAAGCCTTCACCCTCGATCCCGCCGATAATGCCAGCCGCGCATCAGCAGCCTATCTTTATCAGGAACGCGGACGACTCGACGACGCGCTCCGTACCAACCTGGACATGCGCGGCGATGCGTCGCGCGTGCGGTTCCGCGAGGTACAGATCGCCCGTGAGATGGCGCTGCTGGGTTTTGACGAGGAGGCGGGAAAACGCCTTGCGCGCAGTTTCCAGCTTTACCCCGACAACGTGTTCTCCAACATCGCGTGGCCGCGCCACCTGTTCCTGCGAGGTCGCCTCGTCGAAGCACAACAGGCGCTGGATGAAGCGATGACGCGCAACACCCCGCACGTGGAGTTGTATGTACTGCAAGGCGAACTGGCCTTGCTTCGCAACGATCGCACTGCCGCACTGGCGGCATTTACGCATGCCCAGCAATTGCGCCCTCAGATGGGATTGCCGGGGTCACTGGTGGGTCTCTACGGCACGAACGCACCGGACGAAAGCTGGTTCGCCACACGCATCGCATCCGTGCGCAACGAGGCGGCACATCACACGCTGTATCCCGGCGAATGGCTGGAGCTGGCGATGCTTCTGCAGGCGCAGGGGCAGCGGGATGCCGCACTTGATGCGGTTCAAACGAGCGTGCAGAACGGTTACAGCGACAGCGCGTACCTTCAGGTGTCGCCACTGCTCAAATCGCTATCGTCCGATCCGCGGTTCGCGGCGGCGATCGAGTCGATCAACCGCCGCGTAACGGAACAACGACAACGTGTGCTGGCAGCGGCGTGGTGCCCACCGGAATTACGCCAGACATCCCCCTGACGCGCTTACGGCAACGCTTTCAGTACGTAATCACGAAAGATTTCCTGCGATTGCGCATGCGCATTACGCTGGTTGTAGGCCGTGCTGGTGATCACCGCGACCAGTTGCTGCGACGGCATCACCAAAACGTAGTTGCCGCCATTGCCAGACATGGCCCACGCGACCTGTTCCGTGCCGTGCACGGGAAAGCGGAAGCACCACCACAGATAACCGTAGTCGGCATCCTCACGCGCTTGCGCGTGCGGTGTCAGCATCTGCTTGATCCAGGCCGCCGATAACACTTGTCGCCCTTGCCAGCGGCCTTCGTCCAAGGCCAGCTCGCCCAACTTCGCCAGATCGCGGCTGCGATAACGCGTGCCACCGCCGCCCATGCCAATGCCCAACGGTGACTGGTTCCACTGCACGTCAGTGATGCCCAGCGGTTTCTCCAGCGCTTCCGCGGCGAACGCGGCGAGGCTCTTGTGCGTCACGCGCTCAACGATGGCACCCAGCGTGAACGCACCCGCCGTGCAGTACGAAAAAGCGCGGCCATACGGGCTGTCTTTCGGTTTGCTCATCCAAGGTGCAAAGCCTTTGATTGGCAGATCCAGCGCAAATTGCAGCCAATCCTCGCTGACATACATGCGCTCCTCATTACCGCTGGAGAATGCGTTGTCGTCGTCGCATTCCCACAAGGAGCCCATGGTCAGCAGATCTTCGAGGGTGATGGTTTGCTTGCGGGGATCCGGATGCTGGAAGGGTTGCTTATCCGGGAAGAAACCGTAGACGCGCGCGTGTACGTCCGGGATCAGGCCGCGATCGATCGCCGCGCCCACCAGCAAGGCAGTAACACTTTTGCTGGCGGAGCGTACGTCGTTGAGCCGCCCCGCTTCGCCGCCGTTGAAGTAACCCTCGTAGACCAGCTTGCCGCGCTGGGCGATCAGGACACTGGTGATGCCCTTGTAGCCGGCGTCGCCCAACTTGGCTTCCATCGCGGCCAGCGGCGCCATGTCCCAGTGGGCGGCGCGTGCGTCGGTCACCCGCCAGCCATCGTCGCGGGCAAGCGGTGGCTGGTAGTCGGCAAAGGCGAGGGTCGGAACGGCCAGCGTCAACGCCAGTAGCCATCGTGCGCAGGGTGAAGCCATGGTCTCAACTCCGTGGAAGGACGGAGCCAAGCCCAGCAGCACGCCGAATGAAGCGTCGGAAAGGCGAATGAAGAATCATGAAGGGCCGTCGAAACAAGCCCTTGCAGGCGATCAGGCGCTGAGCCGCTCCGGCACCACCGACACCATCGGCTTCTTGTGCTTGCCCGGTTCGTTGGTCTGCTCGAACACTTCGCGGACCCATTCGATGAAGGCCTGCACGCGGGCGGACAGGTGCTTCTTCTGCGGATAGACGATCCACACCGGTTTGCCGGTGGAGATGGTGTCCGTCATCACCTGCTCGAGCTTGCCGATGTCGAGCATGCAGGCCGCGATCACGTTCGGTGCCTGGGTGATGCCCAGGCCGGAGACCACCGCCTGAATCACCGACTCGGCGTCGTTGATCAGCAGGTGTGCATCGATATCCACCCCCACCTGCCCGCTCGGCGTGTCGAACTGCCACTGGCGCGGTCGCCCGTTGGGCTGGACGTAGTTGATGCAGCGATGATTCTTCAGATCCTCGATGCTCTGCGGAGCACCGTGCATGGCCAGGTAGTCCGGCGAAGCCAGGATCACATTGCGCAGGTAGCCAATCTTGCGGGCGATCAGGCTGGAATCCTCCAGCGGGCCTACGCGCACCGCGCAATCGATGCCTTCCTCGTTGAGGTCGTAGGGGTAATCGCACATCGACAGCTCCAGCCGGATATCCGGGTAGCGCTGCTCGAATTCCGCCAGTCTGGGGATGATCACCGTGCGGCCCACCGCGGCCGGCGCACCGATGCGCAGCTTGCCGGTTGGCTTGCGGCTGGCGTAGCCCAGGGCCTCGGTCGCCTCAGCCAGATCAGCGAGGATTTCCTTGCAACGTGCATGGAACGAGGCGCCATCGTCGGTCAAACGCAGCGAACGTGTGGAGCGGAACAGCAGTCGTGCGCCCAGTTGTTCTTCCAGGCGCGACACGGCGCGGCTGACCCCGGAGGGGGTCATGCCCAACTGGGCGGCGGCGGCGGCGAAGCTCTTGGCCTCGACCACGCGGACAAACGCGGAGATTGCGGCAAAGTCTTCCATAGGCTGGATATTTACCCTATTCGTGACTGGGAGTCACTATTGCATTGCATCAAAAGGCATTTATTGAACCAGATAGTACACCTAATCTTCCGCTCCTGATCGTCGGGGTACCCCTACTTCGACGAGTCCAATCCAGGGAGCCCAACATGAACAAACGATGGATCCTCACCGTACTTGCCCTTGCCGTGGTGGGCGGTAGCTGGGCCTTGCTCGGCCACAGCGGTGACACCCACGCCCAGGCCGGTCCCCCGCCCGCGCCCGCCGTAACCGTGGCCCAGGTACTGGTCCGCCCGGTGGACGATGCGGATGAATTCACCGGCCGCCTGCAGGCCGTAGACACCATCCAGCTGCGTCCCCGTGTCAGTGGATATGTGGACTCGGTGCACTTCAAGGAAGGGGCCATCGTGCGAAAAGGCGATCTTCTTTTCCGCATCGACCCCCGCCCTTACCAGGCCGAAGTGGATCGTCTGAGCGCCAATCTGGCCGAAGCCAAGGCCAACCAGGTGCTGGCACAGTCCAACGGC
>NZ_JAELTQ010000226.1 GCF_016428905.1 Dyella sp. ASV24 | reverse complement strand
CCACCGCACCGATCACGCCGGCGCGCGGATTGGCCGCCAGCATGCCGAGCAGGCGCTGCAGGATGTCGTTGTCGATCAGGCAATCGGGGTTGAGGATGAGCAGTGATTTGCCGTGCGATTGCGCCGCGCCACGGTTCATTGCCGGACCAAAGCCGAGATTGGCGTGGTTGTAGATCACACGCAGCCGTGTGTCGTTCTGGTGCGCGCGTGCGATCGCCTGCGGAATGCCATCGGACGAAGCGTTGTCGACCAGGATCATTTCCAGCGGCACGTCGCAGGCCAATACGCGCCGCACACAGTCGCGCAGACTGGGGCCACTGTCGGCCGCCACCACGATCACGCTGACCGGCAGCACGGAACCCAGGGAGGAAGATACGTCGGTATTCACAGCCACCACTATGCGTTGTCCAGTACGTCCAGGGGTGATCTCGGCGCTTACCGCCGCCACTCCTGCCCCAGCACTTCGTGCAAGGCAGTCGGCACACCGTTGTTACCCCGCGCCAACCATGGCTGCTCGCCGTCCCAACCACTGAGCTGCCATCCCATCAAGCGGTGCGTGTGGCCGCTCCGCGTATCCCACAGTATTTCACCGCGTCCGCCCGGCAGGTTGGCGGCAAACCACCGACCGCCAGGACTGAAGCAATAGCGCGGGCTGGCCTTGTCGATGACCTTGCCTTGCTCGAACAAGTAACGTCCGCGCCCTTCACCCGTGGACTCGAACCGTGCCGGCCCGGCGGCATCCGTAAACACGCCAACGGCCTCCTGCCAGCGGGCCCACGCCAGCTCGATGATGTGCGCTGGCGGCCCGACGGGTGCCATGGCCAGCTCACTCCATTCGGGCGACACCTTGGCTTGCGAGGTACGCTGCACGCGATGATCGAGCAGCGACTCCATCAACACCACCAGCGAGAACCCTGCCAACGCACCAAGCAGCGCCGCACCCCAGGCGATCAGATCGCCGCCTAATGCACGCTGCACCGCGAACAGCAGGCCCGGCAGGCCCCAGCGCAGCGCGCGCCGGCATAACTCCGCGTAGTGAACAATGCGCCGGTCGAAGGCCACCGCACCGAACACCGACAACACCACCACCGACAACCCCATCCACCACGGCAACAAGGCGACCACGACGGTCCAAACCGCTGCCGGAAGCGTCCGCACGAGCCAGCGCGCGAAGGCAGCCACGCTAGACACTCAGGCCAGCGTGGCTATCCCGCATCAGCCGCACCACACCCGAGCGTTGCGGAACATGCGCATCCACGGCGAATCCTCGCCCCACTTCTCCGGATGCCAGCTCATCTGCACGCTGCGGAACACGCGTTCCGGATGGGGCATCAGGATCGTCACGCGGCCGTCGGCGGCGGTGAAGCCGGTCAAGCCGCCCGGCGAACCGTTGGGGTTCAGCGGGTAGTCCTCGGTCGGCTTGCCGCGGTTGTCGACGTAGCGCGCCGCAGCACCCGCCTTGGACGGGCTGCAGCTGTACGGGAAGCTCACGCGGCCTTCGCCATGCGCCACGGCCACCGGAATACGCGAGCCCGCCATGCCCTTGAAGAAGATGCTCGGCGAATCGAGCACTTCCAGCGTGGCGACGCGCGCTTCGTACTGCTCCGACGCGTTGCGCAGGAATTTCGGCCAGTGCGCAGCGCCGGGGATGATGTCCTTCAGCTGGCTCATCATCTGGCAACCATTGCACACGCCCAGCGCAAAACGCAGCGGGTCGGCGAAGAACGTGCTGAACTCGGCGCGCAGATATTCGTTGTAGAGGATGGATGTGGCCCAACCACGACCCGCGCCGAGCACGTCGCCGTAGGAGAAGCCACCGCACGCGGCAAGACCACGGAAATCCGCCAGCTTGATGCGGCCGCTGGCCAGGTCGGACATATGGACGTCCACCGCCTCGAAGCCGGCACGCGTGAATGCCGCCGCCATTTCCACCTGGCCGTTGACGCCCTGCTCGCGCAACACCGCCACGCGCGGCTTGGCGCCCTTGGCGATATACGGTGCAGCGATGTCGTCGTGCGGCTCGAAGGTGAGCTTTGGGGTAATGCCGGGGTCGGCATCGTCCAGGCGCCACTGGTTTTCCGCATCGGCGGAAACCGGGTTGTCGCGCAGGCGCTGCATGGCGTGGCTGGTTTCGTTCCATGCCTGGAACAGCGTGCGCCAGTTCCACTTGAACAGCGTGTCGCCGTTCTGGAAAAGCTTGATGCCGAGCTTTTCCTTCGGACGACCGATGCGATACGCCATGCTGGTCAGGCCATGCTTGACCAGCAGCGACTCGAACGCTTCGCGGTTGGCGGTGGCCACCTGCACGACAGCGCCAAGCTCTTCGTTGAACAGCGCGCGCAGCGTAGCTTCCGCCCAGCCGTCCAGATGGATTTCCAGGCCGCAATGCCCGGCGAACGCCATCTCCAGCAGGGTCACGATGGCGCCACCGTCGGAGCGATCGTGGTAGGCCAGCAACAGGCCGCCCGCATTGGCTTCCTGCACGAGCTCGAAGAACGACTTCAGACGCTTGGGATCGTCCAGATCCGGCGGCACGCCGCCACCGCGGTTGAACACCTGCGTCAGCGAGGAACCGCCCAGGCGATCACGGCAGGCGCCGAGGTCGAGCAGCCACAGCTCGGAATCGCCATGATCAAGGCGCAGCTGCGGCGTCAGTGTGCGGCGCACGTCGGTGACGCGCGCAAAGCCGGTGATGACCAATGACACGGGCGAGACGGTGCGCTGCGTGGTGTCGCCGTCCTTCCACACGGTCTGCATGGACAGCGAGTCCTTGCCGACCGGAATGGAAATGCCCAGCTCCGGACACAGCTCCATGCCGACAGCCTTCACGGCGTCGAACAGCGCGGCGTCTTCGCCCGGGAAATTCACCGCGGCTTGCCAGTTCGCCGACAGACGCACTTCGCCCAGCGAGGCGATCGGGGCAGCGGCAAGATTCGTAATCGCTTCGCCGACGGCGAGACGTGCGGCATCCGGGCTGCTGAGCAGCGCCACCGGTGCGCGCTCGGCCATCGCCATCGCTTCGCCGGTATAGCCGTCGAAGTCGGTGATGGTGACGGCGCAATCAGCCACCGGTACCTGCCACGGACCGACCATCGGGTCGCGCGCGTTCAGGCCACCCACGGTGCGGTCACCGATGGTGATGAGGAAGCTCTTGCTGCCCACGGTGGGCAGGCGCAGCACGCGCATCAGCGCTTCGTCCATGCTGATGCCGGTAAGGTCGGGCACCAGATCAACGCGCGGCTTCAGACGCTTGGCATCGCGATGCATGCGCGGCGGCTTGCCGAACAGCACATCCATCGGCAGGTCGATCACCAGCGTGTCGGTGCGCGGATCGTGCACCACCAGGCGGCGCTCGGCAGTGGCGTCGCCGACCACGGCATACGGGCAGCGCTCGCGCTTGCAGTACTCCTCGAACTCGGCGAGATCGTCGACACCGATCGCGAGCACGTAGCGCTCTTGCGATTCGTTGCTCCACACCTGCATCGGCGACAGCGACGGGTCATCGCAGGGCACGCGGGAAAGGTCGATGCGACCGCCCACGCCAGCGTCGTTGAGCAGCTCGGGAATGGCGTTGGACAAGCCACCCGCG
Source organism: Dyella sp. ASV24 (assembly GCF_016428905.1). GTDB lineage: Bacteria > Pseudomonadota > Gammaproteobacteria > Xanthomonadales > Rhodanobacteraceae > Dyella. The sequence goes on along the minus strand of NZ_JAELTQ010000226.1, from coordinate 990 downwards.
CCCACGTCGTGAACGCTGACGATGGGATTCTTGTCGCCACGCGCCCAGCAGCTGTCGATCACCTGCTGCGCGCGACGCTCCATCTCGGCGTTGTCGCGCTGCACGGAGGCGAAATCCAGCTCCTTGCTGGACGTGCCCGACGCCACCGACGAGGCGGCGCCGCCGCCCAGGCCGATCAGCATGGCCGGGCCACCCAACACGATCACCTTGTTGCCCGGCTGCACGTCGCGCTTCTGCACATGGCCGGAGCGGATGTTGGCGAGGCCGCCAGCGATCATGATCGGCTTGTCGTAACCACGACGCACACCGGCTTCGCCGGTTTCATGTTCGTAGGTGCGGAAATAACCGCCCAGCGCGGGGCGGCCGAATTCGTTGTTGAATGCAGCGGCGCCCAGCGGGCCGTCGCGCATGATTTCGAATGCGGTGGCCATGTGCGGCGGCAGCGGGCGATCCACTTCCCACGGACGCGGCAGGCCCGGAATGCGCAGGTCGGACACGGAGAAGCCGGTGAGGCCAGCCTTCGGCTTGGCGCCGCGGCCTGTTGCGCCTTCATCGCGGATCTCACCACCGGCGCCGGTCGCGGCGCCCGGCCACGGTGCGATGGCGGTCGGATGGTTGTGCGTTTCCACCTTGATCGCGTAATCGACGCGCTCGGGATGTGCGCGCCACACGCCGTCATGATCGGGGAAGAAGCGCTTGCCCTCGAAGCCCTCGATCACCGCCGCATTGTCCTTATAGGCGGACAACGTATGGGCCGGCGAATGCTGATGGGTGTTCTTGATCATGCCGAACAGGCTCTTGTCCTGAGCCTCGCCATCCAGCGTCCAACTGGCGTTGAACACCTTGTGGCGGCAATGCTCGGAGTTGGCCTGCGCGAACATGAAGAGTTCGGCGTCGCTCGGGTCACGACCCAGCTCGGCGTAGCGCTCGACGAGGTATTCAATCTCGTCGTCGGCCAGTGCCAGCCCCAGTTCCTTGTTGGCCTTGTCC
>NZ_JAELTQ010000225.1 GCF_016428905.1 Dyella sp. ASV24 | reverse complement strand
GCGCTACACCGCCTATCGCTTCAAGAAGGACGACGGCAGCTACGGCTGGTTCAGTGAGGACGGTCGTCCGATCCAGAAGTCGTTCCTGCGTATCCCGGTGGACTTCACCCGCATCTCCTCGCAGTTCAGCGCGGCCCGCATGCATCCCATCCTCGGCCTGATGCGCGCGCACAAGGGTGTGGATTACGCCGCACCGACGGGCACGCCGATCCATGCGGCAGGCGACGGCGTCATCAAGTTCAAGGGCTGGATGAACGGCTACGGCAATTTCGTGGTCATCCAGCACAGCGGCTCCATCAGCACCGCGTACGGCCACATGTCGAAATTCGCGACGGAAAAGGTCGGCCAGCGCGTGAGCCAGGGCTCCGTGATCGGCTACGTTGGCATGACCGGCCTCGCCACCGGCCCGCATCTCCATTACGAATTCCGCGTCAACGACGTGCAGCGCGACCCACAGACGGTCACCCTGCCCAAGCCCGAACCGCTGCCGGCGGTGCAGATGGCCAAGTTCAAGGCTCAGGTGGTGCAGCCGCAACTCGCCCGCCTGAAAACGCTGGACGCCAACATCAAGCTGGCCAAGGCTAGCGGTACCAAACGCAACGACGACTGATTCCCTGTGAACGACGCTTCGGCGCTTTACCTTGGCCTGATCTCAGGCACCAGCGCCGACGGCATCGATGCCGCTCTGGTGCGTTTTGAAGACAACACGCCGCAATTGGTCGACGCGTTAGCGCATCCCTGGCCAGACGAATTGCGTGCCCGCATCCTCGCCGTGGCACAAGACGAAACGCGGCTTGACCTCGATGCCTATGGGCGACTCGACGTTGCCATTGGGCAGTGTTTCGCCGAGGCCGCGCAGCAACTGCTCCAACGCAACACGGCACATGCTCCGTCGGTTCGCGCCATCGGGTCGCACGGGCAGACCCTGCGCCATCGGCCAGCGGGCGAATTCCCTTTCACCCTACAGGTGGGTGACCCTTCGGTCATCGCCGAGCGCTGCGGTATTGATGTGGTAGCTGATTTCCGCCGTGCGGATGTCGCCGCAGGTGGCCAGGGCGCGCCATTGCTGCCGGCCGTGCATGCCATGCTGCTGGGTCGTGCTGACGGCATTCGTGTGGTGCTCAACCTGGGCGGCATCGCCAACATTACGGTGCTGGATCCCACTGGCAAGGTGTTCGGCTTTGATACCGGCCCCGCCAATGGCCTGATGGATGCGTGGCACCTGCGCCACCGCGGTGCTGCATACGACGCCAACGGCGCCTTCGCGGCGTCTGGCCAGGTGGACGCGACGCTGCTGGCTGCCCTGCTGGCTGATCCCTATTTCGCGCTGCCGGCCCCCAAGAGCACCGGCCGCGAGCATTTCCACCTCGCCTGGCTGGAAGCCCACGTTGGCGTGGCGGCGCTATCGCCAGCCGACGTGCAGGCCACCTTGCTCGAGCTTTCCGCCCGCAGCATCGCCGATGCCATCGAGCAGCACGCACCAGCGGCCATCGACGTTCTCGCCTGCGGCGGCGGCGTGCATAACGACGTACTGATGCGTCGACTTGGCGAACTGCTTGGCACACGCACGGTGGCTAGCACTGCGGCCTATGGGGTCGATCCGGATTATCTGGAAGCCACCGCGTTTGCTTGGCTCGCCCGCCAGCGCCTGCTGGGACTGCCCGGCAACCTGCCTGCGGTGACTGGTGCCCGGGGGCCGCGCGTGCTTGGCGCGGTGTACGCCGCACCGCGCTGATCAAAAGCGTTCGTCGTCCAACACGTTGTTGCCCTGTGCGAGCGAAGCCGTGGGCGCGCGTGACAACGCCTGAATGGCTTCCTGGAACGCCGCTTTCTCCTTCGCGTCCCACTGGCCACCCAGCGTGGTCAGTTCACCCGGATCGAGCATGGTCTCTGCGAAGACGTTCGACGAGGACATGCCGAGACCGTGGCGCAGCGCGTGTAGCACCACGTCATTGATCGACCACTGCCGCTCTTTGGCCAACGTCTTGATGCGTTCGGCCATGAGGCTGTCGATATGGCGTATGACGAGGTCCGGCACGGACACTCCCTCCCAATGTCATAAGCCCCCTGTAACTCCATCTTGTCACAGGGTTCGGGGTAAGACTATCGACCGCTTGGCTGATTTAGGTCGTGGGTTCTTCCGACCCGACTGGCGCGTCTCCGGGACGATCTTTGCTGAAGCGCGGCCACAGGTAGGTGAACAGCAGCGTCGCCGGAATCACCGATACCACGGTCAGCATAAAGAACGAGCCATAGCCCGTCGCCGTGGCAATGCCCCCCGCGAAAAAGCCCAGCAACTTGCCCGGCAGGTTCACCAGCGAGCTGAGTAAGGCGTACTGGGTGGCCGTATGCTGGCGATTCACCAAGGAGGACAGGAAGGCCACCGTGGGCGGCCCGAAGAAGCCCTGGGTAAAGTTGTCGCCGGAAATGACCAGTGTCAGCACCAGCAAGTTGCCCGGATGGGCGATCAACCACAGAAACAGCAGGTTGCTCAGACCGATGGCCACCATGCCGACGCCCAGGACGCGCCACGCCCCCCAGCGCGCCACAGCAGCGCCAGCTACAAACGCGCCCACAATCCCGACCCAGATACCGTAGATCTTGGTGACGGTGCCGATTTCGGTTTTGCTGAAGCCCATGTCGCGATAGAACGGGCTCATCACGCCACCGATGGTGGCCTGTTCAGGGACCTTGAACAGCAGGATGAACAGCAGCGTCACCAACGCCAGCCACCAGCCATAGCGACGGAAGAAATCGGCAAAGGGATCAATCACGCCTTCGCGCATGGCTTCACCCCAGCTGCGGGGTGTATGACGGATGACCTTTGGTTCCGTGGCCCATAGCGTGGTGCCAATGGGGATGATCATGATCGCCGCCAGCAGCAGATAGACCTGTTGCCACGACATGTGATCGGCGAGGATCAAAGCGAAAGCGCCCGCAACGATCAGCGCAATGCGATAGCCCAGCGCATAGGTCGCCACGAGCGCACCCTGCTCCGATGTGGGTGCGATCTCGATGCGATACGCATCGACGGCGATGTCCTGGGTCGCCCCGAAGAACGCCACCACCAGCGTCGCACCGACGAAGGGCACCAGCTCCTGCGGTGTGAGCACGGCCATGCCGATCAGCCCCACCACAACGCCCAGCTGCGCAAAGAGCAGCCAGCCACGGCGTTGGCCAAGCCGGCGGAACAGCGGCAACTTCCAATGATCGAGCAAGGGCGCCCACAGAAACTTGAACGCGTACGTCATGCCCGCGCTCGCGATCATGGTGATGTCCTTGAGCTCGATACCCTTTTCCTTGAGCCAGTAGGCCAGCGTGCCCGCCACCAACAGGAATGGCAGGCCAGAGGAAAAACCGAGCAGAAACATCGTCCACGCTGCGGGTTGCGTGAACGCATGCCACACCGAGACCTTGGCCGGCTTCTTCGCCGGCGCCGCCTCAGTCGGCATAGTCAACGGTATAAGGCGCGTGGTCGGAGAAACGCTCGTCGCGATAGATGGAGCAGCGCTTCAGGCGCTCGCCCAGCGCTGGCGTAACGATCTGGTAGTCGATGCGCCAACCCACGTCATTGGCGCGTGCGTTGCCGCGGTTCGACCACCAGGTGTAGTCCTGGCCCTTGGGGTGCAACGTGCGGTAGCTGTCCACCCAACCGTGCTTGTCCACCAAGTCGTTGAGCCAGGTGCGCTCTTCGGGCAGGCAGCCGGAGTTTTTCTGGTTGGAGCGCCAGTTCTTGATGTCCAGCTCGCTGCGCACGATGTTCCAGTCGCCGCACAGCACGTAATCGCGGCCGCTCTTCATCCACTTGGCGAAGATCGGCGCGATCCAGTCCATCACTTCGAACTTGAACTGCTGGCGCTCCTCGCCCGACGAACCTGACGGCACGTACAGGGACACCACGCTGAGGTTGCCGAAGCGGGCCTCGATGTAACGGCCTTCGTTATCGAACGGAGCCCAGCCCAGGTCGGTCAGCACCTCGTCGGGCTCGCGCTTGGCGTAAATGGCCACACCGCTGTAGCCCTTCTTGCTGCTGGCGTCGCGGTAGAAGCAGTGGTGTCCGTCGGGGCGGAACATGGCATCGGTCAGCTGGTCTTCCTGCGCCTTGGTTTCCTGCAGGCAGACCACGTCGGCTTTCTGCTTGCGCAACCAGTCGAACACACCCTTGGTGGCGGCCGAGCGGATGCCGTTGGCGTTAAGGCTGATGATGCGCATGTCGAGCGTGCCCTGGCTTTCGATGGATGCGCCATCATAGCAACCATGGCCGAGCCCCCCGATATCCGCGTCGCGCCCGTCGAGGCGTCTTTCCGATCCGCCTTGCTTGCCTTGGGTGTGCACGACGAACAGTACGCTTTCGTCGGCCGCATCGCCGTGTCGCTGGCCGACGCGGAAAGCTGTGAAGGCAGCGAGCCCATGGCCATCCTCTACGATGGCGAGCCCATTGGCTTCTATCGCGTGGAGCGGCACGCCAACACTATTGCCGAGGTCGAGTTCGCACGCCCCACACTAGGCTTGCGCTCCTTCTTTATCGGCGCGCAGTGGCAAGGCCGCGGCCTGGGCACGCGTGCGCTGGAGGCCGTCATGCGCGACCTTGCGCATCGCTACCCCTGGGC
>NZ_JAELTQ010000224.1 GCF_016428905.1 Dyella sp. ASV24 | reverse complement strand
GGCCAGAACGAACTCGCCAACTCGCCACTGCTACGCAACAGTTTTCTGTATACGCAGAAGAACGTACTGATCGACAGTACGCAAAGCGGCACGCGCGCCGACGGTCTGGATTGGGTAGGCAGCCCTATTCTCAATGTATCGGGCTATGTGCAGAACATGCCGCGTGACATCACGCAGATGATGACCAAGGGCGGTGATGTCACGCTCAACGGCAACGAAGTCATTGTCCGCAACGGTGCGCAGCTCAATCTGGATGGCGGCTACGTCGCCTATCAGGCGGGCTGGGTCACCACACCGAATCTGTTGGGCGCCAACGGTCGCATCTACAACATTTCTAGCGCGGATCCCAACATGAACTACGTGGGGTTCGCCGGCAACTTTGGCGTGGATCACGCACGCTGGGGCATCACGGAGAATTACAACAACCCATTGCTTGCTGGTGTGGGCCGTTGGGATCCCGGTTACATCGTAGGTAGCGATGCGGGCAGCCTCAGCGTGTCGTCGGGCAGTGCGCTCGTCATGGACGGCGAGATCACCGCGCAGGCGTTTGCCGGTCGTGACCAGGTGGGGCAGGGCAAGCAACCCAACGGCGGCAGCTTCAGTGTCGATCTGACAACGGCGAACGACAGCCGCACGGTGTATGCCACCAGCGTTCTGCTCCAGCAGTCGGCGCTGGTGCTCGACAAGCGCGTAGCCGATTTCGATCAGGATACGCCGTGGGATGAGGTGCTCTCGTCCCAGCCGACCGACACGCCCAGCGATGTCGACCTTCGCTTCTGGGTACCGTTGTCAGCCGACATGATGCGTACGGCGGGTTTCGCCAACATCAGCCTCACGTCCGGCGGCTTCGGTGGCCAGATCGTTGAGACGGCTGGAACGCAACTGAGTGTGGTGCCGGGCGGCAGCATCTCGTTGACGGGCGCGCACATCGATATCTACGGCACGTTGAGCGCACCTTCGGGCTCCATTGCCATTACGTCGACAGGTCCGGCGCTCACCGCCAATGCCGGCACAGGCCTGGTGACGCCGCTCAACATGCCGTTGGACGGAAATATCACGGTGGGGCCGAACGCGCTGCTCAGCGCGCGCGGTCTTTGGGTGAACGACGGTGGCCAATCGGCCGATACGTTGATCGGCGATCGCTATATCAACGGCGGCAGCATCTCGCTCACGGCTCAGCAGGCATTCTCGGCAACGGGGCAGGGGGATGGCACCGGCTCGATCATCCTCCAGCCGGGCAGCACGCTGGATGTTTCCAGCGGCGGCTACGTTGCGCCGAATAATCAGGTGGCGTTGAGTCAGGGCGTTCCCGTTGGACACGGTGGCGATATAACGCTCTCGACCTACGCCATGGTCAATGGTTCGGATGTCTTCGGTGGCAATGGCACCCCCGCTCCTGCCATGCTCAACAGCGGATCGCTGGTCCTTGGTGGCACGCTGCTTGGCTACGGTTTCAGTGGTGGCGGTACGCTGGCATTGCAGGCAGCGGCAATCGATATTGGTGGACAGGCCATATCGGCTCCATCGGTCAACGTGTTGAATCTCGATCCGTCGTTCTTCAGCGGAAAGGGTTTCGACAACTACGCATTGACTGCGGTGACTGACGGTGTGATTGCGCCTGGTGCTCAGATCCGGGTATCGCGCGACAATCTGCTGCCGAACTATCAGGCGTTGTTGACCGCACCGACCGGGATCGACCTCTACGCCACAAACGCAGCCAATCCCACAGGTATCTACACGACAGTAGGAGCCCTGGATCCCTACCACCGTTATGTCACGCGTGAGACGACGACGGGGCATGGGCCGGGCTTTTCGCTGAGCGCTGGCCGATATCTCGGATGGAACGCAATAGTCGGCGCCCCCGCGCCGGTCTACAGCGGGGTGAGTGGTTCGGTAGTGGTGGGTGAGGGCGCTTCCATCACCACGGACGCCCGTGGCGCCGTGAGTCTGGCGGGAACACAGGCGACCACGGTATGGGGGCAGATTTCCGCACCCGGCGGCTCCATCGCCCTGTCGACCAGCAACCTTCTACGCAACAACCACTGGCCCAGCGTTACCCCTGAGGTCTGGCTGGGTTCCCGTGCGGTGCTGGACGCCTCAGGCACCACGCTGATTAATCCCTGGGCGTCGCCGGTCACCGTCGTGGATCCGTTGACGGGACGTCTGAGTCAGGCCGTGCCGCGTACCGGTGTGCTGCTTGATGGCGGCACGGTGTCGCTGAAGGGTGAGGATGCTTACGTCGTTGCGCAGCAGGGCAGCACGATCAATGTATCGGGCACATCGGACCAGTTCGATCTTCCCGTGGCGGGTGGGCCCTTGGGGGCGGCGACTCAGTACGTTTCGTCGCCCGTATGGAGCAACGCGGGAAGCATCGCGCTGTCCGCCGCTGCGGGCTTGTACTTTGATGCGAGCCTGAGCGCACATGCTGGCGCACCTCAGGCCGAAGGTGGCAGCCTCAGCATCGCTGCACTTGATCGCAATGCTGGACAAACGGCCGCGCCGGCCGCGACGGCCATCGTGCTGCAGCAGTCCGGCTATCTCGTGCCTGCTGGTCTGGTGCAGGGCCAGCGCGTCGAACAGGGTTCAACGCCGTCGGGCGTGCTCCATTTTGCGGTTGATCGCCTGACCAACTCGGGCATCACGTCGCTGGCGATCGGCCCCGATGCATCGGTCGGTCCGTCAGGTAGACAGTCGATCGTGCCGTTGGCGTTTGCGGGCGACGTGAACCTGTCGCTCGGCCGTTCGTTCTCGGCGGATGCATCGCTTATCCAGGCGCTTCCGGCGGGCGCCGTCTCACTGGCCAACGGAACGGCATACACGCAGGGTAATGGCACGGTGCAGATCCAGGCACCCTACGTGAGTCTGATGGGAGGCGCGGCTGCCAGCCAGAGCACGGCACCGATCACGGTAGCGGCGCCGGTCGCCAAGGCCGGTGATGGAACACTGCAGGTCAACGCGGACTATATCGACCTGGGCGGATGGCTGAACCTGCAGTACTGGGCCAATACCGATTTCACGTCGATCGGTGATATCCGCTTCTATGCGCCGTCCCTGCTTGCCTACAAGAGCGGGGCCGAGCTCGCAGGCCTGTTGTTCACCACGGGCAACCTGCAATTCAAGGCGGCGCAGGTGTATCCGGCGAGCGACTACCACTTCGTTATCGACGCGAACGCGTCGGGCCTGAGCAACGCGGCGGGTCAGGCGCTTTCCACCACGGTCAGCATCCTGCCCAACGGCAGCAGTATGGCACCGCTGTCCGCCGGCGGGGCCTTGATGATCAGCGCGAACGACATCGAGCAGCTGGGTACGCTGCGTGTGCCGTCGGGCACATTGGTGCTCGGCGTCAGTGATCCGGTAGCGCAGGCCAATGCGTTTGGCGTGGATCCCAAACTGTTCCCGCTGGCAACGACGCAGTCGGTGCATCTGGCGTCGGGCAGTCTGACCTCGGTGTCGCTGGACGGCCAGACGGTACCCTACGGCACCACCGTCGATGGCGTGGAATGGCGCTATAACGGCGATCCCAACAACAGCTCGGCCGATCTCACCGCAGCGCCGTCCAAGCAGATCGAGCTCTATGGCAACACGTTGTCGCTGGATGCCGGCGCGGGCATCAATGTGTCCGGTGGCGGCCACCTGCAGGCGGCTGAGTGGGTGAATGGCACCGGCGGTACGCGCGATGCACTGTCGCAGTACGAAACCAGTTACGCCAATAGCACCACGGGTGTACAGGTGCCGCAGTACGCGGATGGCCGCGCTATCTACGCCATTATCCCGGGCTACTCGTCGCCGGTAGCGGCGCATGACGCTACCTTCCAGAACAGTGGCAATACGACGCCGGCGGTGGGCCAGCAGATCTACCTGTCGGGCGCACCTGGATTGCCCGCGGGCTATTACACCTTGCTGCCGGCGCAGTATGCGACCTTGCCGGGTGCCTATCGTGTCGTGCAGAACACCAGTGCCACCGATGCCGTGCTTGGCCGCAGTGCGGTGCAAACGGATGGCACGCTGAGCGTCAACGGCTATTTCGTCGATGGTTTGAGTGGTGCGCGTGCGGCGCGCAACACGACGTTCCTGGTGCAATCGGCGCCGGTATGGCAGCAGTATTCACAATATCGACTGACCGACGCCGATACGTTCTTCTCCAACCTCGCGAGCAAGAGCGGTCAGATTGCACCGGCAGCCGTGGCGGATGCGGGTCGCCTGGCGCTGGCCGCGGGTCAGGCGCTGAACCTGGGTGCCACGCTGACCGCAACCCCGGCCGCAGGTGGTCGTGGCTCGTTGGTGGATATCGCAGCGCAAGCCATCGAGGTCGTCAACGCAGGTCAAGCCGGCGAGAACGGCTACCTCACGATCTCTGTCGACGGACTCAATGCACTTGGCGCCGGCAGTCTGCTGTTGGGCGGCACGCGGCAGCTGAGCAGCAACGGCTATCAGGTCACTACATCGGCCGATAGCGTGGTGTTGGCCAACGACGCTGATCATCCGCTGCAAGGGCCGGAAATCCTGCTGGCTGCCAATGGCCTGGGTCATGCGGGTGCGCAAGGCGTGGTGCTCCAGGCGGGCAGCGCGTTGACGGCCACAGGTAACGGATCGGGTGCGACCAGCGTTCCGCTGATCTTCGGCGCGGTGGCTGGCACGGATGCCAAGGGC
>NZ_JAELTQ010000223.1 GCF_016428905.1 Dyella sp. ASV24 | reverse complement strand
GGGGTACGTCCGATCAGTTCAAGGACACTTTGGTGGACCGACATGGGAACTCCTTAACTAGGCTCCGGCCGCATTTTGGCGACCGCTTGGGACGCTGATAATACCCGAGCCACGGGAGACCCTTTCGCAACACCGGAAACGACGCGGCCCCGGCAACCATAGGCTGCCGGGGCCGCGTTCATGCGAAAACGTCGCAGATTCAGTTGATGCGGTGCGCTCGGGTGTCCCACATGCGCTGGAGTCGCTCCTTCGCGTGGAGCTTTTCCTTCTTCATGCCCGACAACGTCATGTCGTCGATGGGAAGCACGCCGATCTCGGCGTCGTGCACCTTACTGTCGAGCTCCTGATGGTGTTGGTAGAGCCGACGAAATTCGGCGTCGGCCTTCATCAAAGCTTCGACATCATCACGCTGCTGGTTTTCAAACATGATCGAACCTCCTCTGGAGAGAACGGCAGGTGCCTGGGAGGGGCGCCTGCTGACGTTGAATCAGGCGCAAGCACCCCCGATCCATGCCGTGTAACCGGGCCATGGAGAACGATTGGAGGAGAAGGATGAGCGCATGATTCAGGTCGGTGACCCAAGGCGCGAAGATGCCCCCTGGGAACTTGACCCTACTCCCCGTTCCGGGGTCATGCAAGCGTCATATTGGCCCTACAGATTGACGGAACTTTCCGAAAAAAGATTGTCAAAACAGTCTTTTGCACGACACCAACACGATCGTTGCGAAATTTGAACAGGACCGGCTCCCAGGCAGGCTGTCTCACGCATCGTCCAGACAAAGAAAAAAGGCCGACGCAAAAACGCCGGCCTTTTCTCAATCTCAGACAGGATGTGGGTTATTTGCCCTGATCCTTGCTGGTCGACGAACTGTCGCCCTGCATCTGTTGCCGCATGGCTCGGGCGGCCTGAGCCGCCAGGTCAGCCTGCTTCTTGGCAGCGTTAGCCACCTTGGCCTGTGCCGCAGCAAGCTTCTTCGCCTGGTCGGCCTGAGCCTGCGCCTGAGCCGCGGCTTCCGCACCGGCAGCAATCTGGCGAGCCGAATCTTCCTGGGCTGCCTGGTACTGCAGGCGCTGACGCTCCAGCTCACGGCGCGCCATCTCCGTCTCGCGGCGGCTGCCGTCGAGTTGGATCTGATCGTGTTCGCGGTCGAGTTTGGCGATCTGCTGCTGCGCGTCCTGCAACTGGGCCGTGGCGCGGGCAAGATCCACGCGACGCTCGGCGATGTACAGAGCATGCACGCGGTCACGCGACTTGGCCTGGGAAAGCTGGTTCACGGCATCGTGAGCGCGCGCCTGTTCGGCCTGGGCATACATGCCCAGCGCGGGATCCGTGGAAAGCTGGCTAAGGCTGTTGTTCAGACGAGCCACGTCCATGTCGTCCTTGGACGAGGCATGGGCCGCGCCTGCGGCAGCCACGGCCAGCAGCAGCATCGAAAGACGGAAGGTCAGTTTCACAGGTGGCCTCCTTGGTCAGTGCTCGACGGAGGCGCCGGCTGGTCGGGAATCGGGTTCTGCGGATAGGTCTGGAAGCCCTGCCCCTGCGGGATAGGCTCGCCTAGTGACGAGCTCGGCGGCGCCGGCATGTCCTGAGTCTGTTGTTGCGGCGGCAGGCTGCTCGACTGGCTCTGGTCCTGCTGTTGCTGATCGGCCAGTGACTGGTCGATCTGCTCGCGCAGTTGCTGGTTGGCGGCTGTTTTGCTCTGGATCTGCGCACGGGCCGCGCCCAATCGGGCCTTGGCACGTGCCAGCTCAGCGCTAGCCCGGGCTTCGTCAGCCAGCTGAGCGGCTACGTCGTAGTCACGCTTGGCCATGGCGTTCTGGGCCTGCATGAACTTGTCCTGGGCGTTCCCGAGGTCAATCGGGTCGTACACCTGGGCGTCGGCATCGCGCGCAGCCTGCAGCTGCATCTGCGCCTGGTTCATGATCCCGTCTGGCGGCGGCGCGGACGCGCAGCCGGACAGCGCCAGCACCATGGCCAGCGTCAGGGTTGAAACCGCCAAGCGGGCGATCTGGGATCGCGCCTTCGGCGGGGAAAAGATGTGCACCATCACTCAGTCCTCTCGGAGTGTCGCAGCGTATTGTGGGCGGGCATAATCGCTTTTAGCAATGCGCACGGAACTAGGGGATTCGAGTGGACATTGGTTATTTCCTCAAACTGATGGTTGACAAGGGCGCGTCGGACATGTTCCTGACGACGGGCGCTCCTGTGAACATTAAGGTCGAGGGCAAGCTTTACCCGCTGGGCAATACCGGCCTGCCCAGCGGCATGGTCAAGAAGATAGCCTACTCGCTGATGGATGAAGGCCAGGTACCCCAGTTCGAGCGCGACCTTGAACTGAATATGGCGCTGGCGGTGAAGGAAGCCGGCCGCTTCCGCATCAACGTGTTCAAGCAGCGCGGCGAAGTGGGCATGGTTATCCGTGCCATCAAGAGCGAAATTCCCAGCATCGACCAGTTGCAGCTGCCGAGCATCTTCCGTGAGCTGATCATGGAGCCGCGCGGCCTGATCCTGGTGGTGGGCGCCACGGGCTCGGGCAAGTCGACCACGCTGGCCGCGATGATCGATCACCGCAACCAGAACTCCTCGGGCCACATCCTCACCATAGAGGACCCGATCGAATACCTGCATCGCCACAAAAAGTCGATCGTGAACCAGCGCGAAGTCGGCCTGGACACGCATAGCTACCACGAGGCCCTGCGCAACGCGATGCGCGAGGCGCCGGACGTGATCATGATTGGCGAGATCCGTGACACGGACACCATGGAAGCGGCCATTTCGTTCTCCGAAACCGGCCATCTCTGTCTTGCCACGCTGCATTCGAACAACGCTGACCAGACGTTGGAGCGCATCCTCAACTTCTTCCCGGAATCGGCCCACAAGAACGTATTGATGAACCTCGCGCTCAACCTGCGCGCGGTGATCAGCCAACGTCTTGTGGTGGGCAAGGACGGTCGCCGCCTGCCGGCGACGGAGGTGCTGCTGAACACGCCGCTGATCCGCGACATGATCCGCCGCGGCCAGGTGCATGACGTCAAGGAAGCCATGGACCGCAGCCTGCAGGAAGGCATGCAGACCTTCGATCAGTCGCTGTACCGCCTGTACAAGGAAGGCCGCATCGAATTGGACGAGGCGCTGAACAAGGCCGATTCCCGCGATGGGCTGGCGCTCAAGATCCGCTTGTCCGACAGCGGCAACGCCGAAAGCACGGAGCTGGTCGGCAACGACCCCTACGGCCTGGGCTTCTAAGCCATACCGTCAGGCCGCGGGGCGCGTATCGCCCCGCGCGCCTCGCACCCAGCCGACACTGAGCACCCAACGCGAACCTTGTTCGATCCGGGTCACGCTGTGCTCTTCCAGATCGGGTCGAAACAGCTTGATGCGCCGGCTCGCATGGATCGGCCGGGCGCAAACGAATTCGCCGCCGCGTCGAGCCGGCCAAACAATGATGTTCAACCGATAGTGCCGCCCCTGTGCGACGCGATCCGTATGAGGCGGCACTGACGATCCCTGCGGAAACTTCAGCAGATAGCAGTCACAGGGAAGCGGCCATAACGTGCCACCGAGCAGCAGCTTGTCGTGGCCGCTACCCTGCCGCCCGCGCTGCCAGCGCCACAGTTGCTTCCAGAGCGATGCCATACGCTCGCTCAGCCCTGTGCGGGAGGCGCGTCCGGCTGCGCCTCGGGTACGGCACACTGGAAGGCCTCCAGCGACTGGCAGGCCTCGTGGATGCGTTGGATGGTCGGATAGTCGTTCAGTGGCAGCTTCCAGCGCACGGCGTTATAGACCTGCGGCACCAGGCAGGCATCCGCCATGCTGGGTGTGTCGCCATGACAGAAGCGGCCCGTGGCCACATTACCTGCCAGCATGGCTTCCATCGCTTGCAGGCCCAGTCCGATCCAATGTCGAGACCACACGCCCTTGGCCGCATCATCCGCATCAAACTGGGTCGCCAGACGCTGAAGCACGCGCAGGTTGCCGAGCGGATGCACGTCGCAGCCTATGATCTGGGCCAGCGCCCGCACCCTCGCCCGCCCCACCGGGTCCGCCGGTAGCAGCGCGGGCGACGGATGCGTTTCGTCCAGGTACTCCATGATCGCCATGGACTGGGTAAACACCCGGCCGTTGTCGAGCAGGCAGGGCACCAGTTCCTGCGGGTTCAGGGCCTGAAAATCGGGCAAATGCTGCTCGCCGCCCTGGTTCACCAGATGCACGGGTTTCGACTCGTACGACAGGCCCTTCAGGTTCAGCGCAATCCGCACGCGGTAGGCGGCACTGGAGCGCCAGTAGCCATACAACACCAGATCCTGGCTCATGCCCATGTCCTCGTAGAGAAATAGTCGTGGGGAAATATCCGTCACCCAGGATAGCTGCCGCGTGGTTTGCATCGCCGGGGACCGGGCGGGACAATACGCGATTCGCGCCTACGGGCGTCCGCATCCATGAATCCAAGCCAGGAGTTCCGCCGTGTCCGTTACCCGCATGAGCGATCTTGATCTGCGCGGCAAGCGCGTGCTTATCCGCGAAGACCTGAACGTGCCGATCGAGAACGGCCACATCACGTCCACCCAGCGCCTCGACGCTGCCCTGCCGACCCTCCAGGCCGCGCGCGACGCCGGCGCCAAGGTGATGGTGTTGTCGCATCTGGGCCGTCCGAAGGAAGGTCAGTTCGATGCCGAGTCCTCGCTCGCGCCGGTCGCCAAGTGGCTCAGCGACAAGCTTGGCC
>NZ_JAELTQ010000222.1 GCF_016428905.1 Dyella sp. ASV24 | reverse complement strand
GTCATACAGCGGGCGATGGTCTTCGAACTCCAGCGTGCACAGCGAATGCGTGATGCCTTCCAGCGCGTCGGAAAGACAATGCGCGTAGTCGTACATCGGATAGATCGGCCACGCATCGCCGGTGTTCTGGTGGGTCACCTTGCGGATGCGATAGATGGCCGGGTCGCGCATGTTCATATTGCCCGACGTCATGTCGATCTTCGCGCGCAGCGTCTTGGCGCCGTCAGCGAATTCGCCCGCGCGCATGCGCTGGAACAGGTCGAGGTTTTCTTCCACGCTGCGGTCGCGGAACGGCGAATTGCGGCCGGCTTCGGTGAGCGTGCCGCGATAGGCGCGCATGTCTTCCGGGCTCAGGTCGTCCACATAGGCCACGCCATCCTTGATGAGCTTGATGGCCGAGTCATAGAACACCTCGAAATAGTCCGAGGCGTGGCGCAAGTCGTGCCACTCGTAACCGAGCCAGCGCACGTCGTCCTTGATGCCCTCCACGAACTCCGGGTCTTCCTTGCCGGGATTGGTGTCGTCCAGGCGCAGGTTGCACCAGCCGGTGAACTCGCGGGCGATGCCGAAGTTCAGGCAGATCGCCTTGGCGTGGCCAATGTGCAGGTAGCCGTTGGGCTCAGGCGGGAAGCGCGTGCGGATGGCGTGATGCTTACCGGTGGACAGATCCTCGCGAATGATCTGGCGAATGAAGTCGCGTTGTTGCCCCTCGGCCTGCGGGGCAGCGGGCGAGGCGATGGGTTCAACGGCGGCGTTTTCGGTAGACATCGGAGCCAGGCTCGTACGCGGTAGTGGAAACAGGTGAGTTTACCCTGTCCTTAGGTGGGGGTGTCCTGCTCGCTTTTCAGCGGCTTTTCAGGTCGTGAAGTGGACGGCAAATAGCCGCGAACGGCTGTCTTCACCCCGGCAACACGCCTGAGACAAGAACTTGCCCTAAGTCCGCCCCGGAGCTAGTTTCAGCCCATGCGTACCGTCTACCGAGCCGAAAGCCTGATCGACGCCCATCTGGTCAAGGATGCGCTGGAACGCGCCGAGATTCCGGCCTTCGTTTCCGGTGAATACCTGACCGGGGCTGTAGGGCAGCTGCCCGCCCTGGATTACGTCGCCGTACTGGTCCCGGAGGCCAGTCTGGCGGAGGCGGAGCAGGTGGTGCGGGAGGTCGAAATGGATCTGCGGGAGGCCCGGCTGGCGCTCAATGATCCGGACGAGGATCCCGACGCACCGCAACCGGCCTTTTGCTGAGCACCGCTGCCCCGTAGATCTCACCCTGCATGGATTCCATGCCCGTCGCCGGGCGGTGCAGGGATGCGCGCTATCCTGCCGTATTGCCCTCGCCTTATCGGAGCTCCGACTTTGGATATCTCTCTGCCACCGATTGCCTCGCTTATCCGCGACGTCCCGGATTTCCCCAAGCCGGGTGTGATGTTTCGCGATATCACACCTCTGCTGGCCGACGCGGGCGGCTTTGCGCGATGCATCGATGCGCTGGCCGAACCCTGGCAGGGCAGCGGCGTGCAGGCTGTGTGCGGGATCGAATCGCGCGGATTCATCTTCGGCGCAGCGCTGGCGCAGAAGCTGCACGCAGGTTTCGTCCCGCTGCGTAAACCCAACAAGCTGCCGCCACCGGTCGTGTCGGTGGATTACCAACTTGAATACGGCGTGGATCGCCTGGAAGCGCGCAATGACGCATTGCGCCCCGGTGAAAGGGTATTGCTCGTCGATGACGTACTGGCGACAGGTGGAACGCTTGCCGCCGCACGCGCACTGGTGCTGAAACTTGGCGCACAATTGGTAGGCGCCAGTGTGGTGATCGAACTGGCTGCCTTGCAGGGACGCGGGCGCTGGCAAGAGGAAAGTGCACCGCTGCACGCGTTGCTGCGTTATTGATCCAAGAGGTTCTGCACCTCGTTGATTTGCCCGTGGGCCACCGCCATCTCGGGCATATCAAACCGCCACGGGGGTCGCATGCTCGGTATAGGCGCCTTCAAGCAACGGATGCCGCAGCGCGCAGATGCGCTGCCCGGCCGTGCCCAGCCCATCATTCCCTCCGCGCCACATCATGTGCTGCACGCATCATTACAACCGGAAGCCTTTCCGGGGGCACACGTGCTTGTGGTCGGCATGGGGTGTTTCTGGGGTGCAGAACGTCTGTTCTGGACTGTCCCCGGTGTGTTGAGCACGTCGGTCGGTTACGCGGGCGGCTATACCGCCCATCCCACCTATGACGATGTTCGCTCGGGACGAACCGGGCACGCCGAAGTGGTGCGTGTGGTGTACGACCCGCGCAAAGTCGATCGCGACGCGTTGCTGCGCGTATTCTGGGAAAACCACAATCCCACGCAGGGCATGCGCCAAGGCAACGATGTGGGCACGCCCTATCGTTCCGCCATCTACGTCAGCGATGTGAAGGAACTGGCCGAGGCCGAAGCATCAGCGCAACGCTTTCAGCGAGAGCTGGCGCGTGCAGGCTACGGCTCGATCACCACCGAGATCGCACTGACCAGCCCGTTCTATTTCGCGGAGGATGAGCATCAGCAGTATCTGTCCAAGCACCCGGACGGTTACTGCGGGCTGGGCGGCACCGGCGTGGTTTACCCTCCACGTTGAGATGCAGCGAAGACGGTAAACGCCTGTCGCTTTACTGCGCGGGTTCCACGCTTTCCACGTAAACCAATTCGCAGGCGCCGTCGCCGGTGTCGTCGCGGGTCATCGATGTGCGCCAGCGCCAGCCGCCCGGCCGGCTGGCATCTACTAGAAAGCCCTCCAGGTGGATGATTTCGCCAGCGCGTACACGTTCCAGCTCGCGACGCGCGGCGTCGTCAGCGGGAATCATGTGCATGTTGGCGCTGGATTGCTCGATCTCGCGCCGCGGAATGGGAAAGTGATCCACGTGCCAGTGATAGAACCGATTCTCCTGGCTTATCTGCACCTGCGAGAGCACCGCACTGTCGGACATGCGCCCCCAGCCCAGCGCCAGATCGATGGGGGCCAGTGAAGCACCGGCATCGAAGTGGTAATCCTCACGTGACAGCACGCGCGCAGTGAGCTCGAAACGGGCACGCGTGACCAGCGTGATGTCGCCACGTTGGAGTGCGGTGCCTTCGTCCAGATCGATCTGCGTGGGCGCGTCCGGCGCGAGCACGCCGGGGCCATGCTCGATCGGGCGGTGATGCCACCAATGCACGCCGCCCAGCACGGCGATCAACAGCAACCCGATCAGGACAACGCGCTGCATGGACGCGTCAGTGTCCCGATGAGCGTGAAGGTTTGGCGTTGCTGATATCCGGTTGCAGCAGGCCGGCGGGCAGGTCGCTAATCACCCCAGCAAAGCGCTGCAGGAACGTCCCCATGGATGAGCTCTTGCGCCAGGCCAGCGCAATGCGGCGGCTGGGCGGATGCCCGGCAAATTCCAGCAGATGCACGTTGTCCGTGCGTGCCACTGGTGGCTTGATCGCCAGCGTTGGCAAGAGCGTGATGCCCACGTTCGCGGCCACCATCTGACGCAGCGTTTCCAGGCTGGTGGCGCGGAAGCCCGAGCGCTCGCCTGCGCCCGCCAGCTGGCAGACCTCCAGCGCCTGGTCGCGCATGCAATGGCCGTCCTCGAGCAACAGCAGGCTCTCGTCTTCCAGATCGTCGAGCTTCAGCCGCTTCTGTTTGTGCGCAAGCGGGTGATCTTCCGGCACCGCAAGCACGAAAGGTTCTTCGAACAGGAATTCCGTATGCAGGCTTTCTTCGTGCAGCGGCAGCGCAAGGATGCCCACGTCCAGCGAACCTTCGCGCAACAGGCGGATGACCTGCTCAGTCTTTTCCTCGACCAGCAGTAGTTCGAGCCGTGGAAAATGCTTGCGCACCAGCGGCACGAGATGGGGGAGCAGATAGGGCCCCAGCGTGGGGAAGATGCCCAGCCGCAAGGTGCCTGATTCCGGATCGCGGGTGCGCTGCGCGATGGCCTTGATCTCTTCGATCTCCGATAACACGCCGCGGGCGCGGCGGGCGATCTCGCGTCCTGTCTCCGTCAGCAGCACTTTGCGTGGCGTGCGCTCGACCAGCGCCACACCCAGCTCGTCTTCGAGTTTCTTGATCTGGGTGGACAGCGTGGGCTGGCTGACGAAGCTCGCCTCGGCCGCGCGGCCAAAATGGCGGTGCTCAGCCAATGCCACGAGGTAGTGCAGGTCGCGCAGGTTCATGGGTGGAACCTTCCATCAGATTGATAGTTGATATCTATCATCATGGGGCTATTCATCGAGCAGGGCAATGCAAGTCCGGTAAATTGCTGGGCGCGGACTCAGCAAGTTCGCAAAAAAAGCGGCTCATGCCTTCTGGCACTGTGCCATTCGTCATGGCTCCACCTAGCGTGGGGGTTTGTCTGTCCCCAGGGGAGCTCCCTCGCATGCGTCGTTTCGTCCGCCCATTTGTTCTCACCGCGCTGGCCGCCTGCTGTGGCGCCGCCTTGGCCGCTCCGGCCGTCGATGACCAGCCGCACGGCCGGTTGCCGGGATGGGCACAGCCCGAGTCCTATCAGCTCGATTTCAAAGTCGATCCGCGCCAGCAGGATTTCTCTGGCACCACCGTCATCAAGGTGAAGCTCGCGCAGGCATCGGATCATTTGTGGCTGCATGGCCGCGAGTTGAAGATCAGCAAGGTCACCGTCACCGACGCAGCCGGCAAGGCGCACGCAGCGAAGTACGTGGAAGTGGCGCCGCAGGAAGGTGTGGTGCGCATCGATTTCGGCAGCACGCTCAAGCCGCAGGAGCTGACGCTTGCCTTTGATTACACCGCACCGCTCAACCAGCAGCTGCAGGGCTTGTACAAGGTGAGCCACGAAGGCCAGCCCTATGC
>NZ_JAELTQ010000221.1 GCF_016428905.1 Dyella sp. ASV24 | reverse complement strand
GACCCGACAGGGCGTGTTCGAAGGACACGTAGGCGCGGTCACGCGCCAGATAACGAAGAATCTCGATCTCGCGTTCATTGCCCGGCGCCAGCGCGATCTGGCCCGCTTCGGTGGCGAGCACCGTGGCGTGCGGATGACCCGGCAGCAGCACCGCCGAACCCAGACCCGTACCCGGCCCCATGACCAGTACCGGACCTTCCGCCGGCGGCGCTTCGCTCTCGATCACCGCCGTGGTGTCGGCCGTGCTCAGGAACTGCGTGGCGTAGGCCACCGCTTCGAAGTCGTTGACCACCGCCAGTTGTTCGATGCCCAAGCTGTCGCGGATATCGCGAATGGACACGGGCCACGGCAGGTTGTCGTTGACGATGGCGTCGCCCAGCACATAACCGGCGCTGGCGACGGCGCAGCGATCCACGTGTACGGAGTGATCCAGCTGACCGACAAAGTCCTGCAGCACCGCCGTCAGGCTCGGCCACTCGGCGCATGCATAGCGGTGGTATTGCAGCACCGTCACCGGGCGCACTCCGTCCGACTGGCGACTCACCAGCCCGATGCGGGCGTGCGTTCCTCCGACGTCCGCAGCGAGAAACATGGCTTCTTGCGCCAAGAACTCACGTGCGCTGTGGCTGACCCCTTCGACCACTGCGATCCCCTCGTCATTCCCGTGTCACGTTCCTGTGAACGCGATCCCTATTGGCCGGAGTCTGGGTAAAGCTTGACAACGTTGTCAACAATACTCACGTCACATACGAAAAAGACCTATGCGGCGGGGCAGCATGCACCGCCAAAGCGGATCATCTGATCCCGACCTTGATTGCATTCAATTGTTTGTTTTCGCTTGTTATTTTACATGTCTCTCAGAGACAAATTTTCGTTTCGCAATGCGCCACGACAACGAAATCCTTCGTGACCTGAGGCGGCCAAATCACGAGCCAAAAGGGGGGATTTTCGGCCTCGTCAAAGCTGTCGAAGCCGGCGAATGTCGCCATTGCTGACAACGTTGTGCAGGCGCCTCATCGCAGAACCCCGCGACGCAACTTCACGTCCTGGCAACGGTAACTCGCCATGAAAGTGCGCGATTCGCACCGCGAATTGTCGCGGTGTCAAACCACGCTGCAGTGCGCATCGGCAAACGCTTGCCGTTCTGCAACACTCACTCGCGTGATACGTGATTGCCCAAGACTGATGCGCACACCGCTGGTGCGAAACTTCGCTGCATTCCCCACCCGGCCCGGCCCTGCACGGATGGCGGACGCATGAGCCATGCGTTTGCAGATATGCAGCTGGAAGCCCTCGCCGAAGACGCGTGGCTTTTGCGCTTGGGTGAAACCATCGACGTCGCAGTGAATACACGCGTACACGCAGCGGCGGCGCTGCTGCGGGCTCACCTGCCTGATGTCGAATGCGTGCCCGCCTATGCGAGCCTGCTGTTGCGCTTCGACCTCGACGCTCACAAGAGCGATCGCTTGCGTGAAATGATCGAGGCGGCATTGAGCAATCCATCACCGCCGACCAACGGAACACGCGAAGTAACCGTGCCGGTGTGGTACAGCGACGAATCCGGCGCCGATCTACAGGACGTCGCCACCCATGCCCGCATGTCGCCCGAGGAAGTCATTGCGCGCCATAGCGCTCCCCTCTACCACGTCGCCATGCTTGGATTCGCGCCCGGCTTTCCGTACCTGCTGGGACTCGACCCGGCCTTATCCATGCCACGACGTAACCAGCCACGTACCCGCGTGCCGGCGGGCAGCGTGGCGATCGGCGGCCTGCAAACAGGCATCTATCCGCAGGCATTGCCGGGTGGTTGGCATCTGCTCGGACGCACACCCATGCGTCTGTTCGACCTTGAAGCAAGCGCGCCATCGCTGTGCCAGCCGGGTGACCGTATTCGCTTCCAAGCCATCGACGAGCGCGAGTACCGGCGACTTGCCGCCGAAACAGGCGCGACGCCATGAGCGTCGAGGTCATCAAACCCGGCTTGCTCAGTAGCCTGCAGGACGCCGGCCGACGCGGTTACGCCAGCCTTGGCCTGGGACGCACCGGCGCGATGGACGAGCCTGCCTGGCGCTTGGCCAATGCACTGGTCGGTAATGATGCCGGTGAAGCTGCGTTGGAGATCACGCTTGCTGGTCCCACGCTGCGCTTCCAGCGTGATGCGGTGATCGCGCTCACCGGCGCCGTGATCGAAGCACGCGCAGACGGACAGGCGTTGCCGCCGTGGACGAGCTGCTTCCTGCCCGCCGGCACACAGTTGCGTCTCGGCGGCATGCGTCACGGCTGCCGCAGCTACCTCGCCGTTCGCGGAGGCTTTGACGCTGCGCCCGTGCTGGGCAGCCGCAGCACCGACCTGCACGCGCATATCGGCCCGCTGGACGGTCGTGCACTGCAAGCCGGCGACGTCATCGACATAGGCGTGCGCGAACCCGCGGCCTGGTTTCGTCCGGCGCAGGCCATACAAACGCTGCGCTGGGGAGTGGACCCACAACCATGGCTCGACTACGCGCGAGTCCCGCTGGGACTGCTGCGCGGCCACCATCACGGGGCGCTGGACGACGCATCGCAACGCGCGCTGTTCACGCAGCGCTTCGTAATCAGCAAGGACAGCAATCGCACGGGCAGTCGCATGGACGGTGCTCTCCTGCAACTCGAGCATCCGCTGGAACTGGTTTCGGAAGCCACGCTGCCGGGCACGCTGCAATTGCCACCCTCCGGACAACCCATCCTGCTGCTCGCCGAAGCCCCGGTGACCGGCGGCTATCCGCGCATCGGGCAGCTCGCGGCGGTGGACCTCCCACGGATCGCACAGCGTCGGCCGGGCGATGCCGTATGCTTCCGCGAAACCTCCATGGACGAAGCCCGGCAACGCCTGCGCGCGAGGGACGACGCGCTGCAACAACTGATCCAACGCATTGCACAACGGCTGGAATCTCCATGAAAAACCGCTTCGCCAAAACCATCGACATCAATAGCGATCTGGGCGAATCCTTCGGTGCATGGCGCATGGGCGATGACGCCGCGCTGCTCGCCATCGTCAGCTCGGCCAACATTGCCTGCGGTTTCCACGGCGGCGATCCGGACATCATGCGCGGCACGGTGGCACTCGCCGTGCAGCATGACGTCGCCATCGGCGCTCATGTCTCCCTACCCGACCTGCAGGGCTTCGGCCGACGCGAGATGGCCGTGACACCGAACGAGGCGTACGCACTGACGCTCTACCAGATCGGTGCATTGCACGGTTTCGCCCAGGCGGCAGGAACACGCCTGCGCCACGTCAAACCCCATGGCGCGCTGTACAACATGGCGGCACGCGACTTGAAGCTGGCCGCCGCCATTGCACGCGCCGTGCACGATTTCGATCCTGGCCTGCGCCTGTTCGGGTTGGCCAATTCCGCGCTCGTCGAGGCCGGCTCTGCTGCGGGGCTTTCGGTAGCTGCCGAAGCCTTCGCCGATCGCCGCTACCGAGCCGACGGCTCACTGCAGCCACGGCGCGAGCCCGATGCGGTGATCCAGGAAAGCGACGAAGCCATCGCCCAGGCCATGGCGATGGTGCGCGAAGGGCAAGTGCGCGCGGTGGACGGCAGCGTTATCGCCCTGCAAGCCGACACGTTGTGCGTCCACGGTGACGGCGCTCACGCGGTCGCGTTTGCGCGGCAACTGCGCGCCGCGCTGGAGGCTGCCGATATCGGCATCCAGGCACCGCATGCGATAGAACACCAAGCCACGGAGAGCCGCGCATGAATTACTGGCCGCTGTTGGGTGTAGCGGTCATCGTCATCGGCTTTGCACTGCGCTTCAATCCCGTTCCGGTGGTGGTTTGCGCTGCGCTGGTCAGCGGTGTCCTGGCCGGTCTGCATGTGCCTGACCTATTAGCGCTGCTCGGCAAGAGTTTTGTCTCATCACGCATGCTGCTGATGTTCGTGCTCACCCTGCCCGCTATCGGCCTGCTCGAACATGCCGGCTTGCGTGAGCACGCGCAGCAATGGATGACGCGCTTGCGCGGCATGACGCTAGCGCGCCTGTTGATCGGCTACCTGCTGATACGCGAAGTGCTGGCCATGTTTGGCCTGACTGGCGTGGCCGGACCAGCCCAAACCGTGCGCCCGCTGCTCGCACCGATGGGCGAGGCCGCCGCGGAGAAGATCCACCCCGAGTTGAACGACGCTGACCGCGATGAAGTACGCGCTGTTGCCGCCGCTACCGACAACATCGGCCGCTTCTTTGGCGAGGACGTGTTCATTGCGCTTGGCGCCGTGCTGCTGATCCAGAGTTTCTACGCCCAGCACGGCATTGACCTCGCGCCACTTTCCATTGCGCTCTGGGCGTTGCCCACGGCGATCGCAGCCTTCGTGATCCAATCGGTTCGCATCTGGCTGTTCCAGCGTCGCCTCCAACGTCGTGCTTCAGCGCGCAACCGTGAGGAGGCCTGAGCATGCTACGCATCGAATACGCGTACTGGCTGATTGCTGCCTTCCTGTTCTATACCTCCTGGGGCAAGGCACAGGATCGACAATTTTATTGCGCGGCGTTCTGGGGCTTGCTCGGCTTGCTGTTCGCCGGTGGCGACGCGGTGCTCGCCGCCCAGAAGGCGGGCGACGCCCTGCCCGCGCAGCTGGCGGGTTGCGTGGTGATCGCGCTGGCGTTGATCGCACCGCGCATGCGGCGCAAGCCGCACCCGGAAACAGCAAGCGCCGACGCACGGCTGGCATCTGCACTTCGACTGGGCCATAAGCTGTTCGTACCGGCCTTGCTGATTCCCTTGGTGACGCTGGTCGTGGCCCTCGTCGGCGAACACGTGTCCATCGGCGGGTATGCGCTGTTCGCCAAACCGCAGATGACACTCACCGGTCTGATGCTGGCC
>NZ_JAELTQ010000220.1 GCF_016428905.1 Dyella sp. ASV24 | reverse complement strand
GCACCGAGTAATGCGGCACACCCCAGCCCCAACCGATGATCGCGCCGATAAGCATCGCGATACCGACCGACAGGCCGACGAGATGGCCAATGGCGAACAGCGCGAAGGAAAGATTGAAGTCGAAACCGCTGACACCGCCCTTGTCGTTCACCCGGAAGTTGCGCACGAAGTCCGACGCGAACACCTGCGTGGCGACCACCACAGCAAACAGCGCCGAGACGATGGAACCCCACAGCACTGCGAGCAGACCGGCGCGGCCCTCTTCCACGCTATTGGCATCGGCATCGTCACCGCTGCCGACCTTGAGCACTTCGGCACAGGCCAGACCTTCCGGATACGGCAGATCGGTATCCGTCACCAGCGCGCGGCGCAACGGGATCGAATACATCACACCCAGGATGCCGCCGAGCGCGCAGACGGCGAACGACGTCCAGAACGGGAAATCCGCCCACCAGCCGATCATGATCATGCCGGGCAGCACGAAGATGATCGACGACAGCGTGCCCGCCGCTGACGCGATGGTCTGGACGATGTTGTTTTCCTGGATGGTGGAATTTTTGAATCCACGCAGCAGGGCCATGGAAATCACCGCTGCCGGAATCGAGGTGGCAAAGGTGAGGCCGGCCTTGAGGCCGAAGAAGACGTTGGCGGCGGTGAATACCACCGTGATGATGACGCCAAGGATGAGACCGCGGACGGTCAGCTCTTTGCGAGATTCGGTTTGGGAAAGATTGCCGCTCACGAAAGTCGTCCGGTCATGTGGTGGTTCCCCTGTGGCCGCCTTGCGGCACGGATACGTCGGACCTGCCGGGAGGCAGGCCAGCGCGTAGGGTTGCCGGATTCGTGAGGAATGGCAACGGGTTGACGGATGGGTTGGGGTTCTTCTCGTTTGTTGCGGCGCGGGGCCTCGCCTTTTCTCCCTCTCCCTGCCGGGGAGAGGGTTGGGGTGAGGGGTGGGTGCTCGCCTTATCGGTTCATTTATGCCGTCATCCCGGCGCACCCCGCAAAAGGGGGCAAGGGCCTGGGGCCAGTAGCGTCGGTGTTCGGCTGTCGCTTCGTGCCCTATCGCGACCTGGCCGCTTACGCAGCGGGCGTTTCGACCTCCTGCCGGAGGCCGAGTCACTTTTCTTTCGCTGGCCCAAAAGAAAAGTAACCCAAAGAAAATGGCCGCAAAGCCAACGCCCGCGGCATCACGATGGGATAAGCCCGAACGGGTGAGGAATCGTGTTGCTTGCCAACCTTCGCCGCTACACAGCGGGTACGCCGAAGCGCTTCGCAACGCGCCGTGGCCAAGAGGACTTAAAGCAGGCTTCGCTACGCTTCCCGATCGCTGAGGCTAGGGACAGAGGACGCTACGCTTTCCTACCGCCGAGGCGAGGTAGAGGGAGCGCTACGCTTTCCCACCACTGAGGCAAGGTAAAGCAAACGCTACGCTTCCCGACCGGTGGGGAGAACTCGCCAGCTAACGGCATCGCTTTTCTCTTCTGCCTCGGCTTTGAGCCCTAGAGCAGGAGCAACGCAGCCCGCCGCGATGCGATGTGCAGCAAAGCTGCACGAGCCGTCTGCTCTCGCTGTTGACCTTCGGGCCCCCTTGAGCGGCGGTGAGGGGCGGACGATCAGGCCCCGAAGGGGTGCCGGGCACGATGCCCGGCACTTTTCGTCAGGGCAGGATGCCCTGTCGAAAAGCCCGGCCGACCCTCACGGACCGGCCGGCATTATCGGCCGGCGACGCGACGGGGGTGCCCTTTCTTTGGGTTACTTTTCTTTGGGCAAGCAAAGAAAAGTGACTCGGCCTTCGGCAGAAGGTCGAAACGCCCGCCGCGTAGGCGAGCCAGATCGCGGTAACGCGACAACCAAGCGCTACCTCTACTGGATCCCGGCCTGCGCCGGGATGACGACCCAAGCGGTGAGGCTAGATTGACCCCTCACCCCAACCCTCTCCCCAAAGGAGAGAGGGAGAAAAAACCCTTACTCATCCGCCCCCGGATCCATCCCCGGAAACAACACCTCGGTATACCCAAACTTACTGAAATCCGTGATCCGCGACGGATACAGCCGCCCGATCAAGTGATCGCACTCATGCTGCACCACGCGCGCATGAAAACCCTCCGCCGTGCGATCAATCAGCACACCCTTCGGGTCCACACCCTGATACCGGATCAGCGTGTAACGGTTCACCGCACCGCGCAGGCCCGGCACGGAAAGGCAACCCTCCCAGCCCTCCTCCATGTCCTGCGAAAGCGGCGTGATCACCGGATTCAGCAAAATAGTGCGCGGCACTGCAGGTGCATCCGGATAACGCTCCGAACGGTCGAAGCCAAAGATCACCAACTGCAAATCCACTCCGATCTGCGGCGCCGCCAGGCCCACGCCGCCGGCGTCATGCATGGTGTCGAACATGTCAGCGATCAAAGCGTCGAGTTCGGCGCTGCCGATCATGGCATCAGGTACCAGCGGAGCTACGCGCAGCAGGCGCGGGTCGCCCATCTTCAGGATTTCGCGAATCATGCCAACCTCGTCAGGACTGGGTGCCGGACTGGGGCTGGGGTGGCCCGCTGGCTGTTCCGGCAGATGGGCCGACTTATACCAGCAACACCGGCACATCGCCGGTTAAGCCACGTGATGATTCCATCAGCACGGTCACGCGACGCTGTTCACATCCTGGCTCCCGCCCTCTGGGAGAATCCTCCCATTGCTTCAGTAGACCCCTGGGGAATCAAAGTGCCGCCATTCATGCTGCCATCCGTGCTTCTGCGCCCGGCGTTGCCGGTTGCGCAGGCGTGTGGCCGCTCCAACCGTGAGGCCATGCGGTGCTGGTAGCGCTGATCCTTCAAGCGGCGCTGGTTGTGTCCGCGCCGGCCCCCATGCCGTGGGCGGAGCCGAACTTCCGCAACTACGACATGCCAGAGGGCCTGCCCAGCGGCAATATCGATGTACTCGCGGTCGACCACGAGGGCTATCTGTGGATATCCACCGAATCGGGTCTGGTCCGCTACGGCAGCGGCGGCTTCAGGGTCTGGCGGCATGATCCGCGCGACGCCAGCTCCATGTCCGCGGCCACGTTGGCCACGTTGTTCGTCGACCCGAGCGGCCGGCTTTGGGGCGGTAGCCAGGATGGTCTGCTGAATTACGACCCGGTCCACGAGAATTTCCACCACTGGCAGCACGACCCCGCCGATTCCACATCGCTGGGCAGTAACGATGTGACAGCAATCGCACAAGGTCCGAATGGCGGCCCCCTGTGGGTCGGCCATTTCGACGTGGGCGTGGACCGCCAGCGCAAGGACGGCAAGGGCTTCGACCACATCCGCAGCAACCCCGCGGATCCGGACAGCCTTGTTTCCGATGTCGTTTATTCCCTGCTGGCCGAGCCCGACGGCAGCGTGTGGGTGGGTGCTCGCGGTGGCGTGGACCATATCCTTCCCGACGGCCGCATCCGGCATGTCCCGTTCGATCGGCCCAACGACGCCTATCGCGACAAACCGCTGCGGCCCTACAGGCTGCGGCACCAGGGCGATACGGTGATGATTGCCACCAACTACGGGCTCTACAGCCTGGGCGCCAATGGCGTAGCGAGTCTCGTAGCCCCGGACCAGTTGCCGCGACAGAGCGTGTTCGCCACCGCCACCGACCACAAGGGGCAATTGTGGGTGGCGACCAACGATGGCTTGTATCTGCGCCATCAGGATGGCCGTGTGCAACATGTGCAGCCGCAACCGCTGCTGCGCCACGGCTTGCCCGACACCGACATCAATGATCTGACCGTCGATCAGGAAGGCGGCCTATGGGCCGGCACCCTCAATGGCCTGAGCTACCTGCCGCCGGACTGGTCGGATATGCGGTTCTTCACGCACATACCGGAGACCCCTGACAGCCTCCGGCCCGGCAATTACAGCGCAGTCGCGGCCAGCGGCGACAACCACCTGTGGGTGGGCGTGAAAAACGGCGCGCTGGACCGGTTGGACCTGGTCACCGGCAAGGCCGAACACATCCCCTTCAGCATGCCGCTGGGCCGTGACGTCTACAGCATGGCCGAGGATGCGCGGGGACGCCTGTGGTTTGGCTCGGTGAACGGCACCTACGTGCTCGACCACGGCAAGCTCACCGAACTGGAAGGGCACCGACCCGAACGCATCGAATTCGGCGATGACGGCACGGCGTACTTCCAGCATGAGGACGGCGCGATCGCCGTCGAGCCGGACGGCAAGCGCATGCGGCCGTTGCTGTTCGAAGCCAATGCAGGCGATGCCGGCGTCAATGACATGCGCTGGTACGACCACGCGCTGTGGTTGGCGACCAACCTGGGCCTGCAGCGCTGGGTACCGGGCGATGCCCGGGCGCGTTTCGTGCCCGGTGTGCAACGGGTGCCTGCTGTCCAGATCGACCTGCGTGACCAGCAGCTATGGGTGCTTGATGGCAACAGCCTGCACCATTACCAACTGGACGGCGCGCAAGCCAAACCGGTGGGCACGTATCCGCTGTATTTGCAGCATCCCGTCTCCGACATGCTCAGCATTCGCGGCGACAAGCGCGGACGTGTGTGGTTTTTCTCCCGTAGCGGTCTGTGGCGCTACGACCCCAGCACTGGCAAGGTGAGGGAATTTGGCCTGGACCAGGGCCTGCCAGAGGGTCAGTTCACCAACATCAGCATTGCTGACGCTCCCGATGGCCATGTCTACGCAGCGACCAAGGGCGGCGTGGTCGGCTTTGCTCCGGACGAGATCAACGAGCCCTCGCGCGTACCGCAGGTCAGCCTGGAGGGCGTCACGGTGCGTCGGGGCGGCCATGTGCAGCGCTTTGATGGAGAGAACAATCACTGGCACGTCGCCTGGGACGATCGCGACCTCACCATCACCGCCCGCGCCGTCTCTTACATC
>NZ_JAELTQ010000021.1 GCF_016428905.1 Dyella sp. ASV24 | reverse complement strand
CGATCAGGCCCCGAAGGGGGGCCGGGCACGACGCCCGGCACTTTTCGTCAGGGCAGGATGCCCTGTCGAAAAGCCCGGCCGACCCTCACGGACCGGCCGGCTTTATCGGCCGGCGACGCGACGGGGGGGGCCCTTTCTTTGGGTTACTTTTCTTTGGGCAAGCAAAGAAAAGTGACTCGGCCTCCGGCAGGAGGGCGAAACGCCCGCTGCGTAAGCGGCCAGATCGCGACCACGCGACAATCAAACACCGAGGCTCTGGACCCCGGCCCTTGCCCCCTTTTGTGGGGTGCGCCGGGGTGACGGTTTCATCGAAACCATAAAGCGGGCACCCGCCCCTCATCCCAACCCTTTCCCTGAAGGGGAGAGGGAGCAAAAACGACGAAGCCTCGCCCCACCCGTCAAAACCCTCTTCAAGAGAGCCCACAGCAACGAGACATCCCTACGAAGCCACCCCAGCCACCAGCGGCAAAATCGACTCCCGACTCAACTGCGCAATCGACAAACCGCCCGGCATCACAGGATCAACCCAGCACATCGCTTCAATCTCCGCTCGCGCAACAAAGGGCCCGTCCACCGTGACCTCGTAAACCTCGGCTTCAACGACATACCCAAACTCGTTAGCCGCTGGCGCGCTGAACCGCCCCAACCACCGCGCGCCCTCACGCCGCATGACGCAACCCAACTCCTCATGCAGCTCTCGCGCCAGCGTGTGCAGGTCATCGCTATCACCGGGATCGCGCTTACCACCTGGCTGCTGCCATACCGCGGCGCCACGCTTCCGCACCATCAACACCTTGCCCTGTTTATCGCGGATCACCGCCGCAACGATGCGAATGATCCGCTCACTCACAGCCGCGAAAACGCCCAGGACTGCATGCGACCGTCCTTGTACGGCATCACCCCATGGAACGGCCGCGGGTCGCCATCGAATACCAGAGGCAGGAAGTGGCGATCGCCCTCCCACATCGGCAGATCCATCAACCGGTCGACAGGCACCCACTCCAACGTACCCTCAGGGTTGGACGTGAGGGGCGTGCCGCTGTAGCGGTCGATCACGAAGATGAAACCCAGCCAGTCTTCGCCTTGCTTGCCAAAACCCGGCCAGTTGAGCGTGCCGCGCAACGACATCGACTCGCAGGTGATGCCAGCCTCCTCAAGAATCTCGCGGCGCATGCAAGCGGCGATGTCTTCCTCGGGCTCCATCTTGCCGCCTAGCCCGTTGTACTTGCCGAGGTGCATGTCGTCAGGCCGCGAGTTGCGGTGGATCATGAGGACTTGCCGACGATCCGGCGACAACACATAGCCAAGAGTCGCGACGATGGGTGTGTATGGCATCGGTACGCTACGGTGGGGAAAGCGGCCAGTATAGTCAGGGCGGGTGTCAGAGGTTCTGCGCGATCCGCCACAGCACCCCACTGGGATCGGCCAGCGTGAAGTCGCGCATACGCCATGGCTGGTCCTGCGGCGGCACACACTGCATGCCGTAGCGCTCGATGACGCCGCTGTCCTGCACGTGCGCCCACCACGCATCTACATCCGCCACAAGCAAGTGCATCATGAAGTTTTCCGCCAGCGCCTCCTCGTAAAAGTTCTGCAGCAGGAAGCTGGTGTGGCCGTGTCGGAAGTAGGTGAGGTTGCTATCGGACCATCCCTCCTCGAAGCCCAGGTCGCGGTAGAACGCCTGGCTGAGTGCATAGTCCCGCGCTGGGACAAAAGCCTTGATCTCCACCGTATCCAGGTTACGCATGTGCCGCTCCTTAGCCCTTGGGGGTGGTCCGGCATGCTAGCTGACTTCATTTCTTCGATTGTGCGTCTCGCCGGACTTGCGCCCGCCCGGTCTGGGCGGCGACCATCGTGGTATGTCCATCGCTCCTGGCCACCTCTTGCCCCGTCTGCGTCGTTCGCTGCGCTGGCTGCTGCCATGGGCGGCCATGTTGGCGGCAGGCTGTGACCATCAAGCGCAACCGGTGGCCAGCAAGGAAGAGATTTTCGAGAGCCAGAACTTCCGTGTGGTCAGCATCGACCTGAAGCGCGAAACGCTTAGCCTGCATTGGAAGGACCCGGAAAGCGGCGAACCTTTCGGCACCATCAATGCGTTGCGCCAATGGGGCATGTCGCACAACCGCCGCATGCTGTTCGCCGCCAATGCGGGCATCTACGACCGCCAGTTCGCACCGCTGGGCCTGTACGTGGAGAACGGAAAAACGGCCGTGCCACTAAATCTGGCCCACGGGAATCCCGCTTCGGGCAATTTCTCGCTGCTGCCCAACGGCGTGTTCGCTATCTACCCCGACGGTCACGCCGCCGTGCAGACCAGTGCGGAGTTCAAAGCGGCAGGGAAAGCCACCCAGTGGGCCAGCCAGTCCGGCCCCATGCTGGTGATCGACGGCAAGCTCAACGACCAGTTCATCGACGACTCCAACAGTCTCAAGTGGCGCAGCGGTGTGTGTGCGAAAACGCCACACCATGTCGTGTTCGCCGTGAGCGAGGCGCCGGTGAATTTCCACACCTTTGCTCGGCTGTTCAAGGAAGAAATCGGCTGCCGCGACGCGTTGTACCTGGACGGCACCATCTCGCAGTTCTACGTGGAGGGCGAAGGCTATGCCGGCGCGCCCACATTCATGGTGAAGCCCTACGCCGGGATCTTCGCGGTGTTCTCGCAACCCACGCCATGACCGCGCACGTTGGCGGTCTTTCTTCCTTCTTCCAGACCAAGCCCATCGCGCCATGACCCGACCCCGACGTTTCCGCTGGCTTCGTTACTTCCTTGGAACTTTGCTGATCCTGGTGCTGGGTACGATCGCCACCGGGTGGTTCCTGCTGGCGGGCAGCCGCGCGCAGCTCGATGGCGACGTTAAGCTCCAGGGCCTCGGCGATGCGGTCGCGGTCACGCGCGACGCACTGGGCACAACTACCGTCCAGGGCAAGAGCCGCGACGACGTCACCTACGCGCTGGGCTACGTGCACGGCCAGGAACGCTTCTTCGCGATGGACCTGATGCGCCGCCTGCCAGCGGGCGAACTGTCCGAACTCGTGGGTGCGAAGGCGCTGGACACCGACCTCAACCATCGCCGTCACCGCCTGCGCAGTGTGGCGGAGGCAGCCTATGCCGCCCTGCCCCCGGACCAGAAGCACACGCTGGACTTGTATGCCGCGGGCGTGAACGCGGGGCTCGCGCATCTACATGTAAAGCCATGGGAATACCTGTTGCTCAACACCAAGCCGCAGGCGTGGCGTCCGGAGGACAGTTTCCTCGTTATCGCGGCGATGTACCTGGACCTCAACGGTGACGGTCGTAACGAGCGCGAGCTGCACATGGCCGAATTGCGCAATGTGCTGCCCGCGTCGGTGGCGGACTTCCTTCTCTCTCCCGACCCGGACTGGGAGGCGCCTCTACAGGGCGATCTCTCCCATCCACCGGTGATCCCGGGCGCTGATGTATTCGACTTGCGGAAGGCATCGCCCACGACCAGCGGTGATAGCAGCGCAGTGACCGCCGCCCTGCTTCCCGCGCTCGACGCCGCGCGCCCGGGCAGCAACAACTTCGCCGTCGCCGGCAGCCTGACCGAAACCGGCGCCGCCATTGTCGCCAACGACATGCACCTGAGCCTGCGCGTGCCCAACATCTGGTTCCGCGTGCGCCTGCGCTACCCTGACACCACGGCACCCGGTGGCCAGCGCGACGCCAATGGCGTGTCGCTGCCCGGTACGCCCGCCTTGGTGGTCGGCTCGAACGGCCAGGTCGCCTGGGGCTTCACGAACAGCTATGGCGACTGGGCCGACTGGGTGCGCGTGCAACGCGACCCGAGCGACACCTCTCGCTACAAGGTGCCCGAGGGCTGGGCCACCATCGAGACGCACGACGAAGTCATCCGCATCAAAGATGCTCCCAGCCACACCCTGAAAGTGGAAGTCACCCGCTGGGGCCCGATCATGGGCAAGGATATGGATGGCACGCCGCTGGCGCTGGCCTGGATCGGTGACCGTCCGCGCGGTTACAACCTCGGCGTGATGCAGTTGGAGCACGCCAACAGCGCGCACGCTGCGCTTGATCTAGCACCCGGCATGGGCATGCCTCCGCAAAATCTTCTTGCTGGCGACAGTGCCGGCCATATTGGCTGGACCGTCACCGGCACCTGCATTCCGCTGCGCAAGGGTTTTGACCCGCAGTTGCCGGCCGACTGGTCCGCCGCCGACACCGGCTGGACGGGCTGCGCCGAGTCGTCGCAATACCCTCGCATCGAAGATCCCGCTGACGGTCGCCTTTGGACTGCCAACAACCGCACCGTCGATGGCGCGGAACTGGAACTGCTCGGCAACGGCGGCCCCGACCTGGGCGCGCGAGCACAGCAGATCCGCGACGACCTGCGCGCCCGCAATAGTTTCACGCCCGGCAATATGCTCGATGTGCAGCTCGACAACCGCGCCGTGCTGCTCACGCGCTGGCAGCGCCTGCTGCAGGACACGTTGGCAGGTACGCACGATCCAGATTTGGAACAACTGCGTCAGCTCACTGCGACGTGGATAGGCCGCGCGTCCATCGAAAGCGTGGACTATCGACTGGTGCGCGCCTTCCGCGACAAGGTGAAAGAGAAGGCGCTTGCGCCCTTCGTCGCCGACGTGAAAGCCAAGCACGATGATTTCGCCTGGCCCGGGCTGGTCGATGCGGAAGCAGCGGTATGGACGATGGTGCGCGATCGCCCTATGAATCTGCTGGATCCGAAGTACGACAACTGGAATGCGTTGCTCAATGCCGCTGCGCACGATGTGGCCGACGATCTCGGCAAGCAGCCCGGCGGCCTCGCCGCTCGCACCTGGGGTGAGTACAACCGCACCGCCATCCGTCATCCGCTGTCACGTGCCCTGCCCGCCTTCATTGGCCGCTTCCTCGACATGCCCGACGAACCCGTGGCTGGCGACCACAACATGCCCCGCGTGGTCTCGCCCGGTTTCGGCGCCTCCGAACGCCTGGATGCCATGCCTGGCCATGATGCGCAGAGCATCCTGCACATGCCCGGCGGGCAGAGCGACAACCCGCTATCGCCGTACCACGGTGCTGGTGAAGAAGACTGGGTGAATGGACGGCCGACGCCGCTGCTGCCTGGGCCGGATCAACATACCCTAACCCTGCTTCCCGCCAAGGGATGAACGAAGAAAAGAGCCGCCCAAAGGCGGCTCTTTTCGTTACAGCACCAAGACCGACGTTACTTGGTTGACTGAATAGCGTCGGACAAGCCTGGCACGAATTCCTTACCGTGCGGGACGGTCGCCGTCGATGCTTTCAAGGCATTACCGATCGGCTCGACCCGACCCGCCAGACACTTGCCCAGAAACTGCTCGGCCACAGCGTTGAAGGCAATGCTGTTCTCCGGCCGTGCAAAGCCATGACCTTCGTCGGGAAACAGCACATAGGTCACGGGGATTTTCTTTGCTTCCATGGCCTTCACGATCTGATCCGACTCCGCCTGGTTCACGCGCGGATCGTTGGCACCTTGACCGATCAGCAAGGGGCGCTTGATATCGTCGGCCTTGAACAGCGGTGAGCGGTCATGCAGCAGTTTCTGGCCGTCAGCCGTCGTGGGATCGCCCATGCGCTTGTAGAACTGCACCTTGCCCGCTTCCCAGTACGGCGGAATGGTCTTGAGCAGCGTGTTGAGGTTCGACGGGCCCACGATATCGACGCCGCAGGCGAAGGTATCGGGTGTATAGGTCAGGCCGACCAGCGTCGCGTAGCCACCATACGAGCCGCCCATGATCGCCACCTTGTCGGGCTCGGTGATGTGGTTCTTCACCGCCCATTGCACGGCATCGATCAGGTCGTCGTGCATCTTGCCGGCCCACTCCAGATTGCCAGCGGTAATGTACTTCTTGCCGAAGCCGGTCGAGCCGCGATAGTTCACCGACAGTACCGCGTAGCCACGATTGGCGAGCCACTGGTGGTAGCTGCTGTAGCCATAGGTATCGCGCGCCCAGGGACCACCGTGCACGAACAGCACCAAAGGCAGCGGCTTGTCCGGGCGACCGGCATGCGCCTTATCGCTGCCGGCAGGCAACGTCAGATACGACACCTCGGTGAGGCCGTCACGCGTTCGGATCTCTTCCGGATACATGGGCGACAGCGTCACCTTCTCCAACTCCGGACGATTCACAAACAGCTTGTCGAGCTTCTTCGCCTTGCGGTCGTAGAGATAGGTTGTGGCCGGCGCCGTTACCGGGTCAACGGTCACCGTCCACTCATCGTCTGCATCAGTGCGTGAACTGATGCCGATGTTGCCCTTGAGCTGCGACTTGATGAAATCGAGGTCACCCTTTACCGCCGGATCGATGGCCGTCCATTCCGTTTTCAGGTATTGCGAAGCGTAAGCTTGCGCCTTGCCTGTCTTTGGATCGGTCAGTACATCGTCGATGTCGGCCTTGGGGTTTTCCGCGAGCACGGTGGTCTTGCCACTCGCTACGTCCTGCGCGACCAACGCCGCC
Organism: Dyella sp. ASV24; assembly: GCF_016428905.1. Classification (GTDB taxonomy): domain Bacteria; phylum Pseudomonadota; class Gammaproteobacteria; order Xanthomonadales; family Rhodanobacteraceae; genus Dyella. The sequence goes on along the minus strand of NZ_JAELTQ010000021.1, from coordinate 43,268 downwards.
GTGTCGCGATCACGCGAGTCGATCCAGTACAGCGTCTTGCCGTCGGCGGTGAAGCTCAGCGGAGCAGTGGTGAGCGAATCATCCAACCCCACGCTGGCGAACGGCTTGGCTTCGACCTTGCCCTGCTCAAATCGGTAGAAATCGGTACCACCATCCGGGCGCGACTTCGAGGCCAGCCTCAGCGTAAGCGAATCGTCGGCCGTGAAACCTGCGTAGTCGCCGGTGTTCTCGAACAGCTTGGTGAGCTTGCCGTCCTTTAGATCAACGCTGTACACATCGTGCCAGCGCGGATCACGATTGTTCACGCCAATCAGGATGCGATCCTTGATGTGCGTGCTGGTACCAATAACCTCCACGCGCGTTTTCTGAAAAGGCGTCAGCGACTGCTCCTTGCCATCCTTCACGCCCACCTTGTAGAGCAGAAAGTTCTCGTCACCGCCCTTGTCGTTGACGTAGAGGATGGATGAGGAATCCGGCGCCCAGAAATATTGGCGAATAGGGCGCGCCTTCTCATTGGTCAACGCATGTGCCTGATCCAGATGATCAACCGGCGCCACCCAGACATTCAGTACACCATCGCGCGGCGCGACCCACGCGAGCCACTGCCCATCGGGACTCAGTCGCCCCGCCACTCGGCTGGGGTTGCCGAACAACGCGGCACGCTCGATCAAGGGAGCGGACGTCGATGCAGCGGGGACATCGGCCCATGAAGGGATGGCCACACAAGCGGCCGCAATGGCCGCCACGAGCAACAGCTTGCGCATGCATATCTCCTTTACACGTGCGTGGGGGAAAGTTACTTGCTGGTGAAGCAATGACCTCGGACAGACACGAACCAGGGCGACGATGCATGCGCATCGCCGTTCGTTAATCGAGCAGACGCACGCAGACGGCCTCGTACAACGCCGGCAGCTTTTCCAGATCAGCCACCGACACGCATTCGTCCACCTTGTGGATGGTGGCGTTCACCGGCCCCAACTCCACGACTTCCGCACCCAGCGGTGCAATGAAGCGACCATCGGAGGTACCACCGCCAGTGCTCTCTTCCGGCGCGATACCGCAAAGCTCCTTGCACACCGACACGACCGCGTCGCGCACCGCGCCACCGGGCGGCGTGAGGAATGGCTCGCCCGACAGCGTCCATTCGATCTGCCAATCCACGCCATGTTTGTCGAGGATCGCCTTGGTGCGCTTGCGCAGATCTTCCGCGCGGCTGGCCGTGCTGTAGCGAAAATTGATTAGCGCCGTCAGCGTGCCGGGAATGACGTTGTTGGCCCCTGTGCCTGCGTTGAGGTTGGACACCTGGAAAGACGTCGGCGGGAAATCCTGGTTGCCCTCGTCCCAGCGCTCTGCTGCCAGCTCAGTCAACGCCGGTGCGAAAGCGTGGATTGGATTGCGTGCCTTCTCGGGATAGGCCACATGCCCCTGGATGCCGCGCACCAGCAAGGTGCCCGACAACGAACCACGTCGCCCGACACGGATCAGGTCACCCAGCTTTTCTTTCGATGAAGGCTCGCCCACCACACACCAGTCGATGCGCTCGCCAGTGGCACGGAAGTGTTCGGCCACGCGACGCACGCCATCGAGATTGTCCGGCCCCTCCTCGTCGCTGGTCAGCAGCAGGCCGACGCGCCCACGGTGATCGGGGTGGGCCTTCACGAAGGCCTCCAGCGCCACCACCATCGCCGCCACGCCACCCTTCATGTCAGCCGCGCCGCGACCATACAGATAGCCATCGCGGATCGTCGGCTCGAACGGGTCACTCTTCCAGTTCTCAACCGGCCCGGAAGGCACTACGTCGGTGTGTCCCAGGAACACGAGCAACGGACCGCCGCTGCCACGGGTCGCCCACAGATTGTCGACCTCGCCGAAACGCAAATGCTCCACCCGAAAGCCCGCCGCTTTCAGACGTTCGCCGATCAGTGCCTGACAACCGGCATCGTCGGGCGTCACCGAACGGCGGCGAATCAATTCAGAAGCAAGATCGAGAACGTCCGACATGGGGCCTGGCGAGATCAATGGGGTGCCTGGAGGATAGCAAGCCACCACCCGAGAGCCCTCGGCCAGAAGACACTGGACAAGCCGCCTGGAACGGCGCAGCATGCGTTTGTATGCAATCGTATACAAAGGAACACACATGTCGGTGTCCATCCCATTGTCTGTCCGCGTTCCCCAGGATGATTTCGAGTGGCTGACCTCCCTGGACATCAAGGGCGCCACCACGCCTTCGGACAAGCTTCGCGCCGTCATCCAACTGCACCGGCGCGAACATGACGGCAGCCAGTCGTATGAGCTCGCACTGAGCTGGCTACGCGATGTGGTCCAGCCCTTCGCCCGCGAAGTGGCCGCCTATGAACATCGCTCGTCCAAGCGCTCTGAAGTGGTGGCCGCGATGATCGAGTGGGTGCCTCAACTGATGGCACTGCTCGCCTCCGAGCACATCCCCTCCGATGCCAGCCCTGCCCGTGCCCGACAAGTGGAGGACATGCTCCTGCAGCGCAGCGTCGCGCTACTGAGCACCCTGCTTCGACTCGGCATCACGCCAGCCAGCTCGACCTACGACGAGAACGCCATCGCGCGGCAACTGCCGCGGCTCGGCGAACTGATCGATGCGGTACGCGCCGCGCAACCCCAGCACTGAACTTTCCCGGCTTTCATCAAGGAGAACGGCTATGTCCGACAGCCTGCAGGATCGTGTTGTCCGTCTTATCAGCGGCAGTGCCCATGCCCTGCTCGACAAGGTGGAGGGCTTGGCGCCGGATGCCGTGCTGGCCCAAGCCATCCGCGAGATCGACCAGGTCATCGACGAGGTACGCATGGAGCTCGGCCGCATCGAGGCCTCCAAACATCAACTCGCCACACGCCTAGGCAAACTCGCAGGCGAGCACGAAGATCTGTCAGCCAAGGCTGAACTCGCTGTGCAGGAACAGCGCGACGATCTCGCCGTAGCGTGCCTGGAACGCCAGACCCTGATTGAAGACCAGCTGCCCGTGCTCGAACAGAACCTGGCGGCACAGCGCGAACGCGGCATGGAATGCGAGAGCTATCTGCGTGCACTGATGGCACGCAAAGAAGAACGCGAGGCCATCCTGGCCGAGTTCGTCGCCACCCGTCGGCGCGAAGATGCACCTGGCCAGGCGCCCTCCCATGGCGCCCGCGAGGGCCGAGTCAACCGGGCGGAGTCCGCATTCGAGCGCGTCATGGCGCGCGAAACCGGCGTGGTAGGCTTCGGTACCGCACCGGGGGATGCGATGAAACTCAAGGAGCTAGCCGACATGCAGCGCAGGAAGCGCATCGACGAACGCCTCGCGGCCCTCAAGGGCCAGGCCACGGGTTCCTCCGGCCTATGAGCTTCCTGCTCCAGCCCGAATCGCTGCCCTACATCGCAGCACTGGGCGTACTGCTGTTCCTGGGCGTGGTCGAGGGACTCTCCTTGCTGTTTGGCGCCAGTGCGTGGCACTGGCTGGATGGCATGGTGGGTCACGAGCCCCCGGATGGTTTCCTTGGCTGGCTGCATGTGGGGCGCGCGCCCATGCTCGTGCTCATCGCGCTCTTCCTCACCTTGTTCGCCATCAGCGGCCTGGTCATCAACATGCTCGCGATGGGCGTGTTCCATGGGCTGCCACCGCGCTGGGTGTCGGTGCCACTGGCCGTGTTGGCCAGCCTGCCCGTAGTGCGCGTGCTGGGTGCCGGCATTGCTCGCTTGATGCCGCGTGAAGAAACCTATGCCGTCTCCTTCGCCAGTCTCGTGGGCCGTGTCGCCACGATGCTGGGACATGCCCGCGTGGGCTATGCCGCACAGGCCAAGACCTCTGACGGCCAGGGCCACACGCTTTACCTGATGGTGGAGCCCGACGAAGCCGTGGGTGAACTGGCCACCGGCAGCGACGTGCTGCTGGTTCGCCAGATCGATGGCTCCCGTTTCGTCGCGATTCCCAACCCGCGACCCGATTTACTCGTCTGATAAGGATTTGAGATGAACAACCTGATTGAACTGGCGATTGTCGTCGGCATTCTGCTGGTCGGCCTGATCGTGATCGGCATGATCATCGCGCGCCTGTACCGGCGCTCGTCCAAGGAAATGTCGTTTGTGCGCACCGGCATGGGCGGCCAGAAGGTCATCATGGATGGCGGTGCGCTCGTGCTGCCGGTGTTCCATGAAGTCATGTCGGTCAACATGAACACGCTCAAGCTCGAAGTGGCTCGCGCGGGCAAGGACAGTCTGTTCACCCGCGATCGTATGCGCGTGGACGTAGTGGCCGGCTTCTTCGTGCGCGTCATTCCCAGCGTGGAAGGCATTGCCAACGCTGCGCAGACGCTGGGCCAGCGCACCATGGCGCCGGACAGTTTGCGTGAGCTGGTGGAAGACAAGTTCGTCGACTCGCTGCGCGCCGCCGCCGTGTCGATGACCATGCAGGAACTGCTCGACAAGCGTCAGGACTTTATCCAGGCCGTGCAGCATGCCGTCTCGGAAGATCTGCTGAAGAACGGCCTGGAGCTGGAAAGCGTCTCGCTGACCCGTGTGGACCAGACGCCGATGCAGTTCTTCGACCCCAACAACGCATTTGACGCCGAAGGTCTCACCAAGCTTACCGAGGCTACGCAGCTGCGCACCAAACAGCGCAACGAAATCGAGCAAACCACCGCCGTCGCCATTGCCCAGAAGAACTACGAGGCGACCAATCAGCGGCTGGAGATCGACAAGCAGCAGACCTTTGCCACGCTGAGCCAGCATCAGGAAGTGGCAACGCGCGAGGCACAGCAGAAGGCCGAGATTGCTGCCATCCAATCGCAGCGTGAGCGCGAAGCGGAACAGGCCAAGATCGAGGCAGAGCGTCAGGTGCGCGAAGCGCAGGTCGAGAAGGAACGAGCGATCAAGCAGCGCCAGATCGAAGCCGAACGCGAAATCCAGGTGTCGCAGATCGAACAGCAGAAGCGCACCACGCTGGCGGACCAGGACAAGCTGATCGCCATTGCGGAGCGCTCCAAAGCACAGTCGGAGGCCGAACAGGTCGCCAATGAAGCGCGCGCCCTGGCAGCACGTGCGGAAGAACAAGTGAAGACCGCGCGCGACGTGGCCATCGCGGAACGTGACAAGCAAATCGCCCTCGTCGCCGCCGAACAGGACGCCCAGCAGCAAGCCATCGGCGTGAAGGTTTCCGCCGAAGCCGAGCGCGACGCCGCCGACAACCACGCACAGGCCATTCGCATCCGTGCCGAAGCCGACCGCGTGCGTTTCGAAGTCGAAGCCTCCGGCATCCGCATGCGCAATGAGTCGCTCAATACCTTGGGCACCGAGCAGATCATGCTGCAGATCAAGCAGGCGCTCATCGCCGCCCTGCCAGGCATCATCGAAGCCTCAGTGAAGCCGATGGAGAAGATCGACGGCATCAAGATCGTTCAGGTCGATGGCCTCAACCGTGGTGGCGCGGGCGCGTCAGGGGCACCTGCTGCAGCGGGCGGCGGCAACCTTGCCGAACAGGCCGTGTCGGCCGCCCTCGCCTATCGCGCGCAACAACCCATCCTCGACGCGGTACTCGGCGAGATCGGCATGAAGGGCGACAGCCTGGCGGGCCTCGTGAACAGTGTGAAGCAGGACATTGGCTCCGGCTCGCAGGCTTCGACAACGGAGTCACCCCAACACGATGCGAATCAGGTAAGCCATCAGGACGGGATGTCATTCCAGCAGAACTGGAAATCCAAGGACTTCCAGTTGCCAAAGACCAAGGCACCCCATGCCAATCCCAACGGCAACGACGAAAAAGCCTGATTGACACTTGCGTAGTCAACAAAATGCCCGCCTTACGGCGGGCATTTTTTTGGGCAACGGACAAACGACCAGCGATCAACCCGTCAGCGCGACACCCAGCACATGTCCAACGACGTAAGTGACGCTGGCGGCAGCCACGGTAATGGCCAACTGCCGTGCGATCGAGAACACCATGCTGCGCCCGGTGAACAAGGCGGTACCCATGCCGATCAACACCAATCCGGCCACCGCCGACAGAATGCTGCCGGTGAACGCAGTACCGCCCTTGAGAAAGAGATACGGCGCGACAGGAAACAGTGCACCCAGCGCAAACAGGCAGAAAGAAGATATCGCGGCACCCCAGGCCGACCCGCCAAGCTCTTCCGGATCAATGCCCAGATCCTCGCGGACTAGCGTGTCGAGTGCTGTACGCGGCCGCTCGGAGATCTGCTCCGCCAGCGCGTCCGCCGTCTTCGGCTCCAAACCCTTGTCGCGGTAGATGCCCGCAAGACTCAGGGCGCCGTCTTCCGGCGACACCGCCAGCCGTTCTGCACGCGCTGCAATCTGCGCCTGATAGAACTCGCGCGAGCTATTGACCGACAGCCACTCACCCAGCGCCATGGAGCACGCACCCGCCACCAGACCGGCGAAACCCGCCAGCAGAATGGCGTGATCGCCCGATGCGGCACCTGCCATACCCATCACCAGGCTGGCGTTGGAGACCAAGCCGTCGTTGGCGCCAAGAACAGCAGCACGCAACGTGTTGCCACTCTGCGTGCGATGACGGCCGCTTCGCGTGACAGTCGCAGCAGGTTCCTGGAAATGATCACGATGACTGCTGCGATCCACCGGTGTAGGCAAATGATCCGCATGCTCCAGACGCACGACGGTTGGCATCACGAACTCGGTGCCGAAGCGACGTGCGAACCACGTCAACACATGCACACGTCGGCCCACGCGAGGAGGAGGTACCGCCTGCCCCATCTGCTTCAGGCGCTCTTCCCAGAACGTCGCGTTCGCACGCTCGCCATCGGCGATACGGCGATAGGCGCGTCGCAACGGCTCGTCCGAGGCGAGCTCGGCGAGGTTGTCGTAAAGCACAGCGTTGTCGCGCTCGATACGCAGGTTGGTGCGGTAGTGTCGTGCCGAGCGCGGTTTCGTCATGTCACTGGCCGAACAGCTTCTTGAAACCGTTGTCCGTGAAACCGACGCTGACCGAGCCATCGTCCTGGACAACCACCGGGCGACGCACGAGCGCGGGATACTCCTTGAGCAGCAGCGTCCACTCCGGATCGCTGCCAGGGTTCTTACGCTGAGGAAGCAGATTGCGCCACGTGGTGGACGACTTGTTCACCAGCTTTTCCCAGCCGCCCAACTGTTGCGCCCATGCTTTGAGCGTCGTTGCCGGCACGGGATTCGCTCGATAGTCGACGAAGGTGTATGCCACCTCGAAGCGATCGAGCCAGTTACGCGCCTTGCGGCAGGTGTCACAGGTGGTGAGGCCGTACAGGGTCGCGCTCATTCAGCGCTCCGCAGCAGCTCGTTGATGCCGGTCTTGCTGCGCGTCTTCTCATCCACCTGCTTGACGATGATGGCGGCATACAGGCTGTGCGAGCCGTCCTTCGCCGGCAGGCTGCCCGCCACCACCACACTGCCCGCAGGCACGCGGCCGTAGCTGATCTCGCCCGTGGCGCGGTTATAAATGCGCGTGGATTGGCCAAGGAATACGCCCATACCGATCACGCTCCCCTTCTCCACGATCACGCCTTCGACCACTTCCGAGCGGGCGCCGATGAAGCAGTTGTCTTCGATGATAGTCGGATTGGCCTGCAGCGGCTCCAGCACGCCGCCGATGCCTACGCCACCGGAGAGGTGCACGCCTGCGCCGATCTGTGCGCACGAACCCACCGTGGCCCAGGTATCCACCATGGTGCCCGCGCCGACGTACGCGCCAATGTTGACGTAGCTAGGCATCAGCACCGCGTCTTTCGCGATGTGCGCGCCACGGCGCACCAGTGCACCCGGCACCACGCGTGCGCCCAAGCCTTCCAACTCCACGTCGTTGCCATGGGCAAAACGCAGCGGCACCTTGTCGAAGGCCAGCGCCGGGCCGCCATCCACCACGCGGTTGCCGTTGAGGCGGAAGTAGAGCAGCACCGCTTTCTTGATCCACTGGTTCACCGTCCAACCGCCGTTGCCATCCGGCTCCGCAACGCGGCGTTCGCCGGATTCCAGCAGGTCGATCACCTGCTCCACGGCCGGACGCAAATGCGTGTCGATCTCAGCCTGGGTCAGGTCGTTGCGACGGTCGAAGGCATCGTTGATTAGAGTTTCGATGGTTTGCATGGCGCTCACGCTATGAATTTCGGAAGAAGCGGCCATGCGAAGGCCGCGGGGACAAGCGATTCTGACAAGAAAAGCCGTCTATCGCGAGTCAATGCCCACGCTGGCCGCCGAGTGGCGACAGCGCGGGCCAAGGCCAATCACAGGCCGACGTGGATACCGAACATCGGTCCCTTGTAGAGATCACGGCTGCCGTAGCCGTCGAATTCCGTGCGCATGCGCCGATAACCACCGTAGACGGACACGCTCGATCCCAGTCGCACATTCAGCTGCGCGCCTACGTCATAGCCGTGATTCATATCGCCATGCGTCAGCGCCTCCGGCGTGTAGAAGCCATAGCCGCCCAGCGACAGCCAACGGATGCCGGTGGGAATATCCACTGACCCGCCAAGGCCCACGCCACCACCCGTCGCATAGCGCGCATCCTGATACTGGTAACGCGCCCCGATCTCCCAATGGATGTCGCGGGACGCAGGCGCGAACATGAGTGCCGCGGAATAGACGTCCGCATCGCCACGGCGATCGTCGGTCTTCAGGTAACCGAGATCAGCGCGAAAGTCACTGGACAACGGCACACCCAGGTTGACGCCCACCGAACCATCGCCACCCGCGGCGGATACCGAAGTGGCAAACACTGGCGCGCAAAACGACAGGCCCGCAAGCAGGGCCAGGGAAAGCTTGGAGATATTCATACAGCGAGTAATTCCTTTGAACGGCACAGAACCCGCGCGGGGGAAACGAACGATGTCGTCAGCGCGGCAGGGGCATTACACCCGCTGGAGACCAAAGTGCCAAGTTCTTGCGTTGCGTAGAAGCGTGGTGTCAGGCCCGCTTTTCTTTCGCCGGCCCTAGTCGTTCGAGTAACGCGTGCAGCAATCGGTCCTGCAATTCGATGCTGAGCGGTGCATCGTGACGATCGGTGATGAGGAAGAAATCCTCCACGCGCTCGCCAAAGGTCGCGATGCGCGCATCGTGCACGCGAACGCCCGCATCCATCATGCCCTGCGCCACAGCAGCAAGCAGGCCAGGCCGGTCGCTACACACCAGTGCCAGCCGTGTACGTCCCTGGACGGTACTGAAGGAAATCTTCGGCGTAGCCTGGAAGTGCTTGAGATGACGCGACATGCTGCGACGCGACGGTTGGTGCACGTGACCTGGTTGCGACAACGCACGATGCAGCCGTTGCTTCAACTCGTCCGCCCGCTCAGGCGTGGCAGGCTGCTGCGTATCCGACTCCAGCAGCAGGAAAGTATCCAGAGCCATACCCGTCGGCGAACTGAGGACACGCGCTTCCATCACGGAGAAATGCAGGCGGTCCAGCATGGCCGTCACGGCCGCGAACAAACCATCACGATCAGGCACGTAGACGAACAGTTCAGTGGTGCCTCGCACTGACTTTGGATGAACCTCGATGAGTGGCGTCTCGCCCTTGGCGCGCACGATCGCGGCCGTTTGCCAGGCAATCTGTTCCGGCCGGTGGCGCAGGAAACTCGACTCCGGAAACCCACGCCAAACGCGTTGGCAGATATCCGCGTCGAAGCCTTCCTGCTGCAACAAGGCCAACGCCTGATCACAGCAACTACGCACCCGTGCTTCTGCATCGGACGGCAATTCATCCTCGCTGCGCAATGCATAACGGGTGGACGTGTAAAGGTCGGCGAGCAGCCTGTCCTTCCAGCCGTTCCATAGCTTGGGACTCGTACCGATGATGTCCGCGATGGTCAGCAGGTACAGATAATCCAGGCGTTCGGGCGTGCCCACCGTGTCGGCAAAGCGATGCACCACATCGGGATCGGTGATGTCCTGTCGCTGCGCTGTGGTGCTCATCAGCAAATGCCAGCGGACCAGCCAGGCGACCAGTTGGATATCCTCTTCAGGCAACCCAAGCCGACGGCCGAACGCGAGTGCGTCCTCCTCGCCGAGCACGGAATGATCACCGCCTCGCCCCTTGGCAATGTCGTGAAACAACGCCGCCAGCAAGAGCAATTCCGGCTTGGGCAGCGTCGGCCAGATCTTGCACGCAATGGGAAAGTCGTTCGCCGCATCCGCATCCGCAAACCGCGCGACGTTTCGCAACACACGTAGCGTGTGTTCGTCGACCGTGTAGACGTGAAACAAGTCGTACTGCATGCGACCGAACACCTTGCCGAACGCAGGCAGAATCGCAGCGAGCAGACCGTGACGATTCATGCGCCACATCGCTTCCACCGCAGGCGCACCCAGCCGCAACAAACGCAGAAAAGCCGCCAGCACGTCCGGATCGTCAGCCAACGCACGCTCCAACACCGCCGATGCCTGGTGCATGCGTCGCATGGTGTCCGCCGTAAAGCCGGTGATCCCCGGTTCGCCGAGCCGTGCAATGAATGCCTCGACCAACGTGGCCGGCCGACGCATGAAGAGATCCGGATCGCGCAGCGCCAGACGCTTGCCATAGCGCACGAAATCCTCGCCTACCGGCTGCGGTGCCGTAGGTGGCTCCAGCATTTCCTCGAAGCGCTCGGCAATCTGCACGCCCAAGCGCTCGACCTGGCTGGCGGCGCGATAGTAGCCCTGCATGAATTGCTCGACGCCAAGGTTCTTCTCGTGTTCGTCCTGAAAGCCCAGTCGGGCGGCGAGTGCGCGCTGGTAATCGAACAACAGGCGCTCCTCTGCGCGCCCCGCTTCCAGATGAAGTGCAAACCGGTAGCGACGCAGCGTGGCTTCGGATTGCTCGAGCGAATCTTTCTCCGCTGGGTCGAGCAAGCCTTCCGCGACCATATCGTCGAAGTCATCCGCATGCGCGAGGCGAAGCCCCAGCCAACGCAACGCATCGAGCGTGCGCAGACCGCCTGGACCATCTTTCAGATTGGGCTCGAGGTTGTACGCCGTATCGTTGTAACGCGCATGGCGTGTGTCGCGCTCGGCCAGGCGCACGGCCAGATACGCCGACGGCGGCCATATCGACGGATCGTCGACAATGGTCTTCAGCCCCTCCTCCATCACTGGATCGCCCACCAGCCTGCGCGCATCGAGCAAGCTGGTGAACACGCTGGCATCCTGCTTCGCCAGCGCCCGGCATTGCGGGAGGTCACGTACAGCGTGACCGACCTTCAGTCCGATATCCCACAGCGTGGCAAAGCATTGCTCAAGCGCACGCAGGCGGGCCGGTTCTGATGGCCCCACCAACGCCAGCAGATCGACGTCCGAATGAGGAAACAGCAGGCCGCGTCCGAATCCGCCCACGGCAAACAGCGCGGCGTCGGAGACATCACCCAGGCAGGCCGTCCACACATGCGCCACGATGCGCTGCACCGAGTCGCTGCGCCGACGCGCCAATGCGGCAGCGTCTGCCCCATCACGAAAGGATGTGGCCAGCGCGCGATCCACATCGCCCAACAGTTGGCGCAATGCCCGCCTCGCATCGGTCGACACACCGGAGCGTGGCACAGCCACCGGCAGCCGCGGCAGCGGCGGAAGGCGGATCGGCAGAAGAGAATCAGTCACGGCGCAGTGCCATCGAGGCAGAAAGCAGGCGTCAACGATAGCAAGCACAGGACGGGAAAAGGCGGATGCTTTCACCGATGGAAGGCCCACCGTTTAGCGGTGGGCCTTCGGGCACTGCGTTTAAAGCGGCTGCGCCGTACACATGGCCATGGATGAGGCCGAACCGATGAACTGGTAGTTGGCGTCGGTCACCGTCACGCTGGCCTGGATGCGACCCGACTTGCTCGGGCAATAGAACATGCAGGAATCCTGATCCGTACAGTTGGCCGGATAGATGACATTGAGACCGTTATTGTTGAAAGACCACGCATAATGAAACGGCTGAGGTGATGTGGTGTTCGCCACGCTGACCTCACAAATGTCACTACCGCCACAAAATAGCGACACGCCACTCGTCTGGGCGCGTGCCTGCGTGGGCATCAGGCTCATGGCCAGTCCGGCCAACAGAAACGCCCCCACTGCGAAAACACTGAATAGTTTGCGCACTTCCCCTTCCTCCATGTCAGTAGTCTCACCCCGAGCCGCGATCGTCGCATGCACTTGCGATTCAGGGTGTCCAGGAGACGTGAAGGCGAAGCTTTTTGCGCTTTACTGATCCGGCCAGGGCGTCAGAATCTCGAACCCGTCGTCCGTCACGGCAATGGTGTGCTCCCATTGCGCCGACAGCGAATGGTCCTTGGTCACCACGGTCCAGCCGTCCGGCAGCTGCTTGGTCTGCGGTTTGCCGGCGTTGACCATCGGCTCGACCGTGAAGGTCATGCCTTTCTTGAGTTCCAACCCAGTACCCGACCGACCGTAATGCAGCACTTGCGGCTCGTCGTGATAGACCTTGCCGATACCGTGACCACAGTACTCACGCACCACCGAGAAGCCGGCGGCTTCCGCATGCTTCTGGATGGCCGCGCCGATGTCGCCCAGCGTCGCGCCCGGGCGCACTGCCTGGATGCCATGCATCATGGATTCATACGTGGTGTCCACCAGGCGCTTGGCCAGCACGGACGGCGTACCCACGAAATACATGCGGCTCGTGTCGCCGTGCCAGCCATCCTTGATGACGGTCACGTCGAGATTGATGATGTCGCCGTCTTTCAGCACCTTGCCCGGGGTGGGAATACCGTGGCAGATCACGTGGTTGACCGAGGTGCACAACGTCTTGGGGAAACCGTTGTAGCCCACATTGGCCGGAATCGCCTTCTGCACATTCACAATGTGCTCGTAGGCCAGCCGGTCGAGGTCTTCGGTGGTCACACCCGGCTTTACGTGCTCCTTGAGCATGGCGAGCACTTCTGCGGCCAGCTTGCCGGCCTCACGCATGGCCTGGATGTCTTCGGGAGTTTTAAGGGTGACTGCCATAGTTCCACTCACATGGCGGCTAACCGGCTGAAAATCCAGCGACTTGCCGCACTGCCGGCGCGCCGGCTATAATTTCGAAGTTTTGCTGACCCGAGGTGTCCGTTTCTACGGCCCGGGCGGTCGTTGCAAAGCGAGGGGAGATTGTAACCGTCTTGCGGTACAACCCCTACAAGTCCTTGATTGGACACTTAAAACGCCACACACGCGTCGACACCGCCTTCGGGGTGCCCTGACCAGCCTTCCAAATCATTGGGCTGCCGGGGTCGAAGCCGGGGATGCGTGGAGGTCCCAACCCCCGGGCCAGTCCCCCTTTAAACCAGGGCGGCCCAACAATCGGAGTTTTACCCATGGCACAAGTCACCATGCGCCAGATGCTTGAAGCCGGCGTGCATTTCGGTCACCAGACCCGTTACTGGAACCCGAAGATGGCCCCGTACATCTTTGGCGCCCGCGGCAAGATCCACATCATCAACCTCGAGAAGACGCTCCCGCTCTTCACCGATGCGATGCACTTCCTGTCGGCTATCGCCCAGAAGCGCGGCACCGTGCTGTTTGTCGGCACCAAGCGCTCGGCCCGTGAGCCGTTGGCTGAAGAAGCCGCACGCGCCGGCATGCCGTTCGTGACCGCCCGCTGGCTGGGTGGCATGCTGACCAACTTCCGCACTGTGAAGCAGTCGGTTGCCCGCCTGAAGGAACTGGAAGCTGCCGAGACCGACGGCTCGTTCGATCGCCTGGTCAAGCACGAAGTGCTGGCCCGCCGCCGTGAGCGCGACAAGCTCATGAACTCGCTGGGCGGCATCAAGGACATGAACCGTCTGCCCGACGCCCTCTTCATCATCGACATCGGTCATGAAGACATCGCCGTGCAGGAAGCCAAGAAGCTCGGCATCCCGGTCATCGCCGTGGTCGATACCAACTACAACCCGGAGCTGGTCGATTACGCCATCCCGGGCAACGACGACGCCATCCGCGCCATCCAGCTGTACGCCCGCGCTGCCGCTGACGCCATCCTGGAAGGCAAGGCCGCTGCGCCGGCTGCCGCCCAGGGCGACGCCAACGAATTCGTCGAACTCGACGAAGAAGGCAACCCGGTTGCCAAGGAAGAGCGCAAGGCTGCCCCGCGCCGTGACGACCGCAACAACCGTGGTCCGGCCAAGAAGGGTGCCGGCGCACCGCGTCGTGACGGTGGTCGCGGTGGCCGCGGCGGCCGCAACGACGAGTCGTCGTCGGACGGCGAGTAAGCCTTCCCTGCCCCGGCCCGCAAGGGTCGGGGCGCATCAAAGCTTTTGAGGAACCCAGATGACCGCCATTTCCGCAAAACTGGTTAGCGAACTGCGCGAGCGCTCCGGCGCCGGCATGATGGATTGCAAAAAGGCGCTGGTCGAAAACAACGGCGACATCGACGCCGCTGTGGAATACCTGCGCAAGACCGGCCTGGCCAAGGCCGACAAGAAGGCTGACCGCGTTGCCGCTGAAGGCCGCATCGCCACCGCCCAGGCCAACGGCAAGGCCGTGCTGGTCGAAGTGAACAGCGAGACGGACTTCGTCGCCAAGGCGCCGAACTTCATCCAGTTCACCAACGAAATCGCCGAGGCCGTGCTGGCTTCGGGAGCGACTGACATCGACGCTGCCAAGGCTGCCGCCTTCCCGGGCGCCGACAACGTCGAAGCTGCCGCCAAGGCACAGACCGCCACCATCGGCGAGAAGATCGAAGTGCGCCGCATTGCCCACGTCGCGAACGATGGCCCCCTGGCCACCTACTCGCACGGCGGCAAGATCGGCGTGATCGTGGCACTCAAGGGCGGCTCGGAAGAGCTGGCCAAGGGTATCGCCATGCACGTGGCAGCCATGAACCCGCCGCACATCAAGCCGGAGCACGTCCCGGCCGAGTTCATCGCGAAGGAAAAGGAAATCGCGCTGAGCCAGATGACCGAGAAGGACAAGGCCAAGCCGGCCGACATCCTGGAGAAGATCATCTCCGGCAAGATCAACAAGATCGTGTCGGAAGTGACCCTGGTCGGCCAGCCGTACGTGCTCGACACCAACACCACCGTGGGCGACGTCCTGAAGAAGGAAGGCGCCGACGTCGTGACTGTGATCCGTCTGGCCGTGGGCGAAGGCATCGAGAAGGTGCAGGAAGACTATCTGGCCGAAGTGGCCAAGGCGATGCAGGGCTAAGGCCTCGCACCACCTGAAGTGTCGAAGAAGCCGCGGGCAACCGCGGCTTCTTTTTTTATGAAAGCCCTCCGCAGCCGCGCCGCCCCACCCCAGGCCGGCCGCCCCACGGCTGCCTCCGTCGCCAACCCCGCGACGGAACAGGGTTTTCGTCTCCGGCAGCGGCACGAAACTCTTACCCGCTCGCGTCACTGCCGTTACAATGCGCGCGTTTTGCCCCACACAATCCGGAGATCCCATGAGCGAACCTATTAAGTACCGTCGCATCCTGCTCAAACTCTCCGGTGAAGCCTTGATGGGCGAAGCCGATTACGGCATCGATCCCAAGGTCATCGGCCGACTGGCCGACGAAATCATCGAAGTACAGAAAGCCGGCATCCAGATCGGCGTCGTCATTGGCGGCGGTAACATTTTCCGTGGCGCAGGCCTGGCTGCCGCCGGCATGGACCGCGTCACCGGCGACCACATGGGCATGCTGGCCACCGTGATGAACGCGCTGGCCATGCAGGATGCCATCGAACGTCGCGGCGGTTTTGCCCGTGTGATGAGTGCCATCCAGATCCACGACGTCTCGGAAGATTTCATCCGTCGCCGCGCCGTACGCCACATCGAAAAGGGTCGCATCGTGTTGTTTGCCGCCGGTACGGGCAATCCGTTCTTCACCACGGACTCCGCTGCCGCGCTGCGCGCCGTGGAAGTGGGTGCAGACCTGCTGCTGAAGGCTACGAAGGTGGATGGCGTCTACACGGCCGATCCTGCACGCCACGCCGACGCTACGCGTTATGACACGCTCACCTATGACCAGGTGATCGAGCGCAAGCTCGCCGTGATGGACACGGCCGCCATCGCCTTGTGCCGTGATCACGGCATGCCATTGCGCATCTACGACATGACCGTGCCGGGCAACCTCATGCGCATCATGCATGGCGAGCACATCGGCACCATCGTCAGCGACCAGTAATCTGATCGGCCCTCTCACCTGGGAGAGGGCCGATACCGCGCCACCGTTTGCTGCGCGCACGGGCGATACCCATCGCAAGGCCCGCTTCACGCCACCCCAACGCCCCATAGCCCCCTGCTATACTCGCCGGCTTGCACGGTTTGAGGGGTGTTTCCCATGCTTAACGACATCAAGAACGATGCCCAGACCCGCATGGGCAAGAGCATCGACTCGCTCAGGCACAGCCTGACGCGCCTGCGCACCGGTCGCGCCAGCACTGCCCTGGTTGACGGCATCAAAGTGCCGTACTACGGCTCGGACATGCCGCTGAACCAGGTAGCCACGGTCGCATTGGGCGATTCGCGCTCCATCATCATCACCCCGTTCGAGAAGACCCTCGTCGCCCCGATCGAGAAGGCCATCATGGCGTCGGACATCGGCATCACGCCGAACACCGCCGGCACCACCATTCGCCTGAACATGCCGCCGCTCACTGAAGAGCGTCGCCGCGAGCTGGCCAAGCACGTGGCACATGAAGGCGAGGAAGCCAAGATCGCCATCCGCAACGTGCGCCGCGACGCCATGCAGCAGGTCAAGGATCTGCTCAAGGAAAAGCTGATCACCGAGGACGACGAACGCCGCGCCGAGGACGAGATCCAGAAGCTCACCGACCGTTTCGTCAAGGACGTCGATGGCGTCGTGAAGAACAAGGAAGAGGAGCTGATGGCGCTTTGAGCGCCATCAGTACTCTCCCAGCCATGACCAGCGCCGACCTCGCGCGGGTACCGCGCCACGTCGCCATCGTGATGGATGGCAACGGCCGCTGGGCCAAACTCCGCCACCGACCACGCACGTTCGGCCACAACGCCGGGCGCAAGGCTGTACGCAACGTGGTCGAGGGCTGCCTGCGCCAAGGCGTCAAGGTGCTCACCCTGTTCGCGTTTTCGAGCGAGAACTGGTTGCGCCCGGAAGAAGAAGTTGGCGCGCTGATGGAGCTGTTCGTTCGCGCACTGGACAAGGAAGTGGACGAGTTGCACGGCAACGGCGTGCGCTTGCGCTTTGTTGGCGACCTCGCCAGCTTCGAGCCCGGTCTGCGCCAGCGCATGATGGCCGCCATGACGCGCACTGCTGGCAACGATGCGCTGCACCTCAACATCGCCGTGAGCTACGGCGGACGCTGGGACATCGTGCAGGCAGCGCGCAAAGCCGCCGAGGCCGTAGCGCGTGGCGAGTTGCGCGCCGATGAAATCGATGAGCAACTGCTCGGTCATTGGATGTGCCTGGCCGACCTGCCGCCCCTGGATCTTTTCATCCGGACTGGTGGCGAGTGCCGCGTCAGCAACTTCCTTCTGTGGCAGCTTGCCTACGCGGAACTGCACTTTACCGATACCCTGTGGCCTGATTTCGACGAGGCTTGCCTGAAGAGCGCCATCGAAGATTACGCACGCCGCGAACGCCGTTTCGGCAAGACCGGCGAACAAGTCGCCAAGAAGGCCTGATGGCCCGCTCCATGTCTCCACAAGGACACCCATGCTGCTCCAGCGCACCCTGACCGCACTGCTGCTTGCTCCGCTGGTGATCCTGCTGATCCTGCTGGCGCCAACGGGCGTCTTTGCAGGGATCGTCGCCATCGCGTTCCTGGCCGCCATGTGGGAATGGACCCGCCTCTCCGGCCTCAAGGACACCTTTCCACGCACTGTGCTGCTGGTTCTGACGGCAGTGGTGTTCGCACTCTGCTGGATGGCGCGTGGCGGTATCGCATGGCCCATCCTGATTGGCGTTGGCGTCAGCTGGTGGCTCGTCGTTTGCCAGTGGCTTCGTCACTTCGCCTTCGGCGCAGCGCCTACACGCGAGAACCACCTGATGAAGCTGGGCGCAGGCTTCCTTGTGATCGTTCCTGCATGGGTCGCTGTTGTGACCATCCACGGTTCGTCCGCGAAGGGAAACTGGTGGACGCTGCTAGCCCTCTTCATCGTGTGGGCGGCCGATATTGGCGCGTACTTCAGCGGCCGTCAGTTCGGTCGCCGCAAGCTTGCACCCACCATCAGCCCTGGCAAGACCTGGGCCGGCGTGTACGGCGCCTTTGTCGCCGGCGCGATTGTTGCTGGCGTGGGCGGCATGTTGCTTGGCGTTTCCGGCGGCAAGCTGATTGGCCTGTTGGTGCTGTCGGTGTTCGCCGTGATCGCGTCCGTCGTAGGCGACCTGCTTGAAAGCCTGATGAAGCGGCACGCCGCGGTGAAGGATTCCGGCAATCTCTTCCCCGGCCACGGCGGCCTGCTTGATCGCCTCGATAGCGTCTTTGCAGCCATGCCCGTCTTTGCTGCCGGCATGCTGTTGCTCGGTCTATGAACCAGCTACCACGCAAGGTTGCTGTGCTGGGCGCCACCGGCTCGATCGGTGGCAGCACACTCGACGTCATCGCTCGCCACCCAGACCGCTTCCGTGCCACGGTGCTCACGGCTCACAGCAATGTGGCGGCGCTGGCTGACTTGTGCGTACGTTTCCAGCCCGACCTCGCCGTCATCGCCGATCCTGCGTTGGAAGGTGAGCTGTCTCGCCGACTCGCCGCGGCGGGCATACGCTGTGATATCGCCAGCGGGCACGATGCTGTCACGCAGGCGGTATCCGGCACGCTGTGCGACACGGTAGTGGCCGCCATCGTCGGTGCCGCAGGACTGGATTCCACCTTGGCTGCCGCGCGCACAGGCAAGCGCCTGCTGCTGGCCAACAAAGAATCCATCGTGATGGCTGGCGCGTTGCTGCTGGATGCGTTGGCAGTAGGCGGCGGCGAGTTGATTCCTGTGGATTCGGAACACAACGCCATCTTCCAGTGCTTACCCGGCGGTCGCCCACCACTCGCAGCCAATGGCGTACGCCGCCTTATCCTGACCGCTTCCGGTGGGCCGTTCCGTGGCCGCACCCGCGCAGAACTGGCCAGCGTCACACCAGAACAAGCCTGCAAGCACCCGAACTGGGTGATGGGGCGCAAGATCTCGGTGGACTCGGCCACGCTGATGAATAAGGGCCTGGAAGTCATCGAGGCGCACCACCTCTTTGGCGCAGCGCCTGATCTCATTGATGTGCTGGTACACCCGCAAAGTCTGGTGCACTCGCTGGTCGAATACGTCGACGGATCGGTCCTTGCCCAGCTAGGCAACCCGGACATGCGCACCGCCATCGCCCATGCGCTCGCCTGGCCTGCACGAATCGAAGCAGGCGTGGCTCCGCTGGACCTTGCGGCCAGCGCACCCCTGGCCTTTCAACAGCCGGACCTGGACACCTTCCGCTGCCTCGCGCTGGCCTTCCAGGCGCTGCGAGCGGGCGGCGATGCCACCGCCATCCTCAACGCCGCCAACGAGGTCGCCGTGGAGGCATTTCTGGCCGGCAGCCTACCCTTCCTTGGTATTGCCGATCTCGTCGAGAGCGTACTTACGGAACTGCCGCCGCAACCTGTGGTCGATGTCCAGACCCTGAATGAACGCGACCGGACGGCCCGCGAGGCCGCCCGCCGCATCCTTCGCAACGCCTGCTGACAAGCCTGATAAGCTCTCACCGATGAATAGTGTATTTGGCTCAGTGTTTTGGTTACTCGTCACGCTCGGCGTGCTGGTGACTTTTCACGAATTCGGACACTACTGGGTAGCACGGCGCTGCGGCGTCAAGGTGCTCCGTTTCTCCGTGGGCTTTGGCAAAGCCATCTGGAAGCGCATCGGCAAGGACGGCACCGAGTACCAGGTCGCCATGATTCCGCTCGGCGGCTACGTGAAGATGCTCGACGCCCGCGAAGGCGAGGTCGATCCCGCACTGGCCGGCCAAGAGTTCACCGGCAAGCCCGTCTGGCAGCGCATCGCCATCGTGGCGGCAGGTCCCGGCTTCAATCTGGTCTTTACCCTCTTCGCTTTCTGGCTGATGTTCCTGGTGGGCAAGCCGGACGTCGCGCCCGTCATTTCCGCCGTCCCGCAGACCATCGCCGCCGAAGCCGGCGTGCGCACCGGTGATCGCATCCTCAGCGTGAACGGCCATGCCGTGGAAACGTGGAGCGACTCCATGGACGCGGTAGCGAACGCCCTGCTCGGCCGCGATCCGCTGCCCATGCAGGTCCGCGGCACGGATGGCAGCACACGCAACCTTGTGCTCCCGCTCAACCAGTTGCCCGCCGGGCAGGACATCGGCCAGTACCTGGACAAGCTCGGCTTGAAGCTCGCGCCCTCGCCGGCCGTCATCGATGACGTCCTGCCGGGCAAGCCCGCTTCGCTGGGCGGTGTGCAGGATGGCGATCGCATCGTCAGCCTCAACGGTACCGCCATCGGCAGCTTCGAAGAATTCCAGCGGCTGGTGCCGCAGGAAGCCGCCAAGTCGCCCACGCTGGCCATCACGGTGGAGCGCGCGGGCAAGACCGTCCCCCTGTCCGTCACGGCCCGTATGGAGTCCCTGGAAGGCCAGCCGACCAATTGGGTGATCGGCGTGAAGTTCGCCGAACGCGAGCAGGCCATCTTGCGCTACGGCCCACTGAAGGCCATGAGCGCCTCGCTGGAAACGACCTGGAATAGCGCCGCTTCCACCTTCAACATGATCGGCAAGATGCTGACCGGGCAGGCTTCGACCAAGAACCTTTCCGGCGTGATCGGCATTGCCCAGGTGGCCAATGCCTCGGCCAGCATGGGCGTCGGCTGGTTCTTCAGTTTCCTTGCGATGGTCTCGTTGAGTCTTGCGATTCTCAACCTGATGCCGATCCCCGTCTTGGACGGCGGTTGGCTGCTGTATTACCTTATTGAGTTGGTCAAGGGCAGCCCCGTCAGCGAACGCACCATGATGGCCGGTCAGTATGTCGGCCTAGTCATGCTGTTTACGTTGATGGGATTGGCTTTCTACAACGACATCCACCGCTTCCTACCTTCGTGACATGTGCCGGCTTTGACAAAAGTCGCGCTCGATGTCCGAGGGACTGGCGTATCTGCGGCGTGCGCACTCGTTGCGCTTGCGGCGGAAACGTGGCGATGGTTCACCCTGCGCATCTGGGGACGATGCAAGCACCCTTTCAAGGCTGGGCTCGTCCTGGCTTCACGTATTGATCGGGGCGGTCTAGGCCGCCTCATCGGAACAAACCAACGGAATCGACGATGAAGCGTATCGCCGCCCTGATCCTGCTTGCCTCACTATCCGCCAATGTCCTCGCGTTCGAGCCGTTCGTCATTTCCGATATCCGTATCGATGGCCTCAGCCGCATTTCAGCCGGTACGGTGCTCAACTACCTGCCGGTCAATCGTGGCGACCGCCTGACCAACGATGCCGCTCAGCGTGCCATTCGCGCGTTGTACCAAACCAAGTTCTTCAGTGACGTGGAGATCGACCGCGAAGGTGACATCATGGTCATCAAGGTGGTCGAGCGCCCGTCCATTGCCAAGCTCAACCTGCGCGGCAATAAGGACATCAAAGAAGAAGATCTGCGCAAGGGTCTGAAGGAGATCGGCCTGTCCGAAGGCGAGACCTTCGACCGCCTGTCGCTGGACCGCGTGCAGCAAGAACTGGTGCGCCAGTACTACAACCGCGGCAAGTACAACGTGTCGGTCGACCCGCACGTGACCCAGCTTGACCGCAATCGCGTCGCCATCGATATCGAGATCCGCGAAGGCAAGGTCGCCAAGATCAAGGAAATCAATATCGTCGGCAACAAGGCGTTCACCGACAAGGAGATTCGTTCGGGTTTCGAATCGAACACTCCTGGCTGGCTGTCCTGGTATTCGAAGGACGACCAGTACTCGCGTGAAAAGCTCTCCGGCGATCTGGAGAAGCTGCAGTCCTATTACATGGACCGCGGCTACGCCGACTTTGGCGTGGACTCCACGCAGGTGACGATCGCCCCGGACAAGCGCTCGATGTATATTGCCGCCAGCGTCAAGGAAGGCGACATCTACACCATTTCCGACGTGCACCTGCTCGGCGAGCTGGTCCTCCCCGAGGACTCGCTGCACCAGCTGGTGTACGTACACAAGGGTGACACCTTCAATCGCAAGGCGATTGAAGCGAGCACCAACTCGATCAAGAACATCCTGGCGAGCATCGGCTATGCGTTCGCCAAGGTGACGCCGGTGCCGAAGCTGGACAAGGACAAGCGCACCGTGGACCTGACGCTCTACATCGAGCCGGGCAAGCGCGTGTACGTGCGTCGCGTGATCTTCCAGGGCAACACCCGCACAGAAGACGACGTGATGCGCCGCGAAATGCGCCAGCTGGAAGGCAGCTGGTTCTCGCAGCCGGCCATCGACCGCTCCAAAATCCGCCTGCAGCGCCTGGGCTACTTCAAGACGGTCAACATCGACAAGGCTCTCGTGCCTGGCACCGAAGACCAGGTCGACCTGACCGTGAAGGTGGAAGAACAGTCCGCCGGCAGCCTGATGTTCGGCGTGGGCTACTCGCAGTACTCGGGCATCATCCTGTCCGCGTCGGTGTCGCAGAACAACTTCCTCGGCACCGGTGACAGCTTCACCGTGGGCGCGTCGCGCAGCGACTACTCCACTTCGATCAACGCCAGCTACTTCAACCCGTACCTCACCGACAGCGGCGTGGGTATCGGTTACAACGTTGGCTACACCAAGAGTAACTACGGCGACACCAACAGCGACTTCGTGAACTACGAAAGCTCGTTGAAGTCGTTCTCCAGCTTCCTGAGCTTCCCGATCTCCGAAACGGACAACATCCGTGCCGGCCTGGGCCTCAGCAGCAACAAGATCAACCTGAGCTATCAGTACCTGGACGAGAACGGCAACGTTCAGACGGCCAATTACTCGCCGCAGATCCTGATCGACTACCAGAACGCGCTGGGCCACCAGACCATCCATACGTGGGATGCCACGCTGGGCTGGAACCACGACACCCGCAACGGCTACTGGGCACCGACCCGCGGCGGCCTGATCTCGCTGTCCACCGACATCGCGCTGCCCGGCTCGACCGTGCAGTACTACAAGATCATGGGCGAGGCGAATCACTACTGGCCGATCGGCAAGGGCTTCGTGCTGTACGTGGACGGTCAGGTCGGCTACGGCAAGACCTACGGCCAGACGTTCGACAACAGCAGCGCCGACGGTATCTACCAGGCGGGCGAGAAGATCACCTTCCCGTTCTGGGAGAACTTCTACTCCGGTGGTGTGCGCGACGTACGTGGCTTCCAGGACAACACCCTGGGCCCCCGTGTGTGCGTGGGTACCACGACAGATGCGAACGGCAAGACGGTGCCGATCACCCCGCTGGCAAATGGCACCTGCCCGGGCAGCGTGTACAGCTACGCACAGCCGCTGGGCGGTGCCTTCAAGGTGCTGGGCACGGCCGAGCTGTACCTGCCGCTGCCGTTCCTCAAGGACATCAACACGGCCCGCGTCTCGTGGTTCGTGGACGTCGGCAACGCCTACACCGACTACCAGAGCTTCACGGCCAAGACGCTGCGCGTCTCCACCGGTCTGTCGCTGCACTGGCAGGCTCCGATCGGCCCGCTGATCATCAACTTCGCCGTGCCGCTGCGTACGCAGGCGGATGACAACCACTACGAAGAGCGCATCCAGTTCACCTTCGGCAGCCAGTTCTGACGAACTGACCACCCAAGGGTCGACACAGCAGAAGGCGCGGCCATGCCGCGCCTTCTTTTATGGTGGCAACCATGCCTGGCGGGCCATCTTTTGATGCCTCCGCCGAGGCGACCTACAATGGTCTGATTGCAGGGAGCTGACATGAGCGTTTTTCAAATCACCGTATCCGAGCTGGCCGAGCGCTTCGGTCTCGTCAGCCATGGCGACGGCTCCCGCGTCATCGATGGCGTGGGCACACTGGCCGGCGCCAGCCCGAGCCAACTGAGCTTCCTTTCCAACAGCAAGTACGCATCGCAGCTGACAGCCACAAGCGCCGGCGTGGTGGTCATGCGTGAGGAAAACGTCGCAGATAGCCCGGTGGCCGCCCTGGTGGCGCACGACCCCTATGTGGCCTACGCCAAGATCGCCGCCCTGTTCGAGCGCTATCCCGCTTCGCCACAGGGTATCCACCCGACCGCCGTGGTGGCGCCGGGTGCCCAAGTGGCGCCAACCGCCAGCATTGGCCCCGGCTGCGTGATCGAGGACGGTGCCATCATCGAGGATGGCGCCATCCTCGGCCCGCACTGCATCATCGGCCCTGAATGCACGGTGGGCGCGCAATGCCGGTTGGTGGCGCGCGTAACCCTGGTCATCCGCGTGACGCTGGGTAAGCGCGTGCTGGTGCATCCGGGTGCCGTGATCGGCTCGGATGGCTTTGGCCTCGCCTTCGATCGCGACCACTGGATCAAGCTGCCGCAGCTCGGTGGCGTGCGCATCGGCGACGACTGTGAAATCGGCGCCAACACCACCATCGACCGCGGCGCGCTGGATGACACCGTGCTCGAGGAAGACGTGCGCCTGGACAACCAGATCCAGATCGCCCACAACGTATATATCGGCGCCCACACAGCCATGGCCGGCTGCTCCGCCGTGGCCGGCAGCGCCAAGATCGGCCGCTATTGCATGATTGGCGGCAACGCCGGCGTGCTTGGCCATCTGGAACTGGCCGACCGCGTTAACATTACGGCCAAGAGCCTGGTCACGCATTCCATCCGTGAGCCCGGCGAATACTCTTCGGGCGCACCGCTGCAGGAAAGCCGCCAATGGCGGCGCAACGCAGCCCGATTCAAGCATCTCGATGAATACGTGCGCCGGCTCTCGGCGCTGGAGAAGGACAGCAACAATGAGTGACCTTACCGTGCCCTTCCACCTGCCCGTGAACGTGGAAACCATCCAGCAGCTGCTGCCGCACCGCTATCCGTTCCTGCTGGTCGACCGCCTGATCGAGCTGGTGCCGGACAAGAGCGCCGTGGCTATCAAGAACGTGACCATGAACGAGCCGTTCTTCCAGGGCCATTTCCCTGGCCACCCGGTGATGCCGGGTGTGTTGATTGTGGAAGCGATGGCACAGGCAGCCGGCCTGCTGACGCAGATCTCCAGCCGCTTGAAGGGCACCACGGGCAGCCCACTGTTCTACCTTGCCAAGGTGGACAATGCGCGCTTCAACGCCCCTGTGGTGCCGGGTGACCAATTGCGCCTGGAAGTCGAGCTGAAGCGCCTGCTGCGCAGCATGGGCCTGTTCGAGGCGCGCACGATCGTCGACGGCAAGGTCGTGGCCAGCTGTGAACTGATGTGCGCCGCGAGGTCCGACAAATGATCCATCCCACCGCGCAGATCGATCCTACCGCGGTCATCGCCAGCGGCGTCAGCATCGGTGCGTACTCCGTAATCGGCGCCGACGTGCATATCGGCGAAGGCACGGTCATCGGCCCGCACGTGGTGATCCAGGGCCCCACGCGCATTGGTCGCGACAACCGCATCAGCCAGTTCGCCTCGCTGGGTGGCGACCCGCAGGACAAGAAGTTTAACGGTGAGCACACCGAATTGGTGATTGGCGATCGCAACCAGATCCGCGAGTACGTCACCATCAATCGCGGTACAGGCGACGGCGGCGGTGCGACCCGGATCGGCAACGACAACTGGATCCTTGCCTACGTGCACATCGCGCACGACTGCAAGATCGGCAACAACACGGTGTTCTCCAACTACTCCGCACTGGCCGGCCACGTCGAGATCGGTGACTGGGTGGTGATGGCGGGGTTCTCCGGCGCCCACCAGTTCTGCAAGATCGGCGCGCACGCCTTTATCGGCATGGGTTGCCTGCTCGGTTCCGACGTGCCGCCGTTCGTGACGATGGCCAACGAGCAGCGTGGGCGCCCGCGCGGCATCAACAGCGAAGGCCTCAAGCGCCGCGGCTTCGACACCGCACGCATCTCAGCCATCAAGCGCGCCTATCGCACGCTGTACATGGCAGGCCTGACCCTGGCCGACGCGCGCGAACAGCTCAGCGTGCAAGCCAACGACAGTGAAGACGTGCGCGCCATGCTCGAGTTCCTCGACAGCAGCGAGCGCTCGCTGGCACGTTGACATGAGCGAAGCTCATATCAACGCATCCGATATGAGCTCTTGCTCCAACGGCTGACGTCACGACATGCCAGACATCGAAGTCATCCGACGCGCTCCCACCATCGCCATCATCGCCGGAGAGGATTCCGGCGATCAGCTCGGCGCCGATCTGATCACCGCCTTGCGTCGCCGTTATCCCGAAGCGCATTTCGTCGGCATCGGCGGCGCGCGCATGCAAGCCACCGGCTTCGACTCCTGGTACGACATTAAGGAGCTGTCGCTGTTCGGCTTTGCCGAAGTGGTGTCTCACCTGCCCCGCCTGCTCAAGCTGCGCAGGGAGCTACTTGCGCGCCTCGTTGCGGCTAAGCCCGATGTCGTGGTTGGCATCGATGCACCCGATTTCAATTTGGGCGTCGAAAAACGCCTGCGCGAAGCCGGCATTCGCACCGTGCACTACGTCAGCCCATCGGTCTGGGCATGGCGCGAGAAGCGCGCGGAGAAGATTGGGCGCAGTGCCGACCGTGTACTGTGCCTGTTCCCGATGGAGCCGGCCATCTACGCCCGGCACGGTATCGATGCGCGCTTCGTCGGTCATCCGCTGGCCGATCGCTTTGCCCTGGTGTCGGATCGCATCGGCGCCCGCGATTTTCTCGGCATTCCTCAGAACGTACCCGTGCTTGCGGTACTGCCGGGCAGCCGTGGCTCAGAAATCAAACAACTGGGTTCGGCCTTCATCCAGACGGCACGCAAGGTCGCGGCACAGTTGCCGGGCCTTCGCATCATCGTTCCGGCCGCCAACGAACGCGTGCACGCTACGTTGAGGGAACTTGTCGGCAACGGCGAGGACGAGAGCACACCGCAGCTTATCGATGGCCATGCGCATGAGGCCATGCTCGCAGCCGATGTCGTGCTACTCGCATCCGGCACGGCAACGCTAGAAGCCATGCTCGCCAAGCGCCCCATGGTGGTCGGCTACCGCGTATCTCCGGTGAGCTACCGCATCGCCAAAGCGCTCAACATGCTCAAGACGGACGTCTATTCGCTGCCGAACATCCTGGCGCGTGCAAGTGGCATGGGCGACGACGTCGTGCTGGTTCCCGAACTCATGCAGGACGACTTCACGGTCGACAAGCTCGCCGAAGCGACGTTGTCGCTATTCCACGACAGCGAGCGGCGCGGCGCCATCGTCGCCGCATTCGAACAACTGCATCTGGCGCTGCGCGGTGATCTGGAAGGCCATGCAGGCGATCTCGCGGCCGATGCCGTCGCCGAGATGATCGAGGCACACCATGGCTGAGACCAAGGCCACGCGACGCACTGCGAAAGCATCGGACGTAGTGGTGGAAACGCGCTTCATCGCTGGCGTGGACGAAGCCGGCCGCGGACCGCTCGCCGGCCCCGTCGCGGTCGCTGCGGTCATCCTCGATCCTGCACGCCCCATCGAGGGGCTCAACGATTCGAAGAAGCTCACCGAGCAGAAGCGCGAGGCGCTTTATCCGCTGATCGTCGAACGGGCGCTGGCGCACTGCATTGTGATGGTCATGTCCGACGAGATCGACCGGATCAATATCTACCAGGCCACCATGACCGGCATGTGCCGCGCACTGTCCGGCCTCACACCGGCAGCGCACGAGGCGTGGATCGACGGCAATGCGTTGCCGCGCGACCTACCTTGTGCTGGCCGCGCCATCATCGGCGGTGACGCGTTGGAGCCAGCGATCAGCGCCGCGTCGATTCTCGCCAAAGTGACGCGCGACCGATGGATGGTAGAACTCGACCGCGAACACCCTGGCTACGGCTTCGCCGAACACAAGGGCTATGGCACACCGGCACACTTGTCCGCCCTGAAGCGCCTGGGCCCTTGCCCGCACCACCGCCGCAGTTTTGCGCCGGTGAAGATCCTGGTGGACCAGGGCGTGCTGTTCTGAAATAGACGTCCGGATCACGGTCGCTGCGTCGCATCGACAATGCAATCGCGAGGCCAATCTGCACAGCGAAAGGCATGCCTAATGGCGGGCGTCACCCGCGTGCAACAGGGCTAATCTAAGCTCAGATCCAAGGAGCAGCGCTCGGCTCCGCACCATTGGCCAATGCAACCTTTCTGGCCGCCGCTGCATCTGAATGGATAGGAAAGCGAAGCCACCAGGTAAGGTGTGCTTCCGTCAGGCAGGGACGAAGGCCCCATGCACGTCTCCCCACCGCATGGGATTGAAGACTCCAACCAAGCGCGCATTCGACCGCGGGAGTCCGTCATGAGTACCATCCACCGCCCGAACGACCCGTCCACACCCGACAGCCACCCGGACGTCGTGCCCCTATCGCAGCCCACCTCTGACGAGGCAGCAAGCACCGCGAATGCCGAGCTCCAGCATGTCGACTACGACCGGCATCCGCTCAAAGTACAGGGGCTGGATCACTACATCGATCGTCCGCAAAGCACCGAGCGCTTCCACATCTGGTAAGGCGCGAGCGCCGGCGACGATGGCACGCCATCGTCGCCGCGATGCTGGTGATCAGCCATGCACTCGAAGGCGGCTATTGCGATAGCCGTAGCCGATGTAGATGAGCATGCCGAGCGTGGTCCAGCCGGCCAGCAACATCCAGTTGCCCGCGTTCATCTGCGCCAGCAGGAACAAGCAAACGATGACCCCCAGAGGGCACACCACAGCCGCGGCAGGTACACGGAAGCCGCGTGGCAGATCCGGGCGCGTGCGGCGCAGCACCAGCACGCCGATGCACACGGTGGCAAACGCCAGCAAGGTGCCCATCGACAGCAAGTCACCCAGCAGACTCAGCGGAAACACCGCCGCCAGCAGGCCACCGATGATGCCGACCAGTACCGTCGTGCGATGCGGCGTCCGGAAGCGGTCGTGGACAGCACCAAACGTGCGCGGCAGCAGGCCGTCACCCGCCATCGTGTAGAGGATGCGCGCCAGGCCCATGTGCATCACCAGAATCACTGATGTCAGACCTGCCACCGCGCCGATCTGCGTCAGCACTTTCAACCAGGCCAGCGAAGGATGCGCGGCCAGCGCCGTTGCCACCGGTTCCGCCGTGGCCAGCTGCGCATACGGCACGAGTCCGGTGAGCACTGCCGCCACCACGATGTAGAGCACCGTGCAGATGGCCAACGAGATCAGGATGCCAGCCGGCACGTTCTGCTGAGGGTTGCGCGTTTCCTGTGCTGCCGTCGCCACCGCGTCGAAACCGATATAGGCATAGAACACACTAGTGGCGGCGCGGAACACGCCCGCCCAGCCATAGTGGTCGCCACCCTGACTTGCCGGCACGTAGGGATGCCACAGCGACGTGTCGATGTACTGCAGGCCGAACACCACAAACAGGATGACGACCAGCACCTTGAGCACCACGACCACGCTGGCAAACAGCGTCGACTGGCGCGTGCCGGCATAGAGCAACATGGTGATCGCCGCCACCACCAGCAGGGCCGGTAGGTTGATCCAGGCCCCCGTGACCACGAAGTGGCCGTCCTTGAACGCCAGTGGCGCATTTGCCAGCACCGACGGCACGTCGACGCCGATGCTATGCAGCAGGCCAACGCCGTAACCGGACCAACCCACGGCCACCGACGACACCGCCAGCAGGTACTCGGCCACCACGTTCCAGCCGATAAACCACGCCAGCAATTCGCCAAAGGTGGCGTAGGCGTACACGTAAGCACTACCCGAAACGGGCAGCATGGCGGCGAACTCTGCGTAGCTCAGCGCTGCGAGCGCCGCGGCCAGGCCGGCCAGCACAAACGAGATGGTCAGGGCCGGACCTGCATGTTCAGCGGCCGCCTGCCCGGTAATGACGAAGATGCCGGCGCCAATCACTGCACCCACGCCCAGGACGATCAGGTCCTTCAGGCCCAGCGTGCGCCGCATGTTGTCGCTGGCGGCAAGCGAGGCCTCAATGGGTTTGACGGTGAACAGCGAGCGGATCAGTGACATCGGTGTCTTCCGGGCAGCGTCAGGGCTGCCGTCCAGGGTGAAAGCATCGGACCATGACAGCCCCAGCCGCTCCCTGCAACCGTCATGTGTCCGCCCGCCCTCGGCCGTTGGGGCGGACACTGCGTTCGCTATGCTGGCCCCGTTCAAGGAGAGGACCGATGAGACGCTCTATTCGAAGCACGCTGGCCGCACTGGCCCTGGTGACGGCCACCCTGGGCCATGCCCATCCGGAAGTAGGCGCGATCCCCTCCGACGATCTGGGCCATGATCGCGATGGACATGACGTGCGCGTGTCCAGCCTGCACGGCAAGGTAGTCATCGTGTCGTTCTGGGCTTCCTGGTGTGGCTACTGCCGCAAGGAGCTGCCGGTACTGGCCGCGCTCCAGAAGCTCAAAGGCACCACCGACCTGCAGGTCGTCGGCGTGAACCATGACGACGACTACGCGGCGTTCAAAGACCTGCGCAACCGCTGGAAGAACCTCGACATCATCCTGACCTACGACCCGCCCGACGGGCGCATTGGCAAGCCCTACGACATCAAGTCCCTGCCCTTCATGGTGATGATCGGGCGGGATGGGCGTATCGCCCACGTCTACACGGGTTATGACGAGAACATGCTCGACACCATCATGTCGGATGTGGATGACTTGCTCGCCCAGCCTGCGCCCAGGGCACCGACGGCTACCGCGAGCCAACCCGCATCCTCCTGATCCAGCGCGAAAAAGCCACCTCGGGAGCAATGTCAATTCTTGCCCGGTCCGGGCCGCACCGTTAGGCTGTGGATCCATCCTGCGCGTGCGCCATGTCCGTCCGCTTCGCTCACCTCCACCTTCACAGCGAATACTCGCTGGTCGACTCGACTATCCGCATCAAGGGGCTGGTCGAAGCCTGCGTGCGCCTGGGTATTCCGGCGGTTGCGCTGACCGACGACAGCAACATGTTCGCGCTGGTGAAGTTCTACAAAGCCTGCAGCGCGGCCGGCATCAAGCCGATCGGCGGCAGCGACGTGTGGGTCAGTTCACCGGACGACCCGCGCCCCTGGCGTCTCACCCTGCTTGTCCAGAACCATGCGGGCTACCTCAACCTGTCCCGGTTGGTGTCGCGCGCCTGGCGCGACGGTCAGCACAGCGGCAAGGCCATGGTCGATGCTGCATGGCTCACGCCAGAAGTGACGCACGGCCTGATCGCCGTGCTCGGCCGTGACAGTGAAGTCGCACGCATCGCCGTCAACCAAGGTGTGGATGCAGGCGTGGCACGCCTCCGTTGGTTTGCGACGCAGATGGCTGATCGCCTCTATCTCGAACTGACCCGCACCGGTCGCGAGGGCGAGGAAAACTGGAACGCCGCCGCACTGGGTGTTGCCGCACAGCTCGACCTGCCGGTGATTGCCAGCAACGATGTGCGCTTTCTCAAGCAGGATGGCTTCGAGTCGCACGAAGCGCGCGTATGCATCAACCAGGGTCGCGTACTCGCTGACCCCAAGCGCCCGCGCGACTACAGCGACCAGCAGTACCTGAAGTCGCCAGAAGAGATGGAGGCGTTATTCGCGGATATTCCCGAGGCGCTGGAAAACACCATTGAGCTGGCCAAGCGCTGCACGCTGGAACTCAACTTCGGTACGTACTACCTGCCTGATTTTCCGGTGCCGGACGGTCATGACCTGGCCAGCTACATCCGTGAGCTTTCGCGCGAAGGCCTGAAAGGGCGACTCGAATTCGCTGGCGTCGCGCCCGGCCGCACCCGCGAGGAATACGAAGCACGGTTGGAACGTGAGCTGGACGTCATCATCAAGATGGGCTTCCCCGGCTACTTCCTGATCGTGGCGGACTTCATCAACTGGGGTAAGCAGAACGGTATTCCCGTGGGCCCTGGCCGTGGTTCGGGTGCAGGCTCGCTGGTTGCCTGGGTACTGAAGATCACGGATCTGGATCCGATCCAGTTCGACCTGCTGTTCGAGCGATTCTTGAATCCCGAACGTGTGTCGATGCCCGACTTCGACATCGACTTCTGCATGGATCGCCGTGACGAGGTGATCGACTACGTCGCGCGCAAATACGGCCGCGATCACGTCAGTCAGATCATTACCTACGGTTCGATGGCGGCAAAGGCTGTGCTGCGCGACTCCGGTCGCGTGCTCGGCATGGGCTACAACGCGGTGGATCGCATCGCCAAGCTCATTCCGGCCCGCCCGCTCGACCTCACGCTGCAATGCGCGCTGGGCCGTTCGGAAAAGGCCAAGAAAGAACCCGATCGCATCGTCAAGGAATTCTGCGATCTTTACGACCAGGACGAAGAAGCCCGCACGCTGATCGACCTGGCGCTGAGCCTGGAAAGCATCACCCGCGGCGTCGGCAAGCACGCCGGTGGCGTGGTGATCGGCCCGAAGCCGCTGACCGAGTTCGCACCGCTGTACTGCGAACCGGGTGGCGCGGGCGTCGTCACGCAGTACGACAAGGACGACGTCGAAGCCGTCGGCCTGGTGAAATTCGACTTCCTCGGCCTGCGCACGCTCACCATCATCGACTGGGCGGTAAAGGCCATCAACGCGCGCCGCGCGGCGAACGGCGAAGAAGAACTCAACATCGCGGCGATCGCTACCGACGACGCCGCCACGTACGAGCTGCTGAAGAAGGCGCAAACTGTCGCCGTATTCCAGCTCGAATCCTCCGGCATGCAACGCATGCTCAAGGATGCGAAACCCGACCGTTTCGAGGACATCATCGCGCTGGTGGCGCTCTACCGCCCCGGCCCGATGGACCTGATCCCCAGCTTCGTCGCCCGTAAGCATGGCCGCGAGGAAGTGGTGTATCCCGATCCGCGCGTCGAGCCGATCCTGAAAGAGACCTACGGCATCATGGTCTATCAGGAGCAGGTGATGCAGATGGCGCAGATCGTGGGCGGCTATTCGCTCGGCGGCGCCGACCTGCTGCGCCGCGCGATGGGTAAGAAGAAACTCGAGGAAATGGCGAAGGAGCGCGCCAAGTTCCGCGAGGGTGCCGCCAAGGATGGACTCACCGGCGAAAAAGCCGACGAAATCTTCGACTTGATGGAGAAGTTCGCGGGCTACGGCTTCAACAAGTCGCACGCTGCCGCGTACGCCGTGGTGTCGTACCACACGGCATGGTTGAAAACGCACTACCCCGCCGAGTTCATGGCCGCGACGATTTCGTCGGACATGGACAACACCGACAAGGCGGTGACCTTCATCGACGAGTCGAAGGCGATCGGCCTGAAGGTGTTGCCGCCGGATGTGAACGCATCCGAGTTCATGTTCGTGGCGGTCGAACCGAAGGTGATCCGCTACGGTCTCGGGGCCATCAAGGGCGTGGGTCAGGGTGTCTGCGAAGCCATTGCGGAAGAGCGCAAACGCAATGGCGCATACACGGATCTGGCGAACTTTTGCCGCCGTGTGGATTCGACCAAGCTCAACCGTCGCGTGCTGGAAGCGCTGATCCTTTCCGGTTCACTCGACGCGCTGGCGCCGAACCGCGCCAGCCTGATGGCGCAGTTGCCGAACGCCATGAAGGCGGCAGACCAGCACCTGAAAAACAAGCAGTCCGGCCAGAACGACATGTTCGGCGCGTCCATGTCATCCGAGAGCGCACCCACCGTCGAAGTGGATCTGCCCATCGTGGCGGCATGGCCACTCGAACAGGTGCTGCAAGGCGAGCGCGACACGCTCGGCCACTATCTCTCCGGCCACCCCACCGACCCGTGGCGTGACGAACTGGCCCAACTCTCGACCTGCCCTCTAGGCGAGATCGGCGATCGTTATCAACCGCCCAAGCCGCGCAAGAGCGACGGCGACGACAACCGTTTCCGCCGCGGGCCAGATACCCCGTGGACGGTGGCTGGCATGGTCACCGCCGTACGCAAGCGCGGTGAGAGCGACGCCTTCGTCCGACTCGAAGACGGTACCGGCATCATCGAAGTGAGCTTCTTCGGCGACCTTTACCAGCAGATCGCCCCGATGCTCACGCGCGACCAGTTGCTGATCGTCGAAGGTGGTCTGCGTATCGACGATTTCTCGGGCGGCGGTTTCGCCGTGCGCGCCCGCAGCGCCTATACCTTGGGCGATGCATGCCGCCGCTTCGCACGCCTGCTGCGTTTAAAACTGAACGGCGTAAACCCGGACTTCATTGACGACCTGCGCCGCACGCTTGCCGGCTACCGCGGTGGACGCGCCAGCGTGATTCTCCATGGCTACCACAACGCCATTGCCCAGGCCGACCTGGAGCTGGGCGAGGACTGGCGCGTGGATGCGATCCCAGATCTCCTGCGCGCCATCCGGGCTGTTCCCGGTGTTGAGGCGGCCAAGCTCCGCATCGTCAAGACGGACGACCGTCCGCGCGGCGATTGAGCGCTGCGCCAGCCTTCACGTTTCCCATACGCATCCGTTCCCGCGTTCTTTTCCAGACCGGTATACTTGCGCGCTTCCGTGTCATGAACTGCACCGAATGAATCCCAACTTCCTCGATTTCGAACAACCCATCGCTGAGCTGGACGCGAAGATTGAAGAGCTTCGTCATGCCAGCCATGGGCAGGCGTTCAACATCGACGAAGAAGTC
Organism: Dyella sp. ASV24; assembly: GCF_016428905.1. Taxonomy (GTDB): domain Bacteria; phylum Pseudomonadota; class Gammaproteobacteria; order Xanthomonadales; family Rhodanobacteraceae; genus Dyella. Next base: position 8,739 of record NZ_JAELTQ010000021.1, on the reverse strand, counting down.
GGCCGTCTGCGCGAAAAGCTGAAGCTCAAAACCAACGAGATCTTCCGCAACCTCACGCCATGGCAGGTAACGCAGTTGTCGCGTCACCCCGGCCGGCCGTACACGCTCGACTACATCAGCGTGATCTGCGACGAGTTCCACGAACTCGCGGGCGACCGCGCCTACTCGGACGACGCTGCCATCGTCGGCGGTCTTGGCCGCATCAATGGTCGTTCGGTGATGATCATCGGCCATCAGAAGGCACGCGACACCAAGGGCAAGGTGCGCCGCAACTTCGGCATGCCGCGTCCCGAGGGTTACCGCAAGGCGCTGCGCCTGATGAAGATGGCCGAACGATTCGGCCTGCCGCTGATCACCTTGATCGATACCCCAGGCGCCTACCCGGGCGTGGGTGCGGAAGAACGCGGCCAATCCGAGGCCATTGCCCGCAACCTTCTGGAAATGGCCGACTTGAAGACCCCCATCGTCTGCACCGTGATCGGTGAAGGCGGTTCCGGCGGCGCGCTCGCCATTGGCGTGGGCGACCGCACCATCATGCTGCAGTACTCCACGTACTCGGTGATCTCGCCCGAAGGCTGCGCTTCCATCCTGTGGAAGAGTGCCGAGAAGGCGAAGGACGCCGCCGAGGCATTGGGTCTCACCGCCCCGCGCCTGCTGGAACTGGGCCTGATCGACAAGGTGGTGCGCGAGCCGCTGGGCGGCGCCCATCGCAACCCGCATTCGATGGCCGTGCGCTTGAAGGCCGTGCTGCTCAACCAGCTCGACGAGTTGGAGGCCTTGCCGGTAAAGAATCTACTGGAGCTGCGCTACAAGCGTTTGCGCGGCTACGGCGCTTACGCCGAGTAAATCCGGGGCACGACGGGGATTCCCGCCAGGGAACATCCCCGTCACACCACCCCGCGATAAGCCAGCCGCGAGGATCCTCCGCATCGCCGGAGGACGATTATTCATCGCACCTTGCCGCGTGGCCCTCGCCATTAAACCAAAAGCCTGATTCAGGGCACTCACCATGGGCGAGGCAGACAAACCTTGCCCGCCGCCGTGGGTGATCCAGCCGCAGGAAGCGCTTGACGGGTCGCAGCCCGCGGCGACTGATCCGGAGGGTGTCCCTGCTCCACCGGGCGGCTACAGGTGTGGGCCGATGACACCCTCTGATTCCGCTATCCCGCATCGATACGGAGGTGTCAGAACATGGCTCTCTTCCAGTTTCGACCCAGGCCGCCCCTCTTCGTCCTGGCCGCCGCCAGCGCGATCGCATTGGCCGGCACGGCAACATCACCGCCAGCCCACGCACAGTCCGAGGGGCACATCCTCATCGCAGACCAGTTCAACAACCGGGTGATCGAGGTCAACCCGGCCACGCACCGCGTCCTCTGGGCATTCGGCAATGGCTCGGACCTGCCCGGCCCGCACAGCATCGTCGGCGTCAATGATGCCGAGCGCATCGGCCCCCTTACCCTGATGGCCGGTACGGGTACGCCACCCGGTCTGCCAGGCTGTAGCGACACGGTGAATGGTTGCCCCGACAACCGGGTTTTCTTTGTTGACCCGGCGGGAAACATCATCTGGCAATACGGCCAGGCGGGCGTCACCGGCGCGGGGCCCAACCAACTCAATACGCCGGTGCACTCACTCTTCCTCATCAGCTTCCCCGGGCACGAGGGCCCTCATGTGCTGATAACGGACCAAGGCAACCAGCGCGTCATCCTGGTCAACATCAATCATCAGATCGTGTGGCAGTACGGCACCACTGGCGTATCCGGTATCGGCCCCAATCAGCTCAACAATCCCAACAGCGCGGAAGTGCTCAACAACGGGCATGTGCTGATTGCCGACGAAAACAATAACCGCGTGATCGAGATCACCACCGGCGGGCAGATCCTCAAGACCTTTACCGATCAGGGCACCGTCAGCGGCGCCGCGTTCGCTAGTCGCCTGCCCAACGGCGATACCTTGATTTCCGACTCCAACAACAACCGCATCGTGGAAGTGAACGGCAGCGACCACACGGTATGGCAGTACTTCACCAACACCCAACCCGGAAGCAACCCATCACCCTTACCGACGCGCGCGGTGCGCCTGCGCAATGGCGATACGCTGATCAGCGACCAGTTCAATGATCGCGTCATTGAAATCAACCACGCTGGCAAGATCGTGTTTCAGCAGGGTGCGCTCAATGTGCCGGGCAGCAGCTTCAACGAGTTGAATGGTCCTTACGATGCCAAAGTGATCGGCGACTTCACGGGGCTTACACCGCCATTCTGAGTCGACAAGCTCGAAAGGACACCGCTTCGCAGCCCCGGCATCGGCCGGGGCTGTCTTTGCCACGGCTTGCCACCCCAACGCGTTATGATCGGCGCCGCCTGTCACAGCGGAGGCCGACATGGCCAGCGAACACGCCACCAAACTCGCCGTTCTCATCGACGCGGACAATGCACAGCCGACCATCGCCGAGGCGTTGCTTGCCGAAGTCGCCAAGTACGGCACGGCGCATGTGAAGCGAGCCTATGGTGATTGGACGTCCAATCACCTCAAGGGTTGGAAGGAACAATTGCTTACGCAGTCGATCCAGCCCATCCAGCAGTTCGGCTACACCAGCGGCAAGAATGCCACCGATTCGGCCATGATCATCGACGCGATGGATCTGCTGTATTCCGGCCGCTTCGATGGTTTCTGCATCGTCTCCAGTGACAGCGACTTCACGCGACTGGCCGCGCGCATCCGTGAGTCCGGCCTCATCGTCTACGGCTTTGGCGAACGCAAAACGCCTGACCCGTTCGTGGCCGCCTGCGACAAGTTCATCTACACCGATATCCTGGTCGCCAAACCTGATGAAGAGCAGCCGCTCAAACCACGCACTGCCGCGCAGCTCAAACAGGATTCCAGCTTGGTAAACCTTCTCCGCAACGCGGTAGGCGCGGCATCGGACGACGACGGCTGGGCAACCTTGAGCGGCGTCGGCTCCATCGTCACCAAGCAGCGCCCCAACTTCGACGCACGCAGTTACGGCTACGCCAAGCTCAGCGAACTGATCACCGCCACCACGCTATTCGAGATGGATCGCCGCAGCCCGGGCGAAGGTCGCCCCAAGGTGATCTACGTGCGCAACAAGAGCAAGAAAGCCACCGCCCGTGAATGAACTGAGCCAGACCCTGCGCGACGCGCTGCAAGCGCACCCGGACGGCCCGTTATGCGTCGCCTACAGCGGCGGCCCCGATTCCACTGCCTTGCTGCATGCGCTGGCGCAGCTGCCACAGACGCGCGAATTGCGCGCCCTGCACGTCGATCACGGCCTGCACGCCGAGAGCCATGCATGGGCCGAACACTGCCGCCAACTGGCCGGCGAATGGGGTGTGCCGTGCCTGGTGCTACGGGTGGATGTTGATCATGCGCGCGGCTACGGCTTGGAGGCCGCGGCGCGCGATGCGCGCTACCGCGCGTTCGCTGCATCGCTGCAAAAAGGCGAGCGGCTAGTGCTGGCGCATCACCGCGACGATCAGGCAGAAACCGTGCTGCTGAAATTACTGCGTGGCGCCGGCCCCGAAGGCCTTGGCGGCATGCGTGCCACGCGACGTCTCGGTGACGGACTGCTCTGGCGCCCCTTGCTGGATACACCGCGCGATGTTCTGCGCCGTTACGTGGAACAGCAGGCGCTCCCCTGCATCGACGATCCATCGAACCATGATGCGCGTCTTTCGCGGAATTTCCTCCGTCACGACATCCTGCCGCGCCTGAGCCAGCATTGGCCACAAGCAGTGGAATCGATCATCCATAGCGCGCGCCTCCACCGCTCCGCCAGCGAGGCGTTGGAACACCAGTGGCGCGCGGCTCAAACCCACCTGCTCGACCCGTCCAGTGGCAGCCTCGACGCCGCCGGCTGGCTCGCGCTCACACCTGCCTTGCGTCACCCCCTGCTTGACGACTGGCTGCACTCGCGTGGACTCACCGCGCCTACCACGGCGCAACGCGAGCAGATCGAGCGCCAATGCCTGGCCCGCGACGGCCAGTTGCCCTGCATCCGCTGGCCTGGCGCCGAAGTGCATGTCTGGAAAAACCGGCTATGGGCACTTCCACCTCAGCACGTGGTGGACCCGCTATGGGAGGCGGAGTGGCGCGGTGAACCCTTGGCCCTCCCGGATGGTGGAAGCCTGCTGCTCGACCCTCCCGCACGACTGGACGGGGCGCTGACCGTGCGCCTGCGCCAGGGTGGCGAACGCCTGCGCCCGGCGGGAGACGCGCATACGCGCGAGCTGCGCGACCTGTTTCAGCAAAGCGGCATGCCTCCGTGGAGGCGGGTGGCCTGCCCCCTTTTGTTCGTGGGGAACGAACTGATCGGCGTGGGTGATCGCTGGCTTACCGAGCGGGGCGCAGCCCTACTGGGCGACGCCCGGCCCCGCTGGCAAGCGGCCTGGTGACCGCCCTGTTGTCGCAGGGTAACCGCGACGCTCTACCTACGCGGATTGATTCCGCACGGCCCCTGCGTTAGTTTTGCGGGCCATGGCCAAGTCTGCATCCGCCCCCGTCGCTCCCGCTGCTGATTTCGAACACTCGCTGGACGAACTCGAGCAGTTGGTCGCGCGTATGGAAGGTGGCGAGCTGAGCCTGGACGAATCCCTGTCCTCTTTCGAGCGCGGCATCGGCCTCTACCGCCATTGCCAACAGGCATTGGAAAATGCCGAGCTACGCGTACGAATGCTGCTCGACCCCGATGCCCCAGACACTGCCGAACCCTTTGAACCCGTTTGAGCTTGGCACCCAGCTCAAGTCGCTGATCGCCCGCGCTGAAGAGGCGCTTGTCAGCTCGCTCCCCCCCGCCGACACCGCCCCCGTGGAACTCCACCAGGCGATGCGTTATGCCGTGCTCGGCGGCGGCAAGCGTCTGCGTCCGCTGCTGGTCTATGCCGCCGGTCATGCACTCGGAGAAAGCAGCCAGCGGCTGGATGCACCCGCCGTGGCGGTCGAGCTGATCCATGCCTACTCGCTGGTGCACGACGACCTGCCGGCCATGGATGACGATGCCATGCGCCGCGGCCGCCCCACCTGCCACATCGTGTTCGGCGAAGCCATGGCGATTCTTGCTGGCGACGCGCTGCAGGCATTGGCGTTCGAACTGCTGGCGCATGACGTGGACGCGGGTGTGCCGCCCGTACGCTGCGTGGAAATGCTGCGCGTGCTGGGTCGCGCCTGCGGTGCGGACGGCATGGCGGGCGGCCAGGCCCTGGACCTTGCGGCGGTGGGCCGCAAGCTCACATTGACCGAGCTGGAATTCATGCATGGCTGCAAGACGGGCGCACTGATTCGCGCTGCCGTGCAGCTTGGCGGCCTTGCCGCCGATGCATCGCCGGAAGACCTGGCTGCACTCGATCGCTACGGCCACGCGGTGGGCTTGGCGTTCCAGGTGCGTGACGACATTCTGGACGTCGAAGGCGAGTCGGCAGTGCTAGGCAAGACGGCGGGCAAAGATGCGGCGGCAGACAAGCCCACCTTCCCGTCCATCATCGGCATGGATGCGTCCCGCAGGCATCTTGAACACCTCACGCAGGAGGCCATGGATGCCATTGCCCCCTTTGGCCAACGTGGTGCACTGCTGGAAGAACTGGCCCGCTACGCCGCAGCGCGTCTGAAATAGCGCCGCGGCGCACGATTGGTCCATTTGACGCTTACGCCTCACTGACGACGCGTCAACAACGACTGCACTGGAACGTTTCCAAAGGGTCACGCCCCTCATCGTTCCGGTTGCCATGCCCTTACTTTGTTTCGCACGTCGTTCGCGTGTTGGCCTCGCAAGCGCCATCGCTGCACTGCTGCTTGCCGGCACGGCCGTCGCTGCCCAGAACACCGACTTCACCGGCGCCTGGCGTCTGGATGATCGCAACAGCGACACATCCGATGCCCTGACCGCCGCCATGCGTGTGGAAGCGCGCAAGGAGCTGGCCAGCCAGCAGGCCACGCCGGCGTCGTCGTCATCCAGCGCTACTCCCGCCCGTAGCGGCAATGGCGGTGGCCGCCATGGAGGCATGGGCGGTGGTGGGGGCGGCATGGGCGGCGGGGGCATGGGCGGCCACGGCGGTGGCGGCGGGATGGGCGGTGGCGGGCACGGCCGGCATGGCGACAACAGCGGCAGCAAGCCCACCAGCAGCGACAAAGACCCGATCGCGACGGCCAGCTACCCGATGCCGCCTACACTGAAAGCCGACTCCGTGCTGCTCGTGCAGCAGGACGACAAGACCTTCCAGATCCGCCTGGACAACGGTGACCAGCTCACCGGCAAGCTGGATGGCGTGGCTCGACAGACACTCAACGGCAACGCGATGGTGCGCGGCCATGTGGACAACGGTCAGCTGACGGTAAACATCCGCTACGCCGATGGTACCCAACTCGACCAGACCTGGGCGATGACGCCCGGTGGTGCGCAGATGGTCGTCACGGGTGCATGGAAAGTACCCACGCTAGAACAGCCGGTGACTTTTAAACGCACCTACGTGGGGCTGCACTGAGAAGGAAAAGGCAGCCTGCAGGCCGCCTTTTCGCGAAGTGGCCTAACCAATCAGTCGCAAGGTGTATGGATAGCGATAGCGCACGCCTTCGTTCGCGCGAATAGCGGCGATGATGACGAACACCAACCAGGCTACGCCGACCACCGTACCGACCGGGATCGCAACCAGCACGCCAAGTCCCAGCGTGATCAGAGTAAGCACGAAGAGCGCGAAGAACACGATCGCGACGGTGATGTTGAAGTTCAGCGCCTCCTTGGCCTGATCATCCACGAAGGGCATGGAATCCTTCTTCACCAACCAGATGATCAGCGGTCCCAGGAAACAACCCCAGCCGAGCCAGTGCCCGGTGAGGATGAGACCCAACAAGGCGGACAAGTGGGCAAACATCGCCCACTGGCGCTCCTGGGCAGAAGGGAGATCGGACGGTGCGGTAGGACCGTTCGACGGCGGCGGTACGACGGACTCGGGCGGGACGCTCATGCGCACTTCTCCTGTGTCGTAAATGCCTGTCTTGCACGGTCAGCCCTTGGCTGACGGCACTGATCCTAGCAAGTGTCCGCCCGGTTTACCGGTGTCAGTAGTCCTGGCGCCCGTTGCGGGCCTCACTCGCCCGCGATGGTCATCTGCTCCAGCAGAATGGAGCCGGTCAGCAGATGCGAACGGTGATCCACGTCCGAACCCAACGCCACAATGTTGGCGTACATGTCGCGCAGGTTGGCGGCGATGGTGATTTCCTCCACCGGATAGGCGATCTGGCCGTTCTCCACCCAGAAGCCGGCCGCGCCGCGCGAGTAATCACCCGTGATCGTGGACACGCCCTGCCCCATCACTTCCGTAACCACCAGGCCGGTGCCCATGCACTTGAGCAGGCCCTGGAAGTCATCCTGGCCCGGTTCGACGATCAGGTTGTGGATGCCGCCCGCATTACCGGTGGATTCCAGCCCCAGCTTGCGCGCCGAGTAGCTGCCCAGCACGTAGCGGGCGAGCACGCCATTTTCGATCAGCGCACTGTCGCGGGTGGCAACGCCTTCCGCATCGAACGAGCCGGAACCCTGTCCGCGCATGATGAAGGGGCGCTCCACGATGTTCATCCACGACGGCATGATCTGCTGCCCGGCGTGGTCCAGCAGGAAGCTGGCGCGGCGATACAGTGCGCCGCCACTGACCGCGCCGAGGAGGTGCCCGATCAACCCGCGCGCCACGTCCGGCGTATACAGCACCGGGCATTGGCGCGTGGTGAGCTTGCGAGCGCCCATGCGCGCCAGCGTCCGCTCCGCGGCTTTGTCACCCAGCGCCTGCGCGCTGATGAAGTCGCCTGCCGAGCGCGCGCTGTCGTACCAGTAATCACGCTGCATACCGTCATCGTCACCGGCGATAAGCGCAAGCGACAGGGAATGGCGTGTACCGCGCTCGCGACCCAGGAAACCATGCGAGTTGGCGTACACGGCCAGGCTTTCACCCGCCTGCACGCTGGCGCCGTCGGAGTTGGTGATGCCGGCATGCGTGCGTCCGGCGTCTTCGATCTGCTTGCCCAGCTCAATGGCTTCGTCGGTCTCGATACGCCACGGGTGCCACAGATCCAGGTCGGGGAACTGGGTGGCCATGCGCGAAGCATCAGCCAGGCCGGCGGCCGGATCCTCCTCGGTGAAGCGGGCGATGGCGCAAGCCTGCTCCAGCGTGGCCTGAATCGAGTCGGGGTTGAGGTCGGCGGTGCTGGCAGAGCCCTTGCGCTGGCCGAAATAGACGGTGAGCCCGAAACCGCGGTCCCGTGTGTGCTCTACCGTCTCCACCTCGCCCAGGCGCACATTCACGTTCAGGCCTGTGTCGATGCTGGCGGCAACCTCGGCCTGACTGGCGCCGGCGGCGCGGGCCCGGCGAATCACGTCCTCGGCCAATTGGGCCAGGCGGTCGAGTTCGTCGTTGCTGCGGTCTTGGGTCGGGCTCAGCTGGGTCACAAGGATTTCCTGCACTAGAGTCTGGTTCGTGCCTTCCTGTGACCCGCGCCGGGAGCTGTTTGCGCGCCAGTCAAGGAAGAGCGAAGGAGTGTATGTCAATACACGACGGAGAGATGACGAAGGCTGGCGGGCAAACAGACCCGGCCCGAAGGGTTTGCCGCCCAAAGCCCTGCGTGAGCGCCCCGCGGCTTGACCTGACGGCCAGTCAGGCGCCTGTCTCTTATACACATCTAAAAGGGGGGGGGGGGGGGGGGGGGGGGGGGGGGGGGGGGGGGGGGGGGGGGGGG
>NZ_JAELTQ010000219.1 GCF_016428905.1 Dyella sp. ASV24 | reverse complement strand
AGGGCCTGGCCAACATCGGCGTCGTGAGTGCGGACGAGGCGGCGGCGCTCAAGCGTGAGTTGGATGTGCTGGCGGACGATTTCCGCGCTGGCCACTTTGTGCTGGACGATCGCTACGAAGACGGCCACTCGGCCATCGAGGCGCGCCTGACGGAGCGCCTGGGTGACGCCGGTCGACGTGTGCACACGGGGCGCAGTCGTAACGACCAAATCCTGGTCGCCACGCGCCTGTGGCTGAAGGAGCAACTCGGTGCGCTGGAACAGCATTGCCGCGCTATCGCCAAGGTCTGCCTCGATCGCGCCGCCCAGCCGGCGATACCGCTGCCGGGATATACGCACCTGCAACGTGCCGTGGTGTCGTCGACAGGCATGTGGTTTGCCGGTTTTGCGGAAGGCTTTATCGACAATGCCTTACGTGCACAGCAGACGGCGTTGCTAATCGACGCTAATCCGCTGGGTACCGCCGCTGGTTATGGCGTAAACCTCAAGCTGGATCGCGAGCACACGACGCAGGCGCTGGGCTTTGCCCGCATGCAGGTGTCGCCGATCTATGCGCAGTTGTCGCGTGGCAAGTTCGAGATGGCCGTACTCGAAGCCATTGCCGGCGCGCTGCTGGACGTGCGTCGTCTGGCGTGGGATCTCTCGCTGTTCACGACGGCAGAGTTCAATTTCGTGAAGCTGCCGTCCGAGTACACCACCGGTAGCTCGATCATGCCGAACAAGCGCAACCCGGATGTGGTGGAGCTGCTGCGCGCCAGTTACGCCAGTGTGGCGGCGGCTCGCACCGAGATCGAGCAACTGTTGTCGTTGCCTTCGGGCTACCAACGTGACCTGCAGTTCTCCAAGGGCTCGTTGTTCCATGGCTGCCGTCATGGTCTTGCCGCGTTGGAGCTGGTGCCCGACTTGCTCGCCCGCATGGAGTGGAACGAGTCCGCCATGCGCGCCGCCATCGAGCCGGCTATGTACGCCACCGACGTCGCAATCGAGCAGGCTGCCGCGGGCGTGCCGTTCCGTGATGCCTATCGCGCGGCGGCGGACGCTGCCGCCTCGGCGGGTGCGGGGCGTACGCCGGAGGCCAGCCTTGCGGCTCGCGTGTCACCCGGTTCGGGGAACGACCTGCGTCTGGATACATTGCGCGATAGACTAAGCCGTCTGGACGGCTAAACGGAGAGTCGGCATGGATACCGTCAGTACGGGCAGTGCCGAACATTACCGATGGGGACAAGGTTGCGACGACTGGCACCTGCTGGCCGGCGACGACCTGAGTGTGATCGAGGAGCGCATGCCTCCGGGCACCTGGGAAGTCCGCCATCGGCATGCGCGTTCCCGGCAGTTCTTCTATGTGCTGCAGGGCGAGTTGACCCTGGAGCTGGAAGGGGTACCTCATCGGCTCGCCTCGGGCCATGGCTTGCACGTGCCTCCCGGCGCGGCTCACCAGGCACGCAATGACAGTGCGGCAGAGGTGCGGATGCTCGTTGTTTCATCACCGCGCAGCCACGGCGACCGCATCGATGCGCCGCTGGAATCCAGCCCATGAGCGATGTCATTCCCGCGCAGGCGCTGCCATCATGGCGTCGTGCCGTACTCAAAGTGGGCAGCAATCTGTTGGCCGCCGATGGTGGCGGCCTTACCCCGCGTTACGCCGCTGCGTTAGCGGGTTTTATCCAGGCGAGCCGTGCGGTTGGTCGCCAAGTGGTGCTGGTGTCTTCCGGTGCGGTGGCAGCGGGTCGTGCGCAGTTGCGCGCCCATGCACCTAGCGGCGGTGATCTTGCTGCAAAGCAGGCCCTGGCAGCACTCGGCCAGGCGCCGATGATTGCGTTGTGGCAATCGCTCAGTCCATGTCCCGTCGCGCAAGTGCTGTTGACGCACGATGACCTGCTTAACCGCCGCCGCTATCTCAATGCCCGGGCCACCTTGCGGGAACTGCTCGCACTCGACGTGCTACCTGTGGTGAATGAGAACGACACTGTCGCTGTCGACGAGCTGAAACTTGGCGACAACGACAACCTCGCGGCCATTGTGGCGGCACTGGTGGATGCGGACCTGTTATTGATCGCGTCGGACATCGATGCGCTCTACACGGCCGATCCGCGCCGCGACCCCACTGCTATAGCGCTGACGCGCGTGGAGTCGTTGACGCCCGAGATTGTGGCCATGGCCGGTGGCAGTGGCAGTGCCGTGGGCACGGGTGGCATGCGTACCAAGCTGGAGGCCGCCGCAAAGGCGGCCGCGGCGGGTATACCGACCGCGCTATTCAGCGGTAGGCACGACGACACCGTCGCCGCGCTCGCCCAGGGGCAGTTGCGGGGCACGTATTTCGCGGCAGGGCGCAGCCGTATGCAGGCGCGCAAGTACTGGCTGCGTCACGCGCCGTCAGCGCCGGGACGCATCAAGGTCGACGTGGGTGCCGTGAAGGCACTGGCCAGTGGACGCGCCTCGTTGTTGCCTGGCGGCGTGCTGGAGGCGTCGGGCGAGTTCCATCGCGGTGATCTGGTGGAGATCGTCGATGTATCGGAACACGCCGTCGCGCGCGGCCTGTGTCAGTACGGTGGCGCGGAGGTGAAGCGTCTGGCCGGCCGCCATAGCCGCGATATCGACACCGTGCTGGGCTACAGCTATGGCGCCGAGATCGTGCATCGCGATGACCTTGCTACCTTGACCGAGATCGAGACGACGGGAGATATCGACGCATGAGCGACATCCGTTCACTGGCCATGGCCTGCCGCGATGCGGCGCCGCTGCTGGCCGCGCTGGATACCCCGGTGAAGCGGGCGCTGCTGAACGACATGGCCGAAGCCTTGTCGCGTCGCACGACCGATGTCCTCGAGGCCAATGCGAAGGACATCCAGTTGGCTGTTGAAAAAGGCGTGCAAGGTGCGATGCTCGACCGCCTTCGCCTGGATCAGATACGCGTGGACGGCATCGTCCAGGCATTGCGCGAGGTCGCGTCGCTGCCCGATCCGGTGGGGACGGTCACGCGTCGTGACATCCTGTCCAATGGTGTCGTGGTGGAGCGTGTACGCATTCCACTCGGGGTGGTGGCGATGATTTACGAGGCTCGCCCGAACGTGACCGCCGACGCGGCCGCGCTCTGCCTGATGGCGGGCAATGCAGTCATCCTGCGTGGCGGGTCCGAGGCGCTCCAGTCCAACCGGGCCATTGCCGCGGCCTTGCATGAAGCGCTGCGGGCGCACGGCCTGCCCGAAGCGGCGGTGACACTGGTGGAGGATCTGCGTCGCGAAACCATGGTCGAACTGCTGCAGCTGAGCGACATTGTGGATCTTGCCATCCCGCGCGGCGGCGAGGGTTTGATCCGCTTCGTCACGGAGCATGCGCGCGTGCCGGTCATCAAGCACTACAAGGGCGTTTGTCATTTGTACGTGGATGCGTCTGCGGACCAGTCACTGGCGCTGAACTTGCTGGTCGACGGAAAAACGTCCCGACCCGGTGTATGCAATGCGCTGGAAACAGTGCTGGTACATCGCGATGTGGCGAACGACTTCCTGCCTCGTGCCGCCATCGCGTTGCGCGAACACGGCGTGGAGTTGCGCGGCGACGCGGCCACACGTGCAGTCATACCTGATGCGAATGTTGCGGATGAAGACGACTATGCGGCGGAGTTTCTCGACCTGATCATCGCGGTGCGCGTGGTGGATAACCTCGACGAAGCGATTGCTCACATTCGCCGTCATGGTTCGGATCACACCGAGGTCATTGCCACGAACGACGATGCAGTGGCGAGAAAGTTTGTGCAGTCGCTGCGTTCCGCAGTGGTGATGGTCAACGCATCATCGCGGTTTTCCGACGGCGGACAGCTGGGATTGGGCGCGGAGATCGGTATATCCACCACGCGTCTGCATGCCTACGGCCCCATGGGCGCGGAGTCGCTGACGATCGAGCGTTTTGTGGTGCGTGGGGAAGGGCAGGTGCGTCACCCGGAAAGCCGGGTCGGCTGACGAGCTGTTTGCCTGCTGTAGGAGCGCACACGTGCGCTCCTGCATGGAAACCATGGGATTATTTTCCGGTTTCGATCGCGTGATGGTCGTAACTGACCACGCGTGTCATCTGCCACTGGCCATCCTTGTAGCGCCAGATGTTCAGGAACTTGCCGACCCCGACGCACTTGCCGGTATCGATCTGGCAGAAGCGGTGCGAGCCCACTTCCATGGCGCCGTAGTCCTTGATCGGGTACACCTCGAGCGAGCCGACCAGTTCGCGACGCACCTTGTGGCAGATGTTGCGGCGCGTAGCATCCACCACCGCATCGCGGGAGGTCATGAGCCCTGCATTGTCGTGGTAGAACTCCACGTCGTCGCTGAAGTACCCGCCGAAGGTCTTCAGGTCGCAGGTGTTGTAGGCGTCGAACACCTTGGTATCCAGCGAGGCGATAGTTCGGCTGAGGGCATCGCCGGTAGGGATGGTATCGGCACTTCCAGCGTAGGCTGCGGAAAACGTGAACAACGGTGCGAGCAGGCAGGCCAGTCGTGCAGGCAAAGCGTTGCGCATGGGCTTTCCTTGTCTGGTAGCGGTCATGGTGAAACGCCGAGCCGCCCGTCGGACGGCCAGACGTCCGAGCCGGCAGCTCACCGGGCTCGTGGCTTTTGCGACGTTAGCACCTTGAGTTGTTCCAGCAGCAGTGCCACAGGTGCCTCCAGGCGCGGTGGCAGCGGACGATGGATCAGCCAGGCAATCATGTCCAACTGAAAGTCGGTGACGGTGAGTACCTTGACCTGCTTGCGGTAAGGACTGGCGGCCAACAGATCGGGGGTGACGATGCCTATACCCGTGCCGCGCGCGACCAATGAGAGTTGCAGATCCGAGCCGAAAGCCTCAACGCCTACGTTACAGGGCAGGCCGCGCTCCTCCATCGTCCGTCGAAGCGTGGAGCGCATGCCGCATCCGTTTTGGC
>NZ_JAELTQ010000218.1 GCF_016428905.1 Dyella sp. ASV24 | reverse complement strand
TCATCAACGAATCCGTGAAGCGGGTGGCGCAGGGCAGCGAGATCTCCAAGCAGGCTGGCGAAGCGTTCGAGAAGATCGTTGCCGGGGTGGGGCGTACCACGCAGGCCATCTCCGAGATCTCCTGCGGTGCGGATGAGCAATTAGTGGCGGCACGCGAAGTGAGCACGGCGATCCAGCAAGTCGCCGAAGAGACCGAGAAATCGGCCGCCTCGTGCGACACCATCGCGCGTTCCACCACCTCGCTCACGCAGGGTGCGGAGGAACTGAACCGGATGGTGCAGCGCTTCGTGGTCTGAGGAGTCGGCCGTGGACATCGAAAACGAGATCGACGCGGGTACCCAGCGCGCCCTGCTGGATAAGGTGCACCGCCATACCGGCATCCATATGGCGGACAGGAAATGGACCCTGCTGCAGGGGCGTCTACGGCGCCGCCTGCAGGCGTTGGAACTTTGCCGGTATCGCGATTACCTGGCGGTGCTGGACGCACATCCGGAAGAGGTCGGCGCCTTCATCAACCTGGTAACCACCAACGAGACATCGTTCTTCCGTACGCCACGCATCTGGGAACACTTCCAGCAGCATTTGTTACCGGAGTGGTTCCGGTTGCACCGTGGCGCCACCTTGCAGCTATGGTCTGCGGCCGCCTCCACCGGTGAAGAGGCGTACTCCATGGCGATGGTCTGCGAGGAGTTCCGCGAGCATCACCCGGCGTTCAAGTACCAGATCCTGGCCACCGACATCGCGAGCCACGTGTTGGCCACTGGCAAGGCAGGGCACTACCAGGGCAAAAGCATCGAAGGGCTGAAGCGCGCGAAGCCAGATCTGTTTGACCGGTACTTCCAGCCAAGCGGCGACGGCTACCTGGCGTCACCCTCCTTGCGGGCGCACGTGCTGTTCCGCGAACACCATCTACACAAACGCTTGGATGGCGCCTCGCGCTTCGATATCACCATGCTGCGCAACGTCCTCATCTATTTCGATGAAGAAGGACAACGCCATGTGCTGGAGAACGCGCACCGCGCCATGGCACCGGGCAGCGTACTGATCATCGGCGAATCGGAATCGTTGACCCGGCTCAACGTCGGCTTCGATTTCGAGCAACCGCTGGTCTATCGCCGCCAGGAGCGTGCGCATGCCTGAGGGGCAGGACATCCAGGTGCGCATGTGCGAAGTGCGGATCGGCCGCGGCACCGACATGCTGCGCGCCATCCTCGGCTCGTGCGTGGGCATTGGCCTGCTATGGCGTCGCCGCGGTCTCTATGGCATGGCCCATTGCCTGTTGCCGGAGTCTCCGCAAGGCGAGCCGGGACAAGGCGCCAAGTACGTTACCGGCGCCATGCCCTCACTGCTGCAGATGATGGAGTTGGAACGCAGGGAGCAGGACGAAGTGGAGGCTGTAGTCGCCGGCGGCGCGTGCATGGTGCAGCACGCGACCATGCCCCGGCACGGCCTTATCGGCGAGCAGAACGTGCGCATGGCGCAGCGGCTGCTGGCCGAGACCAGGATAAGGGTCGTGCACGTCGATGTGGGTGGAGAGAGTGGTCGCCAACTCGTGATCGATTGCGCGCAACACCAATTCGCGGTCAAGACCTTTGGCCGCACGACGTAAACCGGAGCATGGCCATGGAATCATCGATCGCTTCGCCCGCCCGGCAGGATGCCGCCGAGATGTTCGGTTCCTTTCACCTGGGAGATACCGAGCTGGTGCTTCCGGTAGCGGCCGTGCAGGAAGTAGTGAACTATCCGTCGGTTGTTACGCAGGTGCCGCTGGCACCGTCGTACTTGCTTGGCTTGTTCAATCTTCGCGGTCGCTTGATTCCCATCGTCCATCTCGGCGAAGTGCTGGGACTCCCTGAGCATGGAGCGCGCGACGTCGCCAAGATCGCCATCGTGGAGTTTCGTCAGGGGCAGGTGGGGCTACTGTTCGACGCCACCGGCGAGATCCTGCGCGTACCGCCAGAACAGAAAGTGATGTTCAACGACAGCGATGGCGCATCATCGATGATCGGCGGCGCGCTCAAGTTGGATGGCGGTCAACGCATCCTGCAGATCCTCAGCGTGGATGCCTTGCAGCGGCTGCCCGATATGCCGATGCCACGGGGCGACGCCCAGGCAGCGGAACCTGCGCGCTTGCGCGCGATGCAAGGGCAGCGCCGTCAGGGCGTATCTTTCCGAGTGAACGACACACGCCTCGCGCTTCCGATGGGGGCCATCCACGAAATCATCCGCGTACCAGAGCTGCTCACGTCAGTGCTTGCCAGCGAGCTATGCCTGGGCATGCTCAACCTGCGAGGCAATACCGTGCCGGTGGTCGACTTTGCCCGCTTCCTTGGCCTGCCGTCCACGGTGCAGGCGACGGCTGCCGCGGGCGACTTCGATGATGCGCGGCGCATCGTGGTGCTGCGCCAGAAGGACATGGATTTCGGGCTGTTGGTGGATGACGTGGAAAGCATCGTCAGTTACCGCGACGAGGAACTACTCGCCATTCCCTCGTTCCATGCCGAACACCCACCACTCTTCACGGGATGCATCAGTCGCGAGGCGGCGCCGGACATTCTTCTCATCGACGAATCCGCCCTGTTGAGCGACGCGACTGTCGCCGACATCACCCAAGGTCATCGTGAGCTGTATACGGTGGAGTCCGCCGCGGAGCGCGGGCAGGGCAAGCGGCGCAGCGGTGTGCGCGAAACCTATGTCACGTTCCGGCTCGAGCAGTTGATGGGCATGCGCATCGACCAGCTACGCGAGGTCATCGACTTCCCGGGCGACATGATGCAGCCGCCGGGCGCACCGGATTACGTGCGTGGCATCCTCAACCTCCGGCGCAAACTGGTCACCATTATCGACATGCGTTCCCTTTACGGGATGAAGAGCTACGCCGACGTGCAGACCGCCAAGGTACTGGTGGTGGAGAACGATGAAGAGAAGTTCGGCCTGGTGGTCGATGCCATCGAGAACATCGTGACCATCGATGCAGCCGACAAACTCGGTGTGCCGGGCGTGCTGCGTAACCAGATCGACCCCGCATTGCGCAACGACATGCGCGAAGTGGTTGAGTTACCCGATCAACGCACGTTACTTCTGCTCGATGCAGCACCACTGAAGGAGCGCCTCGGCGGCCACATGGTGCATTGAGCGAACGGGATGGACATGCCCTGTCCTGCGATAACGGAACGGGGTGGCCAGGGAAGGCTTTTTCCTTTCCAGGGAGTGGGCGCGGGCAAAACACAACGACGCCTCAACGCATGAATTTGCGGCAATGATGCGCGCTGTTTTTGCGATCGGATTCACTCATCGTGCATCGTTGCGAATCACATCATGGCGCCGCCGTGGAGAAGTGCGCCTGGGGGCGCGCCCGAGTCCGCGGCATCATCCGATGGAGAGTTCGCATGAAGAAGACATTGCTCGCACTGATGCTTGGCGCCGTGATGGTTTCCACGACCGTGGCCGCCGCACCGTTTCAGTACGACGACCACCACGATCAGCACGATCAGGATCACTATGATCATGGGCATGACCACGATCATGACCACGATCATGACCGTGACCACGGGCAGGATCGCGATCATCACGACTACGTGATCGTGCACGACCGCGGCAATCACGAGGGCTGGTACCACCGTGGCGGACGTGTGCCCGAGGAGTACTACCACGATCGTCGCTACTACGTGGATTACCACGCGTACCACCTTGCGCCGCCGCCGCCGGATCACGTGTGGATTCGCAGCGACACCGGCGACTTCCTGCTGGTTGCCGTTGCCACGGGCGTGATCGCTGACTTGGTGATCAATCACTAAGGGTATGAAAGCCGCGCGGCAAAGCCTGTCGCGCGGCTGGTTTCGCATGATTTTGCGAAATGACATCACGCCAGATGAACGACGATTGAGGCAGCGTGATGAAGCGTCATGCGTCTGGCGCATAGTGATCGCACAGGCGCTTGAGCGCTTGATGGACGTCACGCAACGACGGTGATGCTGTCGTTGCGGCTGACGCGGGCAGGGGGACACGTTCCGCCGCGCGGGATAGGTTTCCCATGGGGCAGGCGAATTCGCACGGGAGGGATCGAAGATGAAGTCATATGGTCTGATGGCAGTCTTGCTCGCAGGTCTTCTGGCTGGACCGGCTGTGTATGCACAGCAGTCCGCCGCGCCCGCTGGCTCGACGGGTCAGTGCAAGGACGGGAGCTACACCAACCACGCCACCAAGAAGGGAGCCTGCTCAGGCCACCAGGGTGTCAAGGAGTGGTACACCGCCGCAGCCGCCGCACCGGCTGCAGCAGCAGCGCCCGCCGCCGCAGCAGCACCTGCGGCCGCTCCGGCAGCGGCTCCGGCGGCAGCACCCGCCAGCAAGAGCACAGCAGCAAGCAGCAAGTCTGCTGGGCCGCAACCGCCGGCCAATGCGGCGCCGGGTGGTGGTCCGGGTCTGGTGTGGGTAAACGACAGCAGCAAGGTTTATCACTGCCAGGGTGACAAGTGGTACGGCAAGACCAAGGCGGGCGCATATATGAGCGAAGCCGATGCGAAGGCCAAGGGGTATCACGCGGATCATGGCAAGGCTTGTACGCAGTAAGTGTGCAATGATGTTTTGAAGAAAGAGGCCCGCGGATGCGGGCCTTTTTTTGTGTGTGCTGTAGCTTTTTCTAGGGTGGTGATGGTTGGACGAGCCTCGCGGCTCTGCTCCCTCTCCCCTTCGGGGAGAGGGTTGGGGTGAGGGGGCAATCTAGCCTCACCGTTTGATCTTTAGCCGTCACCCCGGCGCACCCCGCAAAAGGGGGCAAGGGCCGGGGTCCAGGGCCTCGGTGTTTGATTGTCGCGTGGTCGCGATCTGGCTCGCCTACGCGGCGGGCGTTTCGACCTTCTGCCGAAGGCCGAGTCACTTTTCTTTGCTTGCCCAAAGAAAAGTAACCCAAAGAAAGGGCCCCCCGGAATCGGCGCCTTCCGGGCTTCGCCCTCCAGGTACGCGTGCGGGTTCCGGGCTTTTCGACGGGGCTC
>NZ_JAELTQ010000217.1 GCF_016428905.1 Dyella sp. ASV24 | reverse complement strand
GTGCTGGAGGACGACCCGAACTTCAACGCGGGCAAGGGCTCCGTCTTTACGCACGACGGCAAGAACGAAATGGATGCGGCCATCATGGATGGCTCCACGCTGGAAGCAGGCTCCGTGGCGGGCGTGCATCGCGTGAAGAATCCCATTCTGCTGGCGCGCGCCGTGATGGAGAAATCCCAGCACGTGATGCTGGTGGGCGACGGTGCGGAAGAGTTCGCCAAGCAGGTGGGCATCACGCTGGTTGATCCAGCTTATTTCCGTACGGAAGAGCGCTGGCAACAGCTGCAAAAGGCGCTCAAGGAAGACGAGAACCAGGAGAAGCACTCCGACGTCGAAACCGCCAAGCACTTCGGTACCGTGGGTGCGGTGGCGCTCGATGCACAAGGGCACCTGGCGGCGGGTACGTCCACGGGTGGTATGAACGACAAGCGCTGGGGCCGAGTCGGCGACACGCCGATCATTGGTGCAGGCACGTACGCCAATTCAGGCTGCGCAGTGTCCGGCACCGGCTGGGGTGAGTACTACATCCGTACGGTGGCCGCGCATGAGATCTGCATGCGCGTGACCCAGATGCGCGTGCCGCTGCGTCGTGCGGCGGCCGAAGTGATCAATCAGGAAATTCCGTCGATGGGCGGCAATGGCGGTGCCATTGCGCTGGACGCGACCGGTACTGTGTCGATGCCGTTCAATACCGATGGCATGTATCGCGGTTGGATCGGTGCCGACGGCGTGCCGCATGTGGCGATCTACGGCGATGAGAGCGATGGCACGGCGGATCCGTTGCCAGCGGAAGCCGATTCGACAGGCGGCTAGCAGGGAGCGAAGCACGGAAAGTAGCGCGTACTTCGTCCATGTTCCCTCACCGGCGTCGTTTATTCTTCGTGTTCGGGGCGTTCGCGAACCGGGTGTTTGCTGAGCTTGCGTTGCAGCGTGCGGCGATGCATGCCCAGGCGGCGGGCTGTTTCCGAGATGTTGCCATCGCATTCGGTCAGTACACGCTGGATGTGCTCCCACTCCAGGCGACGTAGTGCGAGCGGGGCTTCCGGCGCATCGATCACGTCATCTTCGCCGGCGTTGGTATCGCCATCGAGCAGCGCGCGAACCACGGCATCGGCATCTACCGGCTTGGCGAGGTAATCGTGCGCACCGCGCTTGATGGCTTCAACGGCTGTGGCGATGGATGCGTAGCCGGTCAGCAACAACACGCGGATCTCAGGCACCAGTGCTTGCAGTTCCGGAATCAGGCGTAGGCCGTTTTCTTCACCCAGCTTCAGATCGAGCACGCAGTAGCGTGGCTGGTGGCGACGGGTGAGTGCACGTGCCTCGTCGGCGTTGCTGGCGGTAATAACCTCGAAGCCACGCGAGCTGAGTGCACGTGCAAGCACGCGGGCGAAAGTGGCATCGTCGTCGATGATGAGTAGTTGTTGATCGCTCATGGTGTTCTCCTCGGCGTCGTGCCGATGTGGGCATTTTCGCCGCAGCGACAACGCATGCCCATGTGGCCATGCGCCACTGTGGCTATCCGCCGCAGGGATTATGGCGCAGCAATCACGGCCAGCGGCAATCTCAGGCGCATTTGTGCGCCGTGCCCGGTGTTGAGTGCGATCAATTCGCCTTCCAGGCGCTCGGCTGTGGCCTCAGCCAGCGCCAGTCCGATGCCCAATCCCGTTTGCTTGTGCGAGCGCCCCAATTCAGACAATTCTCCGGTGGGGTCGGCAAAGCCGGGGCCGTGGTCGGCCACGATCAGCTCCAGCCAACCGCCATCGCGGCGCACGGTGAGCGCTACGGCTTGCGAATGGTTGAGGGCAGAAGCGTCCGCTGCGTTGTTCAGCAGGTTGAGCAGAGCGTGGCGTAGGCCTGGCGGCGTGCGTAGCACGGTGCGGGCGGCCTCCTGGTCGAGCGCGAGTGCCAGATCGGCTTCCGGGCGCAGCAATTGAAACCGTTCGAGGCAGCCGTGGATAAATTTGTCGACGGTGAGTTGTTCCGGTTCCTGCGATAGCTGCGCTTTGCCGAAGGCGACCATCTCACGAAGGATGGTGCGACAGCGATCGACCTGGCCCTCCAGCAGTTCGAGATCTTCCGCCAGCGCCGTGTCACCTGCGTGCTCGCGGCGAAGCTCGGGCAGCAGCGTGCGCATGGTGGACAGCGGCGTATTCAGCTCGTGAGCTGCACCCGCCGCCTGCGTGGCAATGGCCAAGATGCCCTCGTCGCGCAGTGCGCGTTCGCGCACGCGCTGCATTTCCAGTTGTTGCAGGCGCACGGCACGCGCAAGACGGTTGATGAAGAAGCCCAGCAACACGGCCATGATCACGAAGTTCACGCCCATGCCGAGCACATGCAGCGAGAAGCCACTGGTGGAGTGCATGGGTACCGGCAGCGGTACGTACCAGAACAGCAATACCGCATAGGCCGCACCGACTACCACCGCGACGGTGAGCACGGCGTTGACGGTCAACGCCGCGGCACTCAGTGCAATGGGAATCAACAGCAGCGTGATGAAGGGATTGCTCGCGCCACCCGTGAAGTGCAGCAGATAGCCCAGCACCAGGGTGTCGACACCCACGTGAAGAATGGTTTCCCACTGGCGGATCGGCCACGGCTGGGTGAGGCGCCATGCGGCAAACACGGCAAAGACAGCGAGCAGGCCAATGCCGACCATCAGCGGCAGCAGCGGGATATCCATGCGCATCCACAAAGCGCAGACCAGTACGGCGGTGCTCTGTCCGGCGATGGCGCAGATGCGCAGCCAGGCGAGGCTGCGGAAGAGGGTGCGGGGGCCGATGCGTTGCTGAGTGCTGGGGCGCTTCATGCGGCGATGTTAGCCGGTTTGCGCCGGTATCCCGGCTCGCGGCCAGTGTGGTGCGTCACTATGGACCTAGGACCTGGCCCAAAAAGAACTCGCCCCGGCGAGCGGGGCGAGTTAGGTGTCGATCAGACTTCTTCGCTATGCACCGCCGGCAACGGCGTGTGTGCTTCGGAATGGCTGCGCGAGAGCTTGCTCATCAGGGGCAACATCACCACGGCGACCACTGTACAGGCGATACCCACAAAGCCGAGCTTGTTGAACAGGCTGACGTAGATGTTCAACGACTCAACCGGGCTGCTGATGTTCTCAGGCATGGCGGCAAGGTTGGCCACCACGCTGCCCAGGTACTGGGAAATACCTACGGCCACGTAGTATGCGCCCATCATGAAGCCGCCCATGCGGGCGGGTACATAGCGAGCGATCATCGCCAAGCCCAGGCCGCTCACCAGCAGCTCACCCAGCGAGTACAGGCCGTAACCCCAGATCATGGTCCACGAGGACACCTGGCCATCGACTGCGCTCATGGCGCCGAAGCCATACATGAAGAAGCCCAGCGCCACGGCAGCGAAACCGAACGCGAACTTGGTGGCCACCGACGGATCTTTGCCCGCACGGCCCAGCGTGTTGTAGATCACCACCAGCACCGGGCTGAGGAGCACGATCCAGATGGCGTTGAGGTTCTGGTACTGCTCCGGGATCCAGGTGATGTGGAACTGGGTGAAGCCCAGATTGAAGTCCTGCATCAGGTTGACGTTCTTCTGCGCGAACAGGTTCAGCGAGGTCGCCATCTGTGCGTAGAAGATGAAGAAGAAAATCGTCTGCACGGTCAACACCAGAGCAGCGATCAGACCTGCGCGCTCGCTCTTCTCGGCGCTGCGGATCAGGTGGACGAAAATGCCCAGGATCACGATACCGGCCAAGTACACGCAGATTTTCGCGGCCAGCAGGCTCTGCAGAATGAAGGCGGCTATGCCAACGATCACCAGTGACGCGCCAATCAGCGCCAGCACGGTCTTGGCCTGCAGGGGCTTTTCGTCAGCGGGTGAGCCGATATGCGCCAACGTGCGGTGCATCAGCGAGTAATTGATCAGGCCAAGCACAAGACCCACGGCGCAGGCACCGAAAGCAGTATGCCAACCCATGGCGTCGCCCATGTGCGCACCGACGTAATCGCGGATCCACGGCGTGGCCGTCATCGACACCATCGAGCCGATGTTCACCGCCATGTAGTAGATGGTGAATGCGCTGTCGATGCGTACGTCGTCGCCCTCGTAGATCTTACGCACGAGGTTGCCGGCGTTGGGCTTGAAGAAGCCGTTACCGACGATGATCACACCGAGCGAAAGGTGGGTGAGCGTCGGGTTGTTGGAGGGAATCCACAGCATCGCGTAGCCCAGCGTCAGCACGACTGCGCCGGTGACCATGGTGCGACGCGTGCCGATCAGCTTGTCGCCGACCCAGCCGCCGATGGCGGGGGTGGCATAGATCAGCGCGGCGGCCGCGCCCCACACGAGATTGGCCTTGCTGTCGGCGAAGCCGAGCTTCTTCATCATGTAGGTGACCATGAGCACCTGCATGCCGTAGAAGCCGAAGCGCTCCCACATCTCGATCAGGAACACGGTGCTGAACGAGCGGGTCTGTGAGACCGGTGGATTCTGGATTGCCATTCAATTGTCCGTACTGCGGTTCATACAACGGCCGCACGGGGCGACCGGCTCGCGTGACCCGGAAATCGGTCACAAAGTGGCCAAGCGTAACCGATCCGTCATTCAGGTAACGTTGCGCTGCCGCATGCAGGAAGCTGCGATCTGCCCGCCATGGGGTGGATATGGCAAAATTCCGGTCTTATGCCCGCCATGGGCGGGCGCGGCCGTGCCGCAATCTCACAGAGGACGACACCATGGCCGCTAGCGGTTTTCGCGGACCCCGGCAGATCTGGAACGCTTTCAAGTGGTCCATGAAAGGGCTGCAGGCAGGGTGGCGCCACGAGGCGTCGTTTCGGCTGGAAGTGTGTATTGCAGTAATCCTGGTGCCATTGGGCCTGTGGCTGGGCAACGGCCCGCTAGAGAAGATCGCCCTGGTGTTGCCGCCCGTGCTGGTCCTTTCCGCTGAGTTGCTCAATTCGGCAGTGGAGGCGGTGGTTGATAAGGTCAGCCCGGAATTCCATGAGCTGGCTGGCCGCGCCAAGGACATGGGCTCAGCCGCGGTGTTCCTGCTGCTGGCCATGACGGCCCTGACC
>NZ_JAELTQ010000216.1 GCF_016428905.1 Dyella sp. ASV24 | reverse complement strand
GGCCCTTACCAAAGTGGTTGGTGATCGCCTCGGCCAGGATGCTACGGGCCGAGTTTCCGGTGCAAACGAACAAGACGTTGTAATGCCCCTGCATGGCAGTCTCCGCTCAGGCTGTGCGTGCTTCGTACCAGTGCTTACTTACCGTGACGATGCGAACCACTGACAGCATCACCGGCACCTCGATCAGGACGCCTACAACGGTGGCCAGGGCGGCCCCCGAGTGCACGCCGAACAGTCCCACGGCCGTGGCCACCGCCAACTCGAAGAAGTTGCTCGCTCCGATCAGTGCCGACGGCGCCGCAACACAATGCGGCACACCGAGCTTCAGATTGAGGAGGTAGGCCAGGCCGGAGTTGAAGTAGACCTGGATCAGGATGGGTACCGCGAGCATCGCGATGATCAGGGGTTGCGCAAGGATCTGCTGTCCCTGGAAGCCGAACAGCAGCACCAAGGTCAGCAGCAAGGCGCCCAGCGAGATCGGTCCGAGCCGAGTCAGGAGGCGCTGGAGTGCATCCTGACCACCATGAGCCAGCACGACCCGGCGCAGGACGACGCTGATGAGCACCGGGACGACGATATAAAGCACGACTGAGAGAATCAGCGTGTTCCACGGGACGGTGATGGCCGAGATGCCCAGCAACAACCCGACGATCGGCGCAAAGGCAACCACCATGATCGCGTCGTTCACGGCGACCTGACTCAGGGTGAAGTTGGGCTCGCCGCCGCACAGGTTGCTCCATACGAAGACCATGGCCGTGCATGGGGCTGCCGCAAGCAGGATCAGGCCGGCCACATAGGAATCGAGCTGATCGGCCGGCAACCAGGCCGCGAACACATGGCGGATGAAGATCCACCCCAGCAACGCCATCGAGAAGGGTTTGACCGCCCAGTTGATGAAGAGCGTGACACCGATGCCTTTCCACTGATGGCGCACACCCGCCATCGCCCCGAAGTCGATCTTCAGCAGCATGGGAATGATCATCAACCAGATCAGCACCGCCACCGGTAGATTGACCTGTGCGACCTGCATGTGACCCAAGGCTTCGAACGATCCGGGCAGTAGATGGCCGAGCAAGGTGCCGGCCACGATGCAGAGCAGCACCCACACGGTGAGATAGCGTTCGAAGAATCCGATGCGGGCTACCTTGGATGGTGGCGTCGCGTCGATGGTGGTCGTGGCCTGGTTCATGCCGCATCCTCGTTGTCGTCTTCACCACTAAGCGCGCCGATACCATCGAGCGCCCACTTGAGGTCGTCCTGACTCATCGTCTCGACAGGCAGGTTTAACAACGCCATGAGTCGGTAAGTGATCAGCATGTGCGCCTTGCGGAAGGCTTCGTTGATGGCGACGGGACTGCCCTTGACCGCCGCCGGATCCGGCAGGCCCCAGTGGGTGCGTACGAAGTCGCCAAAAAGCACCGGACACGGCTCATTGGCGGCGCTGTCGCAAACGGTCACCACGATGTCCAGCGGCGGCGCGCCTTCGCCGACAAAGCGGTCCCACGACTTGCTGCTCAACCCATCGATGGGAATGCCTGCCGTCGCAAGCTCTTCCATGGCATAGGGGTTAACGTGGCCGGTCGGTTTGCTGCCGGCGCTGTAGGCCTCGAATCGGCCTTGACCCAGGTGGTTGAGGGTGGCTTCGGACAGGATGCTGCGGGCCGAATTGCCCGTACAGATAAAGAGAACGCGACAAGGGTGCATGGCGCCGTGGATCCAGGGCTGGCTGCGATGGTTGTAATTCTATATTTCCATAATGATAGAATCATGACATCAACGCAACCGGTCCGGACCCTTGCCATGACGCTGCATGACTTACCCCACATCACCGCTGATGTGCTCGACAAACCCAGCCTGGACAAGCTGGCCCTGCCAGCGGGTTCCACTCATCCGCCGAGGATCTTGATCCTGTACGGTTCGTTGCGCCCGCAGTCGTTCAGCCGAAAGTTGGCTCTGGAGGCCGAGCGGATTCTTCAGCAGTTTGGCGCCGAAACCCGGGTGTTCGATCCTCATGAGCTACCGATGCTCGACAGCGTGCCCGCGAGCCACCCCAAGGTGCAGGAGCTGCGCGCACTGTCCCTGTGGTCGGAAGGCCAGGTCTGGGTGAGCCCGGAACGTCATGGCTCGGTGACCGGGGTGTTCAAGAATCAGATCGACTGGCTACCGCTGGAAGATGGCAGCGTGCGCCCCACCCAGGGACGAACCTTGGCCGTGATGCAAGTCAGTGGTGGCTCGCAGTCCTTCAACGTGGTCAATGCGCTGCGCGTGCTCGGTCGCTGGATGCGCATGGTGACCATCCCGAACCAGTCGTCGGTGGCAAAGGCCTGGCAGGAGTTCGATGACCAAGGTCGCATGAAGCCGTCGGCGTTTTACGATCGCGTCGTGGACGTGATGGAGGAACTGTTCAAGTTCACGCTGATGGTGCGCGATCGCAGCGACTATCTCGTGGACCGCTACAGTGAGCGCAAGGGTGCGGCCGAGGCCCTCGCGCTTTCCGCCGCTGCGGGAGTCACGGAGGTGATCGTTGCCCCCACGCCCGCACCGTTGCCGGCGACGGATTCCGCAACAGCGCGCACGCCTTCCGCGCGTCCGGCCTGCTGCAGCAATACCACGGAGGCCTGTTCATGACGTCCACGCCTGTGCCGGTCACCATCTACCACAACCCTGACTGTGGTACCTCGCGCAACACACTGGCATTGATCCGCCATGCAGGCATCGAGCCCACCATTATTGAGTACCTGCAGCACCCGCCCACGCGCGAACGGTTGATCCAGCTGATCGACGAAGCCATGCTGCGACCGCGCGAAGCGGTGCGTGAAAAGGGGACCCCGTTCGCGGCGCTTGGCCTGGGCGAGCCTGGCGTCACCGATGAGATGATTATCGACGCCATGCTTGCGCATCCCATCCTCATCAATCGGCCCTTCGTGGTGACGCCGATGGGGACGCGGCTATGCCGCCCGTCCGAGGTGGTACTGGACATCTTGCCGCCGGTCACGCGTCCCTTCACCAAAGAGGATGGCGAAGTGGTGATCGATGCCCAGGGGCAGCGCGTCCGATAGCGAGGCGCCGGCGGATGGTCGTTCTGTCACCACCATGCGCCACTTCCTGTTTTAAGATCCGACGCTTTAAGGCGGTGGGGCTCGACGCGATCGTCGGCCCCGTGGGCGGCGGTGCCGGTCGCAAGAACATTGGCCACGCGCGCTGTGCCGTTCTGCCGCACTACAACCTAGCAGTCAACATCGAGGAATGGCATGGCTTCGATTGACCGGACGGCGTACCCGCAATTCAAACGCAATCCTGTAGTTCGCGAGCTCGTCGCGTTCTATACGCTCTCTGATACCGAGCTCGCGTTCGTCACGCAACATGCCCGACAAGCGCCCAGCCGCCTAACGCTGGCCATCTTGCTCAAAAGCTTTCAACGCCTGAAATATTTTCCTGCGTTGGATGATGTACCCCTCGCCGTGATTCGCCACATCCGGGCATCCTTGAAATTCAGGATGCAGATCAAGCCGGCGACTCCCAGCACCGTCACGCTCTACCGCTATCACCAGCTCGTTCGTAAAAATCTGCAGTTTCAGGCGTTCGAGCATGGCGGGTTAGATGTCGCCGCCCGCGCCATCCAAGACGCCGCAGCGGTCATGGACAATCCGCCCGACCTGATCAACGTCGGCATCGAACAACTGGTCAAGGATCGTTTCGAGCTTCCCGCGTTCAGCACACTCGACCGCCTTAGCCGTCGCATTCGCACCCTGGTCAACGGTCGCTTCTTTGCCGAGATGGAACGGCGCCTGACCACGGAAGAGAAAGAGCGCCTGGATGCGCTTGTTCAGTCGAAAGGATCGGCGGCCAAAAGCCCGCTCCACGAGGTGAAGCGGCTACCCAAGCGATCCTCCCTCAAGCACTTCCAAGAGTTGCTCGACCACATGGCGAAGCTCGACGAGCTCGTTGCCACGGAGCAGCCGCTGGCCGGCATTCCTGAACTCAAACGCAAGCATTTCGCCGCAGAAGCACGAGTCTTGGATGCGGCGGAGCTAAGGGACTTTCGACCCGCCAAACGCCGCGCGTTGCTGCTGTGCCTAATCCATCGTGCTCGCGTCCAAGCGCGCGATGATCTCGCCGACATGTTCATCAAGCGGATCGGCAAGATCCACAACCACGGCAAGGAAGAATTGGAGCGTCTGCGTATCCGCTACCGTGAAAAGGCAGAGACGCTAGTGGCCACCATGTCCGATGTCATCCGTGTACTGAGCGAACATCACAGCGACACCACAGCCGGGCGCGAGATACGGCGTCTGGTGACGGCGCGCGGGAGCATCGAGACCTTTCAGCAGGACTGCAACGCGATCGCAGCCCACAGCGGCGACAACTATCTGCCGCTGCTGTGGCCGTACTACAAGTCTCATCGCGCCACCATTCTTCGCATGGTGCGGCTGCTGGATATGAAGTCGACCACAGAGGATCAATCGCTGATTGATGCGATGGAGCTCGTGCTTGCCCAAGAGCGCAGTCGCAGCGAATGGCTGGATGAGCCCGTGGACCTTTCGTTCACCACACACCTTTGGCGGAAAACACTGATTCACCGCATGGAATCGGGGGAGGAACGGATCCATCGACGCCATTTTGAGGTCTGCGTGTTTTCATCGCTGGCCAACGAGCTGAAGTCAGGCGACGTGGCTGTTCGCGGCTCGGAAGCCTATGCAGATCAGGGCGAGCAACTGCTGACCTGGGAAGAATGCGAGCCACAAGTGGAGGACTACTGCCGCACACTTGATCTGCCGTCGAACCCGGTTGCGTTCGTCAATGCACTGCAATCGCGCCTGATGGCAATGGCCGAGCAGACCGATCAGGAGTATGTCGACAACGGCCAGGTCGTGATCGACGATCAAGGCATGCCCGTCCTGAAGCGCAACAAGGCCAAGGAAATGACGGGCAGCGCACGTGCCCTTGAAACAGCCATCCATGAGCGCCTGAAAGAACGCAGTGTCATTGATGTGTTGTGCGACGTCGGGCACTGGACCAACTGGCACCGTCACTTCGGACCCTTGTCGGGCTCCGATCCTAAGATCGACCAGCCGGCCGAACGCTATGTGCTGACGGCCTTTACCTACGGATGCAACC
>NZ_JAELTQ010000215.1 GCF_016428905.1 Dyella sp. ASV24 | reverse complement strand
CGAAAAGCCCGGCCGACCCTCACGGACCGGCCGGCTTTATCGGCCGGCGACGCGACGGGGGTGCCCTTTCTTTGGGTTACTTTTCTTTGGGCAAGCAAAGAAAAGTGACTCGGCCTCCGGCAGGAGGTCGAAAGCCCGCGGCAGGCGAGCCAGGTCGCCGTACTACTGGAATCAAGCGACAAAACCGAGTGCGCGCACGCCCAGCGAAAAAAGCCCACACCCAGCACAAATGACAGAAGGCGCTCATCAGCCCATCAAGCGTCAGCCAACTGCTGCTGCACCTCATTAATCGAATTACGAATACGCTGACTAAAAATCGAATCCTCGTGATGGATCAACACCAGCCGTTCCGTCGCGCGCGTCATCGCCACATAGAGCAAACGCGCCTCCTCCGTTTCATTCTTGCCCGGCTTCGGCAACGACCCAAGCCCCGGAATGATCACCAACGGAAACTCCAGCCCCTTGCTGGAATGCATGGTGATCAGCTTCACCGTGTCGTCCACGACAAAGAGAGAGCTGGCGCCATTGCCCTCTGCGAGCTGGCTGGGAACACCTGCTTGCTGCAATGCCTCATGCAGTTTCTCTCCCTCCCAGCTATTGCGGAAGATAACCGCCATGTCCGACAGGTGGCGTCCCCCAGCCCGTTCCTCGCGCAAGCGCTGGATGATCGCGGGCAGTTGGTCTTTCTGCTGTTCGACGCGGATAAGTTCGGGCAGTGCGCCACGACGTCCCGCGCTTTGCGGTTCGATCAACGGAATGCCGTCATCACCTTCGTCGCGCCCCAGTAGCAGTTCGTTGGCGAATCCGCGGGCCACCGAGAGGATTTCCAGCGTGTTGCGGTAATTGAGCTTGAGGATGGTGGTGCGGCCTTGTGCCTGCACGCCGAGGCTCTTCCAGCTGAGCTTTTTGCGATTGGCCTGGCCGTAGATGTTCTGCGCATCGTCGTACAACACCAACAGTGAGTTGGTGTTGGGATCGATCATCTGCACGATGAGCTTGTACCACTCGGGCTCGAAGTCGTGTCCTTCGTCGATCAGCACTGCGCCGTACTGGAAGCGGGGGATCTGGCCGCTATCCACGCCCGCGATAACCGCAGGCGGCAGTTCTTCGGCGACATGCGGCCCGTCTTCCGGCACCGGTACGTGGTAGGCGGTGAGCATGCTGCGGCACCACCGATGGAAGTTGTAGACCTGCACCTTGTCGCTGAGGCCGCGTTCACCCATCAATTGCTCAAGTCGTGCGGCGAGTGCCGTGTTGTAGCAAAGCACGAGGATGGGTTTGGATAGCGTGCGCGCCAGTTCCATGGCGCGGAAACCCAGGATCATCGTTTTGCCCGAGCCGGCCACGCCGTGAATGATGCGGTGCTCGTCGCCCAATGAACGCGCCAGCATTTCCTGCTGCGCATCCATCACTCGGATCAGATCGGGAATAGCTACCTTGGTGGCCTTGCTGCGCTCACCGCCGGAGAACAGGCCGAACTGTCCTTCGCCTGCCTCTACGCGGATATCCGGGAACAGGTGCCAGCGCACGCGGTCGATCTGCGGCAGCGTGAGCGCGGTGGGGAATATCTGCGGGAACATGGCCCACAGGCGCTCCTGGAATGCCTCCGATTCCACCGACTCGAACATCTCGTCCTGGCAGATCGCGAGGTGCGCCGGGATCGCCGATTCGAGTTGGCCGGCTTCGAAATGCTTGCGGCTGATATTGGCGAGCACCACACCATGGCCCAGCGGCATCTGCAGCCGGCCTTCGTAGGCATGGCCGGGCGGATAGCACAGGGCGGGATCGCGCTGCAGCATCTTGGCGATCTCATTCGCGCCATCGCGTGCTTGCATCAGCGGATTGTGTTCCTTCAGGCTGCTATTGCCGGCGATCAGGGTGAACAGGGTTCGGTCGGCCTGCTGGATGCTGCCAGGCTTCCAGTCCTTCACCTCTAGCACCAGCAATCCCCGCCGTGGGTGGAACACGATGAAGTCGGGGCGGCGCTGTTTCGGGCCGATGGCCACGTCGTACCACAGCAGGTAATCGTCCTCGAGCTTCTGCTCCAGGCGTTCGGAAAAGCGTTTTTCGCCGCCGGTCATCTCGGGCAGGCAGCTGTTTCGGGATGGAATGAGCGTCGCCACTGGGAGCTGCCTCTTGCCTTTCCTTGCGTATGCGCGGGGCGTTCAGGTCCGGCGACGTTAACGGATCGGCGGAAGGAGTCAATCTAGGCGGTCCCTGCGTCCTGGTGGCGGACTCGGATTTTCGCCAAGACGCCATCCGGTCGCGGGCGTAGCGTGGATGGCGGTCTCCTCATGGAATCTGGTTATGAGCACGAATCGGCCGCCCGTCATCAAGGAAATGTTCCCCTACCTGCGCGTACGTAACGCCGAGGCGGCACTGGCCTACTACCAGCAGGTATTTGGCGCGACCTTGAAGATGCGCCTGGACGAGCCCGGCACCGGCCGCATTGGGCATGCGGAGCTGAACCTGGGTCCCTCGGTGTTGATGGTGTCCGATGAGTATCCTGAACACGGCATCGTGGGGCCACAGAGCATCGGTGGCACCAGCGTGGCTATCCATCTGCATGTCGACAATGCGGATGCGGTGCTCGCGCGTGCGGTGGAAGCAGGAGGTACGCTCGTTCGACCCGCAACGGATTTCTTCTACGGTGAGCGCGGCGGCACCGTGCGTGATCCCTTTGGTCACGAATGGCTGGTGGGGCACGAGATCGAGGAGGTCAGCCCCGAGGAAATGCAGCGCCGATACGACGCGGTTAGCGCTGAGTGCTAGGCCTTAACACCAACGATGAAGCGTGTCGCCCGCGACACCGACACGCGCACATGCGCGGCTGGCGATGCCGTCAGGCAGCGCCATGCGAAACACCGGAGAGATTGACCAAAGCGCCCGTGCCGCCAATCGCGATTGCGCACGCTGCAGTGGCGTGCGCTCCAGCAGCGCATCCGCCCATGGAGGCAGCAACGCAGCGCCTGCTTGCAGAAACACGTCGCGCGATAGTCCTGCCACCGGCACGGGGAGCCGCACGCGGTACAGCACCGCCAGTACCTCGCGCGAGCGTTCGGTAAAACGTAAATCCGAGCGCATCCGTCGGAAGTAGGTGGTGATCTCCGTTTCGGACGCGGGTACGTCGCGCGCACCCAGCGCCTCCGCAATGCGCCGTACCTCGTAGTAGTAGCGATCCGCCGCACCGGCAGGAAGGTTGATGTGGCTATAGCGACGATAGCCCTGCAAAAAGCTGTAGGCCTCGGTGACGTGCACCCAGGTGAGGAGGTCCGGATCATCGGCGGCGTATGGCCGTCCATCTTCGCCCACGCCCTTCACCTGCGCATGAATCTGCTTTACCCGTTCGATCAGCATCTGCGCCTGGTCGTGCGGTGCATAACTGGTGCCGCTGACGAAGGATGTGGTGCGGCGTAGGCGGCCGATCAAGTCCTCGCGAAAGTTGGAGTGGTCCCACACACCTGCAAGTGCGAGCGGGTGCAAGGTCTGCAGCATCAGCGCCGCAAGACCGCCAGCGAGCATGCCCGGGAAGTCGCTGTGCACGCGCCAGGTGGCGCTGTCGGGACCAAACAGGCCTGGGTCACCGACCGGGTGATCGTAGTCGACGTGTCCACCTCCGCCGCGTGGAAACGCGCTGAGCACCCAGCGTCGGATGGGTTCGCGGGCAGGGCGGGTAAGCAGGTTCCATGGTGACGTCATGCAGCCAGTTTACCGTTCGCGATGCGTGTTGGTTTCAAATGCATCCTTTGCATGCGCAAAAATCCTGTGTTATTTCTTATCGCCATGACCTTCCCCGCCACCCGCCAGTATTTTTGGTTTTACGGCTATCCGATGCCGCTGGCGGAGGGTTGGTCGCGATTGTCTTAACGACAAGACACCATTCCCAAAAAGGCCGCCAGCCACCACTGGCGGCCTTTTTTATGGTCGCGAGTGGCCCCCCAAGGAGACCACCGTGAACCCTTCCACCGACGATTTACGCATCCGCGCCATCACACCGCTCAGCACCCCGGCTGAGGTGATGCACGACTGCGCCGCAAGCGTGCACGCTGCACACACCGTGAGCGCCTCACGACAGGCACTGCATCGCATCCTGACGGGCGAGGACGATCGTCTCGCCGTAGTGATTGGCCCCTGTTCGATCCATGACACCCGTGCCGCGCTGGATTATGCGGAGCGGCTCGTGGCGCAACGCAGGCAGCACGCAGGAGAGCTGGAGATCGTGATGCGTGTGTACTTCGAAAAGCCACGTACCACGGTGGGCTGGAAGGGGCTCATCAACGATCCGGACCTCGACGGCAGCTTCCATATCGACAAGGGGCTGCGGCTGGCGCGCGGCCTGTTGCGCGACATCAACGAGCTGGGCGTGCCTGCGGGTTGCGAGTTCCTGGACATGATCACGCCGCAGTACATCGCTGATCTCGTGGCCTGGGGCGCGATCGGCGCACGCACCACCGAGAGTCAGGTCCATCGTGAACTGGCATCGGGCCTTTCGTGCCCGGTGGGCTTCAAGAACGGCACCGATGGCAACGTAAAGATCGCCGTGGATGCGGTCAGCGCGGCGTCGCAACCGCATCATTTCATGGCAGTTACCAAAGGCGGCCAGACGGCGGTTGCCACGACTACGGGTAACGAGGATTGCCACGTCATCCTGCGTGGCGGAAAAACGCCGAACTACGATGTGGCCAGTGTGGATGCCGCATGCCAGGCCATCGCCAAAAGCGGGCAGGCGGCGCGCGTAATGATCGACGCCAGTCATGCCAACAGCAACAAACAGCCGGAAAACCAACCGCTGGTGATTGACGATATCGCGGTGCAGCTATCGGCGGGTGAGCAGCGCATCGTTGGCGTGATGGTCGAAAGCCATCTCGTCGGCGGTCGTCAGGATCTGGTGACCGGGCAACCGCTGCGCTACGGCCAAAGCATTACGGATGGATGCATCGATTGGGACGCGTCGGTACAGGTGCTCGATCGTCTTGCCCAGGCGGTGCGCACGCGTCGCGCCATGCGTCAGGCCGTGCAGCGAACGGCGCGTGTGGCCTCCGGCTGCTGAGCGGAAGCATGTTCAGTGCATGCTTTCGCGGCTGGTGGCGCTGGGGTCGACGGCAAGCGTCAGCGTCGCCACCTGCATGTT
>NZ_JAELTQ010000214.1 GCF_016428905.1 Dyella sp. ASV24 | reverse complement strand
CGGCAACACTTCGCCATCGAGGCAGATGGCAGCTTCATGCTGGACACCGCCACGTTCACGGCCTTCTGATCGCTGCGATGCAGGAGCGCACGCGTGCGCTCCTACGAAGAATCGAGTCAGGCGTGCGCCAGTGCTGCCGCGTCCACCGTCTGCAACAACCGCACGATCGAACCTGCTGCTTCGCGACCGTCATACACGGCGCGGACCACCAGATCCGCCCCACGTACATTGTCGCCACCTGCGAAAATCTGCGGGTGGCTGGTCTGGTGCGGCAGCGCGCCATTGGCTCCCGTGATGACGCGACCGGAGGTGTCCAGCGCCACGCCATGCGAGCGCAGCCAATCCGGCGGGCTCGGCAGGAAGCCGAACGACTGAATGACCACATCCGCATCGATCACGTATTCAGAACCGGCCACGTTCTGCGGACGCAGACGGCCTGTGCCGTCGTCCACAAGGGCCGTCTCCACCACGCGCACGCCGCGCACGTTCCCGCGCGCACCGCCCAGGATCTCCAACGGCTGGCGCTGGAACAGGAAGTTCACGCCTTCCTCGCGGCTGTAGTTCACCTCGCGCGCCGAGCCCGGCATGTTGGCCTCATCGCGACGATAAACACAGGTAACGCTGGCGGCGCCAAGACGGATCGCGGTGCGGTTGCAGTCCATGCCCGTGTCGCCGCCGCCCAACACCACGACATGCTTGCCGCGGAAGTCGAAGGCCGGCGACGGTGACTCGTCGCGCAACAATCGCTCGGTATTGGCGATAAGGAAAGGCAACGCATCGTGTACGCCATGCAGCTCGCGCCCAGGCAGCTGCGCATCGACATAGGTATAGGCGCCGGTGCCCACGAACACCGCATCGTACTCATCCAGTAACTGGCCGAATTCGATGTCACGTCCCACATGGCGGTTGAGCAGGAAGCGTACGCCCATGCCTTCCAGCAACTGACGCCGCGTGCGCACCACACCCTTATCCAGCTTGAACGGCGGAATGCCGAAGGTCAGCAGGCCACCGATCTCACTCTGGCTGTCATACACGTCCGCCGCGATGCCAGCGCGACGCAGGCGATCCGCACAGGACAGGCCGGCCGGCCCCGCACCGATGATGGCGACGCGCTTGCCCGTCTCGTGCACGGCAGAAAGATCGGGCCGCCAGCCTTGGCGCAACGCTTCATCCGTCACCCAGCGCTCGATGCTGCCGATGGTCACCGCGCCGAACGCAGTCTGTTCCAGCGTGCAGGAGCCTTCGCACAGGCGATCCTGCGGGCACACGCGGCCACAGATCTCCGGCAGCGGATTGGTTTCGTGCATCAGCGTGGCCGCTTCCATCAGGCGGCCTTCCTGTACCAGCTTGAGCCAGTTCGGGATGTAGTTGTGCACCGGGCAGGCGTGCTCACAATACGGATTGCCGCAATCGATGCAACGCTCCGCCTGCGTACCGGCTTGTTCCGAGCCGAAGTCACCGGAGATCTCGCCGTAACCAAGCACGCGAATCGACACCGGCACGGTACGTGGCGTCTGGCGCTGGACATTGAGGAACTGAAAGGTCTTGTCGGTCATGGCTGGCGAGGGAATAGGGAATCGAGAATAGGGAATAGAAGAAGCCGAACACCGGGACGTTTTCGCAAACCCGTATGGGTTTGCCTATTCCCTATTCTCGATTCCCTATTCCCTGGCAACAGCGGTTGCCCACTCATGCCGCGCTCCTCAGTTCATCAGCGAGCGCAGCCAAGCTTGCCGCCTTCGGTTTCACTAGCCAGAACTTGTATTGCAGACCGCGGAAGTCCGCGAGGATGCGGCGACCCCAGTCGCTGCCCGTCAACTCCACATGCCGTGCCACCAGCCCGCGCAGGTGCTGCATGTAGTGCTCCATGCCCTCGGGTGAAATACGCAGGATGTCCACCAGTTCGTGGTTGTAGCAATCCACAAAGGTGCGCTCGATATCGAGCACGTAGGCGAAACCGCCCGTCATGCCCGCGCCGAAGTTGAGGCCTACCTTGCCGAGCACAGCGACAACGCCGCCGGTCATGTACTCGCAACAGTGATCGCCGGCACCCTCCACCACAGCCAGTGCGCCGGAATTGCGTACGGCGAAACGTTCACCCGCACGCCCTGCGGCAAACAGCTCGCCATCCGTCGCGCCATACAAGCAGGTGTTGCCGATGATGGACGCGTCCTGAGTGGCGAACGGCGAATCCGCCGGTGGACGCACCACGATGCGACCGCCCGCCATGCCCTTGCCGACGCCATCGTTCGCTTCACCAACGAGGTCGATGTGCACGCCACCAGCGTTCCATGCGCCCAGACTCTGGCCTGCCGCACCACGCAGCTTGAGCTGGATGGGTTTCAAGTCCATGCCGTGGTCGCCATAACGGCGCGCCACTTCACCGGACAGACGCGCGCCGATGGCACGATCCGTGTTGAGGATGTCGAACGCGAATTCGCCACCGGTACGGTCGATGATTGCGCTGCGCGTTGCCTCGTCAATACGCGTCGCCAACGCTGCTTCGTCACGCATCGGGTTGCGAGGCAACGTACAGGCAAAGTCGACGCTCGACCCCAAGGTGCCATGGCCGAGCAATGGCGCGAGATCCAGCTTGTGCTGGACGGGCGTCGTGCCATCCAGCTGTTCCAGCAGGTCGGCGCGACCAATGATCTCACTCAGGTTGCGCGCGCCCAGCTTCGCCAGGTGCACGCGTACGTCTTCAGCGATAAAGCCGAAGTAGTTCATCACCATCTCGGGCAGGCCGGTGAAGTGTTCCTTACGCAACACCGCGTGCTGGGTGGCGACGCCGGTGGCGCAATTATTGAGGTGGCAGATACGCAGGTACTTGCAACCCAAGGCCACCATCGGCCCTGTGCCGAAACCGAAGCTCTCTGCGCCGAGCATGGCCGCCTTGATCACGTCGAGCCCGGTCTTCAAGCCGCCATCGGTCTGCAGGCGCACGCGGCCACGCAAGTCGTTGCGGCGTAACGTCTGCTGGGTTTCGGCCAGGCCCAACTCCCACGGCGTACCCGCGTACTTGATAGAGGTGAGCGGGCTCGCACCCGTGCCACCGTCGTGGCCACTGACCGTGATCAGGTCCGCACCCGCTTTCACCACGCCCGCCGCTACCGTGCCCACGCCTGCGTGGCTGACCAGCTTCACAGAGATCAGTGCCTCCGGATTCACTTCCTTGAGGTCGTGAATCAGCTCGGCAAGGTCTTCGATGGAGTAAATATCGTGATGCGGGGGCGGCGAGATCAGGCCGATGCCGGGTTTGGCGTAGCGCAGACGCGCAATGGTGCTGTCGACCTTGTGGCCGGGTAGCTGACCACCTTCGCCGGGCTTGGCACCCTGCGCAATCTTGATCTGCAGGACTTCGGCATTCACCAGGTACTGGGGCGTGACGCCGAAGCGGCCGGAAGCGACCTGCTTGATCTTCGACATCTTCTCGGTGCCGTAGCGCGCAGGGTCTTCACCGCCTTCGCCGGAGTTGCTGCGTGCACCAAGGCGATTCATGGCAATGGCGAGCGCTTCGTGCGCTTCAGGCGACAGTGCACCCAGCGACATACCTGCCGAGTCAAAGCGACACAGGATGCTTTCGGCGGATTCGACGTCTTCAATGGGCAGTGGTTCGCCCAAGGGGCGTGGCGACAGCAGGTCGCGCAGCGCCGACGGTGGGCGATGGTCAACGAAATTCGCGTAAGCGCGATAGTCTGCCTGGCTGCCCGTGCGCACCGCCTTCTGCAGCGTGCCGATCACATCCGGGTTGTACATGTGGTATTCGCCACCGTACACAAACTTATAGATGCCACCGGCGCGTAGCGGTGACGCGTCGCTCCATGCCTCGGCGGCGAGCACCTGCTGATCGTGCTCCAGCTCGGCGAAGCTTGCACCGCCGACGCGCGAGGGCGTGCCCGGGAAGCAGAGTTCCACCACGTCCGGCGCGAGACCTACAATCTCGAACAATTGCGCGCCGCGATAGCCCGCCACCGTGGAGATTCCCATCTTCGACAGGATCTTCATCAGGCCTTTGCGGATGCCGCGACGGTAGCTGCGACCGATCTCGAAACGGTCGCTGTCGATATGGCCTTCGCGCCCCAGCTCAAACAGGCTCTGATAGGCCAGCCACGGATAGATCGCGGTGGCGCCAAAGCCAAGCAGGCAGGCGAACTGGTGCGGATCGCGCGGCGTCGCCGTTTCCACCAGGATGTTGCATTGACATCGCAGCGCCTGATCGATCAGGTGTGCATGCACCGCACCCACCGCCAGCAGCGAATGGATGGGAAGCATGTCCTTCTGCGGATAGCGATCACTGAGGAACACCAATGGGCAGCCCTCGCGCACCGCCTTCTCCACCTCGCGGCAGAGACGGCGCAGCGCGGCTTCCAATCCCTCTTCCGGCGCATACATCAGATCGAAGCGCGGCGTACCCACGTATTGCGGAAGCGCCAACAACTGGCGCAGCTTGCGCTGCGAGAGCACCGGCGAGTTGATCAGGATCTGCTTCGCGTTTTCTGGTGTGAGGTCGAATACGTTCGACTCCGGACCAATCTGCGTCACCAGTGACATCACCAGTTTTTCGCGCAGCGGATCGATCGGCGGATTGGTGACCTGAGCAAAGCCCTGGCGGAAACGGTCGAACAGCGGACGTACCTGGCGTGACATCGCGGCAATGGGCGTGTCGTCACCCATGGAGCCCGTGGCTTCCTGCTCCAGTTCCACCATGGCTTTGAGCACGGTTTCACGCTCTTCGCGCGAAAGACCATAGAGCTTCTGGTAACGACGTAGCTCCTCTGTCGGCAACGGCTCGGCGGCGAGCGACGGATCGATCAGATCCGATTCCAGATAGCTCACGCCGGCGCGAAGCCAATCACGAAACGGTGCGCGCTGGCGATTGATGTCGTCGATGTCGGCATCACGCAACAGGCGATGCTGCTTCAGGTCTACCGCGATCATCTCGCCCGGCGCGAGGCGACCCTTGGCGATGACCTGCGACGAGGGTACGTCCCATAGGCCCGCTTCCGAGGCAACAATAAGGTGGTTATCCGCCGACAGGGCCCAGCGCGCGGGGCGCAGGCCGTTGCGATCCAGCGTGCAGGCGGCGTAGTGGCCATCACACATCACCAGGCCGGCCGGGCCGTCCCACGGCTCGCAATGCAAGGCGTAATAC
>NZ_JAELTQ010000213.1 GCF_016428905.1 Dyella sp. ASV24 | reverse complement strand
CTGCTGCACCTTGCGCGCATGCTCGAGGAAGAGTTCCTCGCCTTCCTTCATCGAGATGGAGTTGACGATACCCTTGCCCTGCAGGCAACGCAGGCCGGCTTCGATCACGGTCCATTTGGAGGAGTCCACCATCACCGGCACGCGGGCGATGTCCGGCTCGGCCGCGATCAGGTTGAGGAAGCGCGTCATGGCGGCTTCCGAATCGATCAGGCCCTCGTCCATATTGACGTCGATGATCTGCGCGCCGCTGGCCACCTGCTGGCGGGCGACGTCTACGGCCTCCTCGTAGCGCTCTTCCTTGATGAGCTTGCGGAACTGGGCAGAGCCGGTGACGTTGGTGCGTTCGCCCACGTTGACGAACAGAAGATCGGGCGTAATGACCAGCGGTTCGAGGCCGGAAAGGCGGGTGTAGCGGGGCATCATGCAGTTTCCTCCTCTCCCGGACAGGGAGAGGACTGAGGTGAGGGGGCGGATTTGGCGGCGGACTGCGGCAAGGCGAGGGTGAGGCTAGGTTGACCCCTCACCCCAACCCTCTCCCCGTAGGGGAGAGGGGGCATTACGCGGCCTCCTGGGCTTGGCCAGGGAGGCCGCGTGGCGCAACGTCACGCACCGCTTCTGCAATGGCTTTGATATGCGCGGGCGTGGTGCCGCAGCAGCCACCGACCATGTTGAGCAGGCCGTCGCGGGCGAAGCCACCGATGACGGCGGCCATCTGTTCCGGCGTTTCGTCGTACTCGCCAAAGGCGTTGGGCAGGCCGGCGTTCGGGTGTGTGCTGACAAAACAGGTGGCGGTGTTGGATAGCACCTGTACGTGCGGGCGCAGATCGGCGGCACCCAGCGCACAGTTGAGCCCCACAGAGATCGGACGCGCGTGCTGCACCGAGTAATAGAACGCTTCGGCCGTCTGGCCAGAGAGCGTGCGGCCGGAGCGGTCGGTGATGGTGCCGGAGATCATTACCGGCAGGCGTGCGCCACGTTCGCGGAACAGCTCGCTGACGGCGAACAGCGCGGCCTTGGCGTTGAGCGTGTCGAAGATGGTTTCGACCATGATTACGTCGGCGCCGCCGTCCATCAGGCCGGCGGTGGATTCGGTGTAGTTGGTCACCAGTTCTTCAAAGGTGACGTTGCGGAAGCCCGGGTCGTTGACGTCGGGTGACAGCGATGCCGTGCGGCTGGTGGGGCCCAGCACGCCGATGACAAAGCGTGGCTTTTCCGGTGTCTTTGCCTCAAACGTGTCGCAGGCCGCGCGAGCGAGACGTGCGCCTTCCCGGTTCAGCTCGTACGCCAGATGTTCCAGGTGGTAGTCGGCCTGGCTGATGCGCGTGGAGTTGAAGGTGTTGGTTTCGACCAGATCCGCACCGGCTGCCAGATACGCTTCGTGCACGCCGCGGATGATGTCGGGCGTGGTCAGCGTGAGCAGGTCGTTGTTGCCCTTGAGGTCGCATCCGCCGGGGTGGTCATGCGTATGCGCATGGGTGCTGTCGTGACCGTCAACGAAGCGTTCGCCACGAAACGCGGTTTCGTCCAACTGGTGGCCTTGCAGCATGGTGCCCATGCCGCCGTCGATGATCAGGATGCGCTCGCGCAGACCCTTTTCCAGCAGGGCGACGCGTTCGGGGTGGAGCCAGGGTAGGGTGCTCATGGATCAACTCCTCAGGGCTTGCGTGCGAGCAGGCTGATCACTTCGAAATAAGGCGCCTTGCGCTCGCGGCTCAGTCGCGTACAGCTCATGGCTTCCAGGCCTGCCTTTTGGGCGAAGCCATTCAATTCATCGTGGGAGAAGCCAAGGTTGCGGTGATCGAACGGCTCCACCACGGCACGGTGATCGTGCTTGCCCAGCGTCACGGCCAGCAGGCGTCCGCCGCTGCGCAGCAAGCGTGCGGCCTCGGCAACGGCGGTGGCCGGATGTTCGGCATAGGTAAGGGCGTGCAGCATCAGCACAAGGTCGAAGCGACGCTCGCCGAGGTCCAGCGCGTGCATGTCGCCTTTGAGCACTTGGACATTGGGGAAGGACTTGAGGCGTTGCGAGGCGGCTTCCACCACGCGCTCGCTGCTGTCCACGCAAACAATGGAATGCGCATGCGGCGCGAGTAGCTCGGCGGTAATGCCATCGCCAGAGGCGATATCCAGCACGTCGCCGGTTTCCAGTAATTGCAGCAGCGAACGCGCGAGGGTTTCCCAGGTGCGGCCCGGTGAATAGTGGCGCTCCATGTCGCCCGCCACGGTATCGGCCCAGCCTTCCTCGCTGGCGCGCTGCGCGAGTACGCCCGGCAGCCGTTCGGCATCTTCGCGCAGCAGCGCGTCGTCGATGTTCTCCCGCAGGGACTTCAGCAGTACCTGCAGGTGTTCGTCGGTTTCGGCATTGGCGCGGTAGTAGGCAGAGACGCCTGCGCGGCGGTCGCGCACCAGTTCCGCTTCCTTGAGCTTGGCGAGATGGGTGGATACGCGCGGCTGAGCAAGGTGCAGCACCGCGGCAAGCTCAGCCACGGTCAGTTCCTCGCGTTCGAGCAGGGCGAGCAGGCGCACCCGGGTGGGGTCCGCCAGCAGGCGCAAGACGCTGGAGGCGGTAGCCAAGTCCATGGGTATCCTTATATCGCGATGCAGAGATACATAAGGCTAGGCCCGGGCGACCGGGGCGTCAAGTTAAAGCGGGTTTCGGGTGGGGTCGGCTCTAGCGGAGCCCTTCATGGTCCGTTGCTGCACCCGCACAGAGGTCACAACGCCTGGCGGGCTAAAATGGAGGGCTTCCCTGTTCCCCCTTGGAGCCATCCATGGATTTCCGCTTTACCGACGATCAGTTGTCCATCCAGGCCATTGCCCGCGATTTCGCGCAGAAGCGCATCATGCCGGTGGCGGCAGAGCTGGATGAGAAGGGGGAATTCCCGCTCGACAACATCCGCGAGATGGGTCAGTTGGGCCTGATGGGCATCGAGGTGCCGACGGAGTACGGCGGCGCGGGCATGGATCCGATCGCCTACTCGCTGGCGATGATCGAAATCGCTGCGGCCGACGCGGCCACGGCGACCATCATGTCGGTCAACAATTCGCTGTTCTGCACCGGCATCCTCAAGCACGGCACGGAAGAGCAGAAGCAGAAGTACGTGCGCGCCATCGCGCAGGGCGAGGCCATCGGCGCCTATGCACTGACCGAGCCCCAGTCCGGCTCCGACGCCTCGGCCATGCACACCCGTGCCACCAAGAATGCCAACGGCGACTGGGTGATCAACGGCAAGAAGAGCTGGATCACCTCCGGCATGGTGGCGCGCTACATCATCCTGTTTGCCATCACCACGCCGGGCATCGGCGCCAAGGGCGTCTCCGCCTTCATCATCGATACGCAGTTGCCGGGTTTCCATGCGGGCAAGAGCGAGCCCAAGCTGGGCATCCGCGCCTCGGCGACCTGCGAAATCGAGTTCACCGATTACGTGTGCCCGAAGGAGAACCTGCTGGGCGCCGAAGGCAAGGGTTTTGCCATGGGCATGAGCTTGCTCGATGCGGGCCGCATTGGCATTGCCTCGCAGGCGGTGGGTATTGCACGCGCTGCGTACGAGGCATCGGTGCAGTGGTCACGCGACCGCAAGGCATTCGGCCAGCCCATCGGTACTTTCCAGATGACCCAGGCCAAGATCGCCGACATGAAGTGCAAGCTGGACGCGGCCATGCTGCTGACGCTGCGCGCCGCCTGGGCGAAGGGCGAGGCGGAAAAGAATGGCGGCCGTTTCGGCACCGAGGCATCCATGGCCAAGCTGACCGCAT
The DNA here is from genome assembly GCF_016428905.1 of Dyella sp. ASV24. Classification (GTDB taxonomy): domain Bacteria; phylum Pseudomonadota; class Gammaproteobacteria; order Xanthomonadales; family Rhodanobacteraceae; genus Dyella. The sequence continues at coordinate 1,638 of NZ_JAELTQ010000213.1, read as the reverse complement.
CGGAAGCTGCGATGTGGATTGCGCACCAGGCGGTGCAGATCCACGGCGGCATGGGTTACTCGAGGGAAATGCCGCTGGAGCGCTACTTCCGCGACGCCAAGATCACCGAGATCTACGAAGGCACCAGTGAGATCCAGCGCATTGTGATCGCACGCGCCGAAACCGGCCTGCGCTGAGCTCACGATGAGAAAAGCCCCCCCGGCGGTGCCGGGGGCTTTTCTTTTTCTGGAGCCGCGGAGTAGCAAATAAACCAAAGCCAACGGGTCCAGTCCTTTTAGGGTTTCTTGTCCATGTCAAGGATGTCCGGCGTGCCGTTCATCCTTGATGCTGGCTATGGCTATGGCTATGGCTATGGCTATGGCTATGGCTATGGCCGTGGCTCCACGACGCGATATTGCTTCTTCTCGCCATACCGCGGGGATTTGTCATCCACACGAGCACAAAGCTGCCCGTCGCCACATGGCACCACATCGGAGCGATTGATCGCGCCTAGGTAGCCCACTTTCGACTTCAACTCGTCGTAACGGGTTTGATAGTGTCCGTAGAGCATTTCATAGGTGCCCACCAGCGCAACGATGGAAAGCAGCAACGACACACACGCACCTATCCACACCCAGCGGAGCACCGACATCAGGTCACGTCTGGCTCCTTGCAGGGTGGCTACAGCCTTCTCAGTCTCCGCGGACAGGCTCTGCACGCGCTGCTGGTAGGCCGCCAATGGTGGCTCCAATCCACTTCGCGCGGCGGTTTCGACCTGACCAGCCACCGTCCGTAGCCAACGGCTTGTCTGCTCTTCAATGACAGCGGGCACTTGTTGCACCAGTCGTTCGTCACGCCCGTCCATGTGTGCAACCGCGGCGAGCAACCGGTCGGCCAGAATCCTGAACTCGTCTTCTTGCATGGGTTGAATCCTCCTTGAAGTATCAGTGTCCTAACGACGGCCCCTGTTGAGACTGCGCGGCTTGCTGTTGGATGTTCTGTTGCACCTGGGCCTGACGCTGCGTCTCCTGCGCCATCTGCTGATAAGCGTGTTCGGGCGGCACCTGCATCGCCTGCTGAATGTTGGTGGCGCTATACCGGGTGATTACGTCGTGCGCGCCGTGCTGCTGCACGGCAATGAGCCCGCTCTTATCGGTATTGAAATGCATCTGGTCGACACGGTTCATACCCCGCTCGCGCGCATCCTTGGCCACGCTGGCGGTGAGCTGGTCGAGCTCCTTGTTGCTGATGAAGATCCCGGCACGCTCGTGCAACGTCTCCACCTGCTTGCGGATGCCTTGGTTCATGGCGTGATCCGGGTGTCCGGCATCCCGGGGATCGCGCGGATGCTCAGCCCGTTGTTGGTCCCGTTGCTGCTCGTCCTTTGCCGCCGCGGCGCGAGCGCGCCCGTAATCGGCTTGCCATGCAGGCGACTGATAGACGTGCCCCACTTCCTTCATCACCGCCGCACGGTCACCCGTTTGGATGGCCTTCTCGAAACGGTCGAGCTTGGCCGACAAGTCGCGGATATAGGCCGAAGGTGCCCGCGCCACGGAGTCTTGTTCCGGAGCGCCCCGCACTTGGTCAGCGGCCCTACGGATGGCATACGTTGCATCAAGCTCATGCCGCAAGTTGCCTTCGGCAGTGTTGGTGCCATAC
>NZ_JAELTQ010000212.1 GCF_016428905.1 Dyella sp. ASV24 | reverse complement strand
CTGCTGGCCCAGGCCAACGACGAAATCACCGCCGAGCAGCTGGAAAACTTCCGCAAGGCCGGTATCGAAGTCGTGCCGACGCTGTACGTCAACGACCTGGATCGCGGTGCGTACATCTCGCACACCCTGCGCATCGACAACACCAAGACGCCGCTCGAGGCGCTGGTGGAAATCTATCGCATGATGCGCCCGGGCGAACCGCCGACCAAGGACGCTGCGCAGAACCTGTTCTACAACCTGTTCTTCACCTTCGACCGCTACGACCTGTCGGCCGTTGGTCGCATGAAGTTCAACCGTCGCGTGGGCCGTCAGGAAATCACGGGTCCGGGCGTGTTGTTTGACAAGAAGTACTTTGCTGACCGCAAGGAAGAGGAAGCCCAGAAGCTTGTTGCCTCGCAGGGCGACCGCTCCGACATCCTCGACGTGCTCAAGGTGCTTATCGACATCAAGAACGGTCACGGTACCGTCGATGACATCGATCACCTGGGCAACCGTCGCGTGCGTTCGGTCGGTGAAATGGCCGAGAACACCTTCCGCATTGGTCTGGTGCGCGTCGAGCGTGCGGTGCGTGAGCGTCTGTCGCTGGCGGAGTCCGAAGGCCTGACCCCGCAGGAACTGATCAACGCCAAGCCGGTTGCGGCGGCGGTGAAGGAGTTCTTCGGCTCGTCGCAGCTGTCGCAGTTCATGGACCAGAACAACCCGTTGTCCGAAGTGACGCACAAGCGTCGCGTCTCGGCACTGGGCCCAGGCGGTCTGACCCGCGAACGCGCAGGCTTCGAGGTGCGCGACGTGCATCCGACCCATTACGGTCGCGTCTGCACCATCGAAACGCCGGAAGGCCCGAACATCGGCCTGATCAATTCGCTCGCCGTGTACGCGCGCACCAACCAGTACGGCTTCCTCGAGACGCCGTACCGCAAGGTGGTGGGCGGCAAGGTGACGGACCAGGTGGACTACCTGTCGGCCATCGAAGAAGGTGACCACGTCATTGCGCAGGCGAACTCGCCGCTCAAGGACGGTGCGTTCATCGAAGACTTCGTGTCCTGCCGTTTCCGCGGCGAGTCCGAACTGCGTCCTGCTGCTGAAGTCGACTACATGGACGTCTCGCCCATGCAGACGGTGTCGGTTGCTGCCGCACTCGTGCCGTTCCTTGAGCACGATGACGCGAACCGCGCACTCATGGGCGCGAACATGCAGCGTCAGGCCGTGCCGACCCTGCGTTCGCAGACCCCGCTGGTGGGTACGGGCATCGAGCGTGCTGTGGCGCGCGACTCGGGCGTCATCGTTACCGCCAAGCGCGGTGGCGTGATTGACCAGGTCGACGCCGGCCGTATCGTGGTGCGCGTGAACGAAGAAGAAGTCGGCGACAACGACGCCGGCGTCGATATCTACACGCTGACCAAGTACACCCGTTCCAACCAGAACACCAACCTCAATCAGCGCCCGCTGGTGAACGTGGGTGACGTGGTGGCGAAGGGCGACACGTTGGCCGACGGTTCGTCGACCGACCTGGGCGAGCTCGCGCTCGGTCAGAATATGCTGATCGCCTTCATGCCGTGGAATGGCTACAACTTCGAAGACTCGATCCTGCTCTCCGAGCGCGTCGTGCAGGAAGACCGCTACACCTCGATTCATATCGAGGAGCTGTCGTGCATCGCGCGTGACACCAAGCTGGGCGCCGAGGAAATCACCGCCGACATCCCGAACGTGGGTGAGCAGGCGCTGGCCCGCCTCGACGAATCCGGCATTGTGTACATCGGTGCGGAAGTGAAGGCCGGCGACATCATGGTCGGCAAGGTCACGCCCAAGGGCGAAAGCCAGCTGACGCCGGAAGAAAAGCTGTTGCGTGCGATCTTCGGCGAGAAGGCGTCCGACGTGAAGGACAGCTCGCTGCGCGTGCCGCCGGGTATGGACGGCACCGTGATCGACGTGCAGGTCTTCACCCGCGACGGTATCGAGAAGGACAAGCGCGCCAAGCAGATCGAGGAAATGGAAATCAAGCGTATCCGCAAGGATCTTGATGACCAGTTCCGCATCCTCGAAGGCGCGATCTACAACCGTATGCGCACCCAGCTCGTCGGCAAGACCGCGATGAGCGGCCCGGGCGGACTCAAGCGTGGTGCCGAAATCACCGACGCCTACCTGGACGGCCTGAAGAAGGACGACTGGTTCAAGGTCAACGTCAAGGAAGAGGACGTCACCGAGTTCCTTGAGCGCGCCGCTGATCAGATCAAGCGCCACAAGGAAGAGTTCGACAAGCGCTTCAAGGAAAAGCAGGGCAAGATCACCCAGGGCGACGATCTCGCACCGGGCGTGCTCAAGATGGTCAAGGTGTTCCTGGCCGTGAAGCGCCGCATCCAGCCGGGCGACAAGATGGCCGGTCGCCACGGTAACAAGGGTGTGGTGTCCAACGTGGTGCCGGTGGAGGACATGCCGTTCTCCGAAGACGGTACTTCCGTGGACATCGTGCTGAACCCGCTGGGCGTGCCGTCGCGTATGAACATCGGTCAGATTCTGGAAGTGCATCTTGGCTGGGCCGCAAAGGGCTTGGGCAAGAAGATCCAGAAGATGCTCGAAGCGCAGGCCAAGGTGGCGCAGATTCGCGAGTTCCTCGACCAGGTGTACAACCACCACGTCGCGGGTGCCGTGCAGCACGTCGACCTGAAGTCGCTGACTGACGAGGAAATCCTCGCGCTGGCGAACAACCTTCAGGAAGGTGTGCCGATGGCGACCCCGGTGTTCGACGGCGCCGAGGAAACCGAGATCAAGGCAATGCTCAGGCTCGCCGATCTGCCGGAGTCCGGCCAGACGGTGCTGTTCGACGGTCGTACCGGCGAAGCGTTCGATCGCCCGGTTACCGTGGGCTACATGCACTACCTGAAGCTCAACCACTTGGTCGACGACAAGATGCACGCGCGTTCGACCGGTCCGTACTCGCTCGTCACGCAGCAGCCGCTGGGTGGTAAGGCGCAGTTCGGTGGTCAGCGCTTCGGCGAAATGGAAGTCTGGGCGCTGGAAGCCTACGGCGCGGCCTACACCCTGCAGGAAATGCTGACGGTGAAGTCCGACGACGTGCAGGGCCGTAACCAGATGTACAAGAACATTGTCGACGGCAACCACGAGATGGCGGCGGGCATGCCGGAATCCTTCAACGTGTTGGTGAAGGAAATCCGCTCGCTCGGTATCGATATTGATCTGGAAGAAGTGAAGTGAGTTGAGGCGGAGACGAGGAGCGAGCTTTCGTTCCTCGTTTTCCCCGTTCCCGATTCTCCATTCCCTATTCCCGATCTTCGGAGACATCCATGAAAGACTTGCTCAATCTGTTCAACCAGCAGCGCACGGCGCCTGACTTCGATGCGATCAAGATCGCCCTGGCTTCGCCAGAGCTGATCCGCTCGTGGTCGTACGGCGAAGTGAAGAAGCCGGAGACGATCAACTACCGCACCTTCAAGCCTGAGCGTGACGGCCTGTTCTGCGCCGCTATCTTCGGTCCGGTGAAGGACTATGAGTGCCTGTGCGGCAAGTACAAGCGCATGAAGCACCGCGGTGTGGTGTGCGAAAAGTGCGGCACGGAAGTGACGTTGGCCAAGGTGCGCCGCGAGCGCATGGGCCACATCGAGTTGGCCTCGCCGACTGCGCACATCTGGTTCCTCAAGTCGCTGCCGTCGCGCATCGGCTTGATGCTGGACATGACGCTGCGTGATATCGAGCGCATCCTGTACTTCGAAGCCTTCGTGGTGATCGATCCGGGTTTGACCGCGCTCGAGCGCGGCCAGCTGCTCAGCGAAGACCAGTACCTGGAAGCCGTGGAAGAGCACGGTGACGAATTCGACGCCCGCATGGGTGCCGAGGCCGTCTACGAGCTGCTCAAGTCCCTGGACCTTCCGGGCGAAGTCGTGCGCCTGAAGGAAGAAATTGGCTCGACCAATTCCGAGACCAAGCTCAAGCGCCTCACCAAGCGCGTCAAGCTGATCGAGGCCTTCCTCGAATCCGGTAACAAGCCGGAGTGGATGGTGCTGACCGTGCTGCCCGTGCTGCCGCCGGACCTGCGTCCGCTGGTGCCGCTGGATGGTGGCCGCTTTGCTACGTCCGATCTGAACGATCTGTACCGTCGCGTCATCAACCGCAACAACCGCCTGCGTCGCCTGCTCGAACTCAACGCGCCCGACATCATCGTGCGCAACGAAAAGCGCATGCTGCAGGAATCGGTCGACGCGCTGCTCGACAACGGCCGCCGCGGCCGTGCCATCACCGGCACGAATAAGCGCGCACTGAAGTCGCTCGCTGACATGATCAAGGGTAAGCAGGGCCGCTTCCGCCAGAACCTGCTCGGCAAGCGTGTGGACTACTCCGGTCGTTCGGTGATCGTGGTCGGCCCGACCCTGCGCCTGCACCAGTGCGGTCTGCCGAAGAAGATGGCGCTTGAGCTGTTCAAGCCCTTCATCTTCGCCAAGCTGCAGGCTCGCGGCGAAGCCACCACCATCAAGGCTGCCAAGAAGCTCGTCGAGCGCGAAGAAGGCCAGGTGTGGGACATCCTCGAAGAGGTAATCCGCGAACATCCCGTCATGCTCAACCGTGCGCCGACGTTGCACCGTCTGGGCATCCAGGCGTTCGAGCCGAAGCTCATCGAAGGCAAGGCGATCCAGCTGCACCCGCTCGTCTGTACGGCGTTCAACGCCGACTTCGACGGTGACCAGATGGCCGTCCACGTGCCGCTCTCCATCGAAGCGCAGCTCGAAGCCCGCGCCCTGATGATGGCGACCAACAACATCCTGTCGCCCGCCAACGGCGAGCCGATCATCGTGCCGACCCAGGACGTCGTCCTTGGCCTGTACTACATGACTCGCGAGCTGGTGAACGCGAAGGGCAACGGCATGGTGTTCTCGGGCATCGGCGAAGTTCGCCGCGCCTACGACAACCGCGCCGTGCAGCTGCACGCCAAGGTCAAGGTCCGCATCAACCAGGTGCAGATCGATGAAGACGGCAACCGCACCGAAAGCACCCAGATCGTCGATACGACCGTGGGCCGCGCGCTGCTGCTCGAAATCATGCCGGAAGGCCTGCCGTTCGCTCTGGCCAACACCGAGCTGACCAAGAAGAACATCTCGCGCCTGATCAACCAGTGCTATCGCCGCCTGGGTCTGAAGGACACGGTGATCTTCGGCGACCAGCTGATGTACACCGGTTTCCGTTTCGCTACCCGCGCCGGTATCTCCATCGGCATCGACGACATGATCATCCCGGATCAGAAGAAGCCGATCCTGGAAGAAGCCGAGAAGGAAGTCGTCGAGATCCAGGAGCAGTACCAGTCCGGTCTCGTCACCGCTGGCGAACGCTACAACAAGGTCGTCGACATCTGGTCGCGTACCAACGAACTGGTCGCCAAGGCGATGATCGACGGCATCGGTACCGAGA
>NZ_JAELTQ010000211.1 GCF_016428905.1 Dyella sp. ASV24 | reverse complement strand
GGCCTTGGGCTTGCCTTCGGCGCTGGGTTCGATGGGCTCGGATGGGAAACGTTTGATCGGCATGGCATACGGCTGTTGACAATGTTACCGATCGGTACGTACGATTCACCCACTCCACGTACCGACCGGTAACATGACTATACCGCGCACCCGCCCTTTCGGCCAGAAGTACGCCTTTGTCGTCGCCGGCGTGATCTTCCTGGCCCTGCTTGCCGCCGCAGGCGTCCGCGCCGCGCCTGGCGTACTCATCCTGCCCCTGGGTAAGGCCTTCGGGTGGAGTCGGGACACGATCTCCCTCTCCGCTGCGCTGGGCATCTTCCTGTACGGCATGGTTGGCCCGTTTGCCGCAGCGCTGATGCAGGCAGTGGGCGTGCGTCGCACCCTGATTGGCGCATTGGTGTTGATGACCGCATCCATTTCGGCCAGCGCATGGATGACGCAGCCGTGGCATCTGATGCTGAGCTGGGGGGTGTTCTCCGGCGTCGGCTCTGGCTGTGTCGCCATTGTGCTTGGCGCAACGGTGGTGAACCGCTGGTTCGTGACGCACCGCGGCTTGATGATGGGTCTGCTCACGGCGAGCACCGCCACAGGCACCCTGGCCTTTCTACCCGCACTAGCCGCCATCGCCGAGCACGGTGGTTGGCGCCCTGTAGTGTGGACGGTTGCCGCTGGCTGTGCACTGCTGATTCCATTGGCGTGGTGGCTGCTACCGGAACGCCCCTCCGACATCGGCCTGCGCCCGTATGGTGCGACGGAAGATGAAGGCGACGCTGCGCCGCGTGGCAACCTGCTCTCCATTGCCCTGGGCACGCTGGCCAAGGCGTCGAAGCAGCGCACGTTCTGGTTCCTGTTCGCCACGTTCTTCATCTGCGGCTTTACCACCAATGGCTTGATCGGCACGCACTTCATCGCGATGTGCGGTGACCACGGCATTCCGGAAGTGCGTGCTGCAGGTCTGCTCGCCATGATGGGCGCGTTCGATCTCGTCGGCACCACGCTCTCCGGCTGGCTTACGGACCGCTACGATCCGCGCAAGCTGCTTTTCGTGTATTACGGACTGCGCGGGCTGTCGCTGATCTGGCTGCCCTACTCCGATTTCTCGTTCGCCAGCCTGTCGTTGTTTGGGATGTTCTACGGCCTCGATTGGATTGCTACCGTACCGCCCACGCTGCGTCTCGCCAGTGAAGCCTTTGGCGATCGCGATGCGCCCGTGGTGTTCGGCTGGGTAGCGGCCGGCCATCAGATCGGTGCCGCAAGCGCCGCATTCTTCGCCGGCGCCTTGCGCACGCAAAACGGCGACTATCTGCAGCCCTTTGTGGTCGCGGGCATTACCGGCCTGGTCGCAGCGGGATTGGCGCTGATGATCAATCGCCGCTCCCATCTGCAACCGGCTTTGCAGGCCGGTTGATCAGGCAAGGCGAGTACCGTTGGGAACGGGTCGCTCCACGGCGGTAAGCACCACGCCGTCGTCGGTTGAAAAGCCGGTCAGCAGGAACTGCGAACGGAACGGCCCCACCTGCTTTTCGGGAAAATTGATTACGCCAACGATCTGGCGACCAACCAGATCTTCAGCGCGATACAGCTGCACGATTTGCGCACTCGTCTTCTTCTCGCCGTAAGGGCCGAAATCCACCCACACTTTCCATGCGGGTTTGCGTGCCTCGGGAAATGGCTCCGCGCGCGTGACGGTGCCGGCCACGATCAACACTTTCTCGAAATCAGCCCAGCTGATTTCTTCCTGCAACTTCGCTTCCATCCTGCTTATCCTTCCAATCGTGTCTTGAACCAGTCCTTGCCCTGCTGCCACCAGTAACTAGTCTGTGCGCCCAGGTAGCCGAACGGCCGATAGGTGCGGTCCAGTCCATACGGCGCGAACTGCTTCCAACGGTCATCACCCTCCGCCAATGCAGATGCCAACAAGTCACCTGCTGCGCACGTCGGCGCAAGGCCATGCCCACCAAATGCCTGTGCCCACCATAGGCCATCGCCGCCGGTACCAATCTGCGGCATCTGATGGCGGGCGTAGCTCATCAGGCCCGACCACGCGTAATCAACGCGAACACCTTTCAATTGCGGAAACACGCGCAGCAGATCCTGCATCAGCACTCGCTGTACTGCGCGCGGAGAACGATCACGCACAGAGATTCGCCCACCCCACAGCAGGCGCGTGTCAGGCAGTGGCCGGTAGTAGTCAAACGCAAAACGCGAGTCGTAGACAGCTGCTCGCGTTTCCAGTGCATCGTTGAGGCGATCACCCAGCGGCTCGGTCACCATCACGTAGGTAGCAATAGGCAGGATCGCTCGATCGACCTGCCGTTTCAGACCCGCGAGATAACCGCCACACGCCAGCACGACTTGATCAGCATGCACCGAGCCCTGCGCGGTTTCGATACGCCAGCGCGTACCCTCGCGACGCAATTGCCAGACATCCGTGTTCTCGTGGACGCTCACACCCTGGGCCGCTGCTGCGCCAGCGAGGCCAATGGCAAGGTTCAGCGGATGCAGGTGCAGCGCATCACGCTCGTAAAGGCCGTCGTAGTAGCGCGTCGTATGGACGCGCGCGCGAAGCTCGTTCTGCGGCAGCCATTCCCAAGCGATGCCATAGTGCTTCTCCAGCAGTTCCTGTCGTTGACGCAACACGGCCGGGTCGCGGAACCAGTTCGCCCAGATCACACCTTCGTTGACCAGATCGCAGAGAATGTCGTAGCGCGATACACGCTCACGGATACGCGCGACCGCGTCGGTGGTCAGCCGGAACAGCGTACGAGCAGCATCCTGCCCGCGCTGATCGAGCAAGGATTGCTCACCCAGCGAGTAACCACCGAACACGAAGCCGCCATTGCGCCCGGAAGCGCCGAAGCCTACCTGCTCCCGCTCCAGCAGCACCACGTCGCGCACGCCGCGCTCGGCGAGACCCAGCGCCGTATGCAGGCCCGCGAAGCCACCACCGACGATGGCGACGCGCGCGTCCACCTTGCCCTGCAACGGCGCAAACGATGCGTACGGCGTTGCCGTGGCGCGGTAATAGGAGACTGCCGGTGACAAAGTCATGCGTTGGGCGTGTGCTTGTCTCGGTTCAGGCGGTTAAGCATAGCTCAGCCTTGATGCCCCTCCCTGGCATGACGCATGGCAGGGGCAGTCAGTCGACGATGTTCACGCCCAGCGGGCGCATGTCACTGCGACCGCGGTCGTCCACCACGCGTACTTCATAGTTGCCTGCGGTACCGGGCTGCCAGAACAGCGATTCACCTTGCGCGCTGCGCCCGACATAGGCGTCGTTGACGAACCAGTACATCTCGTGGACGGAGGCGTCCGCGTTGGCGCTGAAGGCGATGCGATCGTCGCCCGCCGACTTCAGCCGCAGGGCGTAGATGCTGCCGCGTAGCGGTGAGGTGATGGCCGGCGGCTCGCCGTCGACGCCGCTGAGTACGCAGGCATCGTTGCGCGGCGGCGCGCGGCGCGGAATGCCGGCCTGCACGAAGACGCGCTGCAACTCCGACGGCCAGAATTCATAAACCTCTACGTGGGTGCGCTTGCCCGCGTAAGGCGGACAGGCGGGCTTGCCAGTGTCGTCGTCAATAACGATCGGACGATGCACCTGGCTCACGCGAATGGGTGACTTGCCTGGGATGAACCAGGTCATGCCGCGCTGCGGGCACCATTGGTTGGGCAAGTCGCCACTGGCGAGGCAAATCTCCACGCGCTTGAGGTGCGCGGGCATGTGCCGCACTGGCTCGGTCATTCGCGGCTGCGCCGCCCTTAAGGCATCAACCATCTGGAAGAACAGCGGTGCAGCCGCCTCCACACCGACGAACGCAGGGTTACTGCTGCCATCGAAGTTGCCAACCCACACCACCAGTACGTAAGGCCCGAAACTGCCAGCCGTCCAGGCATCACGAAAACCCCAGGACGTCCCCGTCTTCCAGTACACCGGCAGGCGGTCCGGTTGCGCACCCGTGGTTTCGTCAGGTCGCGGGTTCTGCCGCAGCATGTCCATGACCATGAAGCTGGCTTCGTCGCTCAAGAGGCGTGTGCCAGCGCTTTGTGGATCCGCGGCAAGCAAACGCAATGGCTTCAGCTCACCACGATTGGCCAGCATCGCGTAAAGATCTGCCAGTTCCTGCATGGTGACCTCGCCACCACCCAGCACCAGAGCCAGACCGTAGTGCTTTTCGCTCGCCATGCGGCTGATGCCGGCGTCGCGCAGGAACTGGTAGAAACTCGGCTGCTGCAGTTGTGACGCCACCCACACGGCAGGGATGTTTCGACTGCGCACCAAGGCCTCGGTCGCCGTCACGGGCCCAAGGAAGTGTCCGTCGAAATTCTCCGGCGCATACGGACCGAACGCGGTCGGCACATCGCGCAGGACGGTCTGCGGGTGCAGTACGCCCTGATCGAATCCAAGCCCGTAGATGAAGGGTTTGAGCGTCGAACCAGGCGAACGCTTGGCCAGCGTGCCGTTCACCTGCCCCTGGATATCGGCATTTGTGTAATCGGCGGAGCCCACCAACGCCTTGATGCCCATGTCGCGCGTATCCACCAGCAGCGCAGCGACGTTGCGGATGCCACGCCCGTTGTTACGCTCCACGTAATGATCCACCTGACGCTCCAGCACGTGCTGAAGATCCAGATCCAACGTGGTCGTGACACGGCTGTCCGTGTCGCTGGACATCACGCGACGCGCTGCAAGCACTTGGTCTACCGCGTGCGGCGCTTCGAACGGCAGCTGCGACAAGGGCCGAAGTCGCAGCGGCAAGGCGAACAGCGGCTGCAGGTTCGCATCCTTCGGGTGCAACGCCTTCCAGCGAGCGTAGAGCCGGTTGCGCGAACTACTAAGTCGGTGGCTGATGAGGTCGGGCGCGTCCGCGCCTGCTTGCAGGCGACGGCTGGGATCCTGGGGAATCACCGCCAGGGTTAACGCTTCCGGCAGGCTAAGTGTGTCGGCGGGCTTGTCGAAGTAAGCTAGGCTCGCCGCGCCCACGCCTTCCACGTTGCGCCCATAGGGTGCGTAGTTGAGGTAGGCCTCGAGGATCTGGTCTTTGGAGTAGAACAGCTCCAGTTGTATCGCGCGCGCTACCTGACGCAGCTTACCTGTCGGTGTGCGCGTATTGAGCCGCCACAACAATCGCGCAAGCTGCATGGTGACAGTCGAACCACCCTGCCGGTTGCCGTGGCTGACGTAAGTCACCCAAGCGCCGCGCAACAAACCATAAGGGTTGAAACCGGGGTGCCAGCGGTACCAGCGATCCTCGTGCAGCAATACGCCGTCAACCAAGGCAGGAGACACATCCTTGAGCGGCACCCACAAGCGGTAACGCTGGTCACTCGCCAGCGTCAGGCGCAGCAGCCGACCGCGCGTGTCGTAGACCGCCGTCGACGACGGCAGCCACGCGTTCAACGGGCGATGCGGCCACACCCTGCAACCCACCAGCAGCGCGCCGAGCAAGGCC
>NZ_JAELTQ010000210.1 GCF_016428905.1 Dyella sp. ASV24 | reverse complement strand
ATGGGAAGGCGTTTGAGGGATAAAGCCCCTGGCGGTGACCTACTCTTGCATGAGGATTCACACTACCATCGGCGCAGCTGCGTTTCACTTCCGAGTTCGGGATGGGATCGGGTGGTACCACAGCGCTATAGCCGCCAGGGAAAGGGTGGGAACAGCGCTGTGAAGCGCCAGTTCCGCAGAGGGAGTAAACGAGTGACAAGCGTTTGGTGAAATTCGAACGAGATGTTTCGTCGAGACGATGATGTCTGCGAAGCGTCTTGGGGTTATATGGTCAAGCCTCACGGCTCATTAGTACGCGTAAGCTCAATGCATTGCTGCACTTCCACACCGCGCCTATCAACCACCTAGTCTTGATGGTGCCTTAAGGAGACTCGAAGTCTCGGGAGATCTCATCTTGAGGCGCGCTTCCCGCTTAGATGCTTTCAGCGGTTATCGCTTCCGTTCGTAGCTACCGGGCAATGCCATGGGCATGACAACCCGAACACCAGCGGAACGTCCACTCCGGTCCTCTCGTACTAGGAGCAGCCCCTCTCAAATCTCCAACGCCCACGACAGATAGGGACCGAACTGTCTCACGACGTTCTGAACCCAGCTCGCGTACCACTTTAAATGGCGAACAGCCATACCCTTGGGACCGGCTACAGCCCCAGGATGTGATGAGCCGACATCGAGGTGCCAAACACCGCCGTCGATATGAACTCTTGGGCGGTATCAGCCTGTTATCCCCGGAGTACCTTTTATCCGTTGAGCGATGGCCCTTCCATACAGAACCACCGGATCACTAAGACCTACTTTCGTACCTGCTTGATCCGTCGATCTCGCAGTCAAGCACGCTTATGCCTTTGCACACAGTGCGCGATGTCCGACCGCGCTGAGCGTACCTTCGTGCTCCTCCGTTACTCTTTGGGAGGAGACCGCCCCAGTCAAACTACCCACCACACACGGTCCCTGATCCGGATTACGGACCTAGGTTAGAACGTCAAGCACTTCAGGGTGGTATTTCAAGGATGGCTCCACCGAAACTAGCGTCTCGGTTTCATAGCCTCCCACCTATCCTACACAGAAGAACTCAACGTTCAGTGTGAAGCTGTAGTAAAGGTTCACGGGGTCTTTCCGTCTTGCCGCGGGAACGCTGCATCTTCACAGCGATTTCAATTTCACTGAGTCTCGGGTGGAGACAGCGCCGCTGTCGTTACGCCATTCGTGCAGGTCGGAACTTACCCGACAAGGAATTTCGCTACCTTAGGACCGTTATAGTTACGGCCGCCGTTTACTGGGGCTTCGATCAAGAGCTTCGCCTTGCGGCTGACCCCATCAATTAACCTTCCAGCACCGGGCAGGCGTCACACCCTATACGTCCACTTTCGTGTTTGCAGAGTGCTGTGTTTTTGATAAACAGTCGCAGCGGCCAGGTTACTGCGACCCTCTAACGCTCAGTCACGCACGTGACCACGTCGGAGGGCGCACCTTCTCCCGAAGTTACGGTGCCATTTTGCCTAGTTCCTTCACCCGAGTTCTCTCAAGCGCCTTGGGATTCTCACCCTGCCTACCAGTGTCGGTTTACGGTACGGTTTCTCTGTAGCTGAAGCTTAGTGGCTTTTCCTGGAAGCGTAGTATCAGTCACTTCGTCCAATAGGACTCGTCTCGGTGCTCGGCATAAAGAGGGCCGGATTTGCCTAACCCTCATGCCTACCGCCTTTCCCCGGGACAACCAACGCCCGGTAGACCTAACTTTCTCCGTCCCCACATCGCACTACAGACAAGTGCTGGAATATTAACCAGCTTCCCATCGACTACGCATTTCTGCCTCGCCTTAGGGGCCGACTCACCCTGCGCCGATGAACGTTGCGCGAGGAAACCTTGGGCTTTCGGCGTGGGGGCTTTTCACCCCCATTATCGTTACTCATGTCAGCATTCGCACTTCCGATACCTCCAGCAAGCTTCTCAACTCACCTTCACAGGCTTACGGAACGCTCCTCTACCGCGCACACAAAGTGTGCACCCCGAGCTTCGGTGTATAGCTTAGCCCCGTTAAATCTTCCGCGCAGACCGACTCGACCAGTGAGCTATTACGCTTTCTTTAAAGGGTGGCTGCTTCTAAGCCAACCTCCTGGCTGTCTATGCCTTTCCACATCGTTTTCCACTTAGCTATAACTTTGGGACCTTAGCTGCGGGTCTGGGTTGTTTCCCTTTTCACGACGGACGTTAGCACCCGCCGTGTGTCTCCCGTACATTCTGTCCTGGTATTCGGAGTTTGCCATGGTTTACTAAGCCGCGATGGCCCGCTAGCCATAACAGTGCTCTACCCCCAGGAAGATTCATACGAGGCGCTACCTAAATAGCTTTCGAGGAGAACCAGCTATCTCCGAGTTTGTTTAGCCTTTCACTCCTATCCACAGCTCATCCCCATCTATTGCAACAGATGTGGGTTCGGTCCTCCAGTGCGTGTTACCGCACCTTCAACCTGGCCATGGATAGATCACTCGGTTTCGGGTCTACTGCCAGAGACTATGCGCCCTATTCAGACTCGGTTTCCCTTCGCCTCCCCTATACGGTTAAGCTTGCCACTGACAGTAAGTCGCTGACCCATTATACAAAAGGTACGCAGTCACCCTTGCGGGCTTCCACTGCTTGTACGTATACGGTTTCAGGGTCTATTTCACTCCCCTCTCCGGGGTTCTTTTCGCCTTTCCCTCACGGTACTAGTTCGCTATCGGTCAGTCAGGAGTATTTAGCCTTGGAGGATGGTCCCCCCATATTCAGACAGGGTTTCTCGTGCCCCGCCTTACTCAATTTCATCTCTAATGCCCTTTCGCCTACGGGGCTATCACCCGCTATGGCCGGCCTTTCCAAACCGTTCGGCTAAAACACTAGAAACTTTTGGGCTAGTCCGCGTTCGCTCGTCGCTACTGACGGAATCTCGGTTGATTTCTTTTCCTCCGGGTACTTAGATATTTCAGTTCCCCGGGTTCGCTCTGCATGACTATGTATTCATCATGCAGTACTCCTTGCGGAGTGGGTTTCCCCATTCGGACATTGCCGGATCAAAGCTTGTTGCCAGCTCCCCGACACTTTTCGCAGGCTGCCACGTCCTTCATCGCCTCTGACTGCCAAGGCATCCACCGTATACGCTTGGTCGCTTGACCATATAACCCCAAGTCGCCTCAGGGCCGATACCGCATCACTTACGAGGTGATACGAATCGATGTCCAAACAACGCGTTCGCTTAATTGCCTCAACGACACATCTCGGTTCGGTTTCGAACCAAAACGCTTGTCACTCGTTTACTTTGTCAAAGAACACAAGAACGGCCACAGTGCCGCCTCGTTTCTAAATCTTTATGTGTGCGCTGCCTTCATTTCACGTCGTGCCACCAAAATGGTGGAGCCAGTCAGGATCGAACTGACGACCCCCTGCTTGCAAAGCAGGTGCTCTCCCAGCTGAGCTATGGCCCCAAGTGATTCAGTGGTGGGTCTGGGAGGACTCGAACCACCGGCCTCACCCTTATCAGGGGTGCGCTCTAACCACCTGAGCTACAGACCCGGGAACCTCGCCTTTTGAGACGAAAACATCGCCATCGATGCTTAGCATCGCTAGCGGCGTTTCGTTGAAGAGTCCAGCCATGGATGGCTGGTTTAGCTCTTCGCAAAAGGGATTTTGCGTGAAAAGAAGTGCAGGTGTCTTGTGTGGACGTCTTGCGGGGAAGAAGGATGTCGTTCTCGAAAGGAGGTGATCCAGCCGCACCTTCCGATACGGCTACCTTGTTACGACTTCACCCCAGTCATGAACCACTCCGTGGTCGTCGTCCCCCTTGCGGTTAGACTAACGGCTTCTGGAGCAACTCACTCCCATGGTGTGACGGGCGGTGTGTACAAGGCCCGGGAACGTATTCACCGCAGCATAGCTGATCTGCGATTACTAGCGATTCCGACTTCATGGAGTCGAGTTGCAGACTCCAATCCGGACTGGGATCGGCTTTCTGGGATTGGCTCCACCTCGCGGTATTGCAACCCTCTGTACCGACCATTGTAGTACGTGTGTAGCCCTGGCCGTAAGGGCCATGATGACTTGACGTCATCCCCACCTTCCTCCGGTTTGTCACCGGCAGTCTCCTTAGAGTTCCCACCATTACGTGCTGGCAACTAAGGACAAGGGTTGCGCTCGTTGCGGGACTTAACCCAACATCTCACGACACGAGCTGACGACAGCCATGCAGCACCTGTGTTCTGATTCCCGAAGGCACTCCCGCATCTCTGCAGGATTCCAGACATGTCAAGGCCAGGTAAGGTTCTTCGCGTTGCATCGAATTAAACCACATACTCCACCGCTTGTGCGGGCCCCCGTCAATTCCTTTGAGTTTCAGTCTTGCGACCGTACTCCCCAGGCGGCGAACTTAACGCGTTAGCTTCGACACTGATCTCCGAGTTGAGACCAACATCCAGTTCGCATCGTTTAGGGCGTGGACTACCAGGGTATCTAATCCTGTTTGCTCCCCACGCTTTCGTGCCTCAGCGTCAGTGTTGATCCAGATGGCCGCCTTCGCCACTGATGTTCCTCCCGATCTCTACGCATTTCACCGCTACACCGGGAATTCCACCATCCTCTATCACACTCTAGCTATCCAGTATCCATTGCCATTCCCAGGTTGAGCCCGGGGATTTCACAACAGACTTAAATAACCGCCTACGCACGCTTTACGCCCAGTAATTCCGATTAACGCTTGCACCCTTCGTATTACCGCGGCTGCTGGCACGAAGTTAGCCGGTGCTTATTCCTCAGGTACCGTCAGCCCCACCGGATATTAGCCGGTAGTATTTCGCTCCTGATAAAAGTGCTTTACAACCCGAAGGCCTTCTTCACACACGCGGCATTGCTGGATCAGGCTTGCGCCCATTGTCCAATATTCCCCACTGCTGCCTCCCGTAGGAGTCTGGACCGTGTCTCAGTTCCAGTGTGGCTGATCATCCTCTCAGACCAGCTAGCGATCGTCGCCTTGGTAGGCCATTACCCTACCAACTAGCTAATCGCACATCGGTTCGTCCAACCGCGCAAGGCCCGAAGGTCCCCTGCTTTCTCTCGTAAGACGTATGCGGTATTAGCGTAAGTTTCCCTACGTTATCCCCCACGCTTGGGTAGATCCCGATGCATTACTCACCCGTCCGCCACTCGCCACCCATAGAGCAAGCTCTACTGTGCTGCCGTTCGACTTGCATGTGTTAGGCATGCCGCCAGCGTTCAATCTGAGCCAGGATCAAACTCTTCACTTAAGTTTTCGACCTCATGACCACCCGAAGGCAATCACTCGATCTATCTTTCTGAAGCGTTAGTCCTAACCATAAAACGTCAAGCTTTTGAATTGACTCTTAGGTTAGACGCTTGCATATATTGGACATTCAATCGTCCGTCGCAAGACGCCCACACAAGTCACCTGCGCACACTGTCAAAGATCTCAATCACTTGCTGACCGTTTCCGTTTCAGCGTTGGAACATTTCGTTCCGAGTGAGCCGCTCATCTTACATCGTTTTTCCTGTCCGTCAACACCTTCAGCGAAATCTTTTTGCT
>NZ_JAELTQ010000020.1 GCF_016428905.1 Dyella sp. ASV24 | reverse complement strand
TCGCTGAGGCTAGGGAGAGAGGACGCTACGCTTTCCTACCGCCGAGGCGAGGGAAAAGGAGCGCTACGCTTTCCCACCACTGGGGCAAGGGAAAGCAAACGCTACGCTTCCCGACCGGGTGGGGAGAGCTCGACACCTAACGGCATCATCGTTGTCTTCTGCCTTGGCTTTGCGTCCCTGCTCTAGTGCAGGAGCAACGCGGCCTGTCGCGATGCGATGTGCAGCTCTGCTGCACGAGCCGTCTGCTTGCTGCTTTTGATCTACCAGGCCCCCGTATGAGGCGGCGGGCGGGTGGAGAGAAGGCCCGCAGGGGAATCGGCAGGGATGCCGATTCCTTTTCGTCGGGGCAGGAGCCCCGTCGAAAAGCCCGGAACCCGTCCGCGTACCTGGAGGGCGAAGCCCGGAAGGCGACTCATCCGGGGGGCCCTTTCTTTGGGTTACTTTTCTTTGGGCAAGCAAAGAAAAGTGACTCGCCCTCCGGCAGGAGGGTGAAACGCCCGCCGCGTAGGCGGCCAGATCGCGATCACGCAGCAACCGCCACAGCGCAAGCGACAACCAGCCTGAACCCCTCAACCATGCTGCGCTGCGAAATCCCCTCCTGCCCCTTACAATGGCCCATTGCGCCGCCCCCGGCGCACCTCTTCGGCAGTTGGAGTCCCCATGAAAGTCCTGGTCATCGGCAGCGGCGGGCGCGAACACGCGCTGGCGTGGAAGCTCAAGCAGTCGCCGCGCGTAAGCGAAGTGATCGTGGCCCCGGGCAACGCGGGTACGGCGCGCGAAAAGGGCCTGCGCAACGCGAACCTGGCGGTGACTGACCTGGATGGCCTGCTCAAGCTGGCCAAGGACGAGAAGATCGAGCTGACCGTGGTGGGCCCGGAAGTACCGCTGGTGGCGGGTTTGGTCGACAAGTTTCGCGCCGCCGGTCTGCGTTGCTTTGGTCCCCGCGCGGTCGCGGCGCAGTTGGAAGGCTCCAAGG
This sequence comes from Dyella sp. ASV24, assembly GCF_016428905.1. Taxonomy (GTDB): domain Bacteria; phylum Pseudomonadota; class Gammaproteobacteria; order Xanthomonadales; family Rhodanobacteraceae; genus Dyella. The sequence continues at coordinate 49,586 of NZ_JAELTQ010000020.1, read as the reverse complement.
CGTTCGCCAAGGACTTCCTGCTCCGCCACAACATCCCGACGGCTCACTATGCGGTATTCACCGAGCTCAACCCTGCCTTGGCCTATGTACGCCAGCAAGGCGCACCTATCGTCATCAAGGCGGATGGGCTGGCGGCAGGCAAGGGCGTAGTGGTCGCATTGACGTTGGCGGATGCCGAGCAGGCGCTCCACGACATGCTGGGTGCGCACCAGTTTGGCGATGCCTCCGCGCGCGTGGTGATCGAGGAATTCCTTGATGGCGAGGAAGCCAGCTACATCGTGATGAGCGATGGCCAGCACGCGCTGCCGATGGCCAGCAGCCAGGATCACAAGCGCCGCGATGAAGGCGATCTGGGCCCAAACACGGGCGGCATGGGCGCTTACTCGCCCGCGCCGGTGGTCACGCCGGACGTGGAGAAGCGCATCCTCAAGGAAGTGATCGAGCCGACCCTGCGCGGCATGGCGATGGAAGGCGCGCCGTTCATCGGCTTCCTCTACGCCGGCCTCATGATCGACAAGAGCGGTACGCCCAAGGTCATCGAGTTCAACGTGCGCTTCGGCGATCCGGAGACGCAGCCGATCATGCTGCGCCTGAAGTCGGATCTGGTGGAACTGATCGAGGCAGCACTCGACGGCGAACTTCACCACACCCACGTGCAATGGGACGCACGCCCTTCACTGGGCGTGGTGATGGCTGCGGGCGGCTACCCGGGCAAGGTGCGCAGTGGCGATGTCATCAGCGGACTGGATAGCGACTTCGGCCCGGACACGAAGGTGTTCCACGCCGGCACGCAACTCGATGCCCAGGGCCAGGTTGTCAGCGCGGGTGGCCGCGTACTCACGGTTTGCGCGCTTGGCAAGGACATTGCCTCCGCTCGTGAGAACGCTTATGCGGCGGTATCGAAGATTCATTACGAGGGCGCGTTCTGTCGCCGCGACATCGCGCATCGCGCGCTGCATCGCAGCTGATCGAGCGGCAGCATTAGGGTGCAGGTGCTGGTCGTCGTTCCACGATGCTCTTCAACCCGCGTAATACATCGGGAAAATCGCCGGTGACCATCGCGCCGATCTGGGCTGCGTCGGGGCCGGTGACTTCCGTGGCGTAAGTCACCCTGACGCCATCGGGCGTCAGGGCATCGATGCGGTGTTCGACAATGACGCGGATATCGTCGATGACCGTTTCGTCGGTAAAGCCGCGGTGCTCCTCGACGGCGATCAAGGTGCTGACGAACGCATCGGTTTCCGGGGGCTGCATGGTGAACGTCGTGCCGACGGCAAACGGACCGTGCAGTTCGATGTATGCGATGCCCGCGTTCCAGCGCTTCCAGCCCCGAACATCCGAGAGAACGGCCCACACCTCAGCAGGCGTCGCGCTGATCTCGATCGCTTCCTCATGTGTCCACATGCCGAATCCTTGGTGGTGAAGTGATGCGTTGCGTCGCGCCGGTGATTTAGCCTGGAATCTCCGGTTCCACCAGCTGCGCCAGGTGCACCAATGATTCCTGCCAGCCCAAGTAGCACTGATCGGTTGGGATCATGCTGGGGATGCCTTCCTGCACGACATGCACCTCCGTCCCGCAGGAGACCTTCTTGAGCGTGACCGTCGTCTGCATCTCACCGGGCAGATTGCCATTGTCGAAGCGCGCCGTGTATCGGATGCGTTCGCCGGGAACAAGCTCATGATACGTGCCGCCAAACGAATGGCTGTTGCCACTGGTGAAGTTGGTGAATGACATCTGATAGGTGCCGCCCACCTTGGCATCCATCTGATGCACCTTGCCCGTAAAGCCATGCGGCGGTAGCCAACGGGCCATAGCGTCTGGGGTCGTAAAGGCGCGATAGATTTTGTCGGGCGTAGTGCGAAGAACGCGGTGAAGCGTGACGGTTCCGGTGGTCATGCGAGTGCTCCATGGAAGGAATGAACGAGCCCGTACGGGCCCGTTATGGATTCGACGAACGACATAGCCTTATTTCGACGTGTACGTTCAGGCGCGTTTACGCAGAAAGACGTGTGTGGCCCGTTCGCCGGGCACGCTGTCGACGGTTTCATAGCCGAGCGCGGGTAGATCCAGGCCCGCAAACAGCGCTTCACCGCGACCCATCAGGATCGGGCGCACGGCAAGGTGAAGGTTGTCGATCAGCCCTGCCTGAAGATACTGGCGTACCGTAGCGACACCACCACCCACGCGTACGTCCTGCTTGCCGGCTGCAGCGCGCGCTTGTTCGAGCGCGGCGTGGATGCCTTCGGTAACGAAGTGGAACGTGGTGCCACCGGCCATGGTGAGCGGCGGCCGTGCGTGATGTGTCAGCACGAACACAGGCACATGGTACGGTGGCTCGTCGCCCCACCAGCCTTTCCAGCTGTCATCTGGCCACGGACCGCGTATCGGACCAAACATATTGCGCCCGATAATCCAGGCGCCGATGCCGTCAAAGCCTTTTTCCGCTATGCCGTTATCGACGCCGGTTTCGCCATCGCCATTCCCAAACATGCTTTGGAACATGCGTGTGGCAAAAAACCATTCCATCAGTGCGGGGCCACCGACGCCCAGTGGGTTTTCCAGGTTCTGATTCGGGCCGGCACTGAAGCCGTCCAGTGAAACGGCGAAGCTCTGCACGCGAAGTTTCGACATGGTCTGTGGTCCTTCAAGGATTGATCGACTATGCGACGAACGATGGGGTTCCATTTCGACATGGCACGTCTTGCTCGCTCGCTGCCATGCGAGTGGTGCACTGAACCATACAGGCTGGAGCGGAATGCCATGAGGCCATAACCGGCCTGGGGAGTGGCCCCATGGCATAGCGCAATGCAGGTCATGGCGGCGTATCGATGGTCCCGGCGCCGGGATGCCACACCCTTCAGGCGGGTGTGGCGAGCAACTGTTTGGCGGATTGCAGCAGGCTAGGGTGCGGGCCTTCCATCAGCGCCCGGAATGCGAGATCGATGGGCCGCCACTCCCTGCCATCGAGCAAACGGACATAAAGGAACTGATCGTTCCATGCATCCTGATCGCTGGCGGGCGGCTCGGCCCAGCGTCCGGGCTCCTGCTCGCGAAGCACCTCGCCCGCGTAGCTGCCAAAGGAAAACAGCGATTTGGTCACGACATCGGCGCTCGCTCCACCGTCGCGCCATAGGCCCAGCACCTTATCCACATGGGCGAGCGAGTCCAGCGAGTGATTCAGGCTGACGCCGTAAATGTCCCGCATGTGGCGGATGGCCTCATCCGCGTAACGGCGAACGGTAGCGATGGCTGGCGCCATAGCGATACGAAAATGCACGAGTCACTCCCTGTGAGCACGAATGCGGTTCGTTTGTTGGTCTGCCGGCGATTCGTCCGTGACTACGGGAGGGATCCCGCCTACGCTGGCAGTCCCATTAAATAAGTGGGCGATGGCCTTCGACAAGAACGGCGACGGCCTATATCGATGGGTAGGGGCTTTCGCGCTAGGCTTGCCGCCATGACACGCAAGGGATTCGCATGAGCCAGTTCAGCCTGCTTGGAAGCCGCCGCTTCGCGCCCTTCTTCTGGACGCAGGCGCTGGGCGCCTTCAACGACAGCGCATTTCGCAACGCCATGGTCACCCTGGTCGCGTTCCAGATGGGGCTGGATGACAAATCGGTGTCGCTCTACACCAACCTGGCTCCTGCGCTGTTCATCCTGCCCTACTTCCTGTTCTCTGCCACGGCGGGACAACTGGCGGAGAAATACGAGAAGACGCGCATCATCCGCTACGTGAAGCTGTTCGAGATCGTCGCGATGCTGGTCGCCTCGATCGGCTTCTACACGCATCACACCACGCTTCTGCTGATGGTGCTGTTCCTGATGGGGCTGCACTCCACGACCTTCGGACCCATCAAGTACGCCATCCTGCCGCAGGCGTTGAAGCCGGAAGAGCTGGTGGGCGGTAACGGCCTGGTGGAGATGGGTACGCAGCTGGCGATACTCATCGGCATGATTGCCGGCGGCTCGCTGATGATGATCAGCGGCCATGGACCCATCGCTGCATCGGCTGCCACGATCGCCATTGCTGTGCTCGGTTACCTCGCCAGTCGCCGCATTCCTCCTGCGCCAGCCACTGCCCCCAACCTTGTCTTCAACTGGAACCCCGTGACGGAGACCGCGCGGGTGCTTGGCATCACCAAGGCAGATCGGCGCGTGTTCAACGCGGTGCTCGGCATCTCGTGGTTCTGGTTCTTCGGCACGGTGCTGGTCGCGCAGTTGCCCAACTACACACGTCTCAACCTGGGGGGGGGCGGCTCAGTCGGTGTGCTGGTGCTTACCTTGTTCTCGCTGGGTACGGGTATCGGCGCGCTGCTGTGCGAGCGCATGTCGGGTCGCCGCGTGGAGGTGGGGCTGGTGCCACTGGGCGCGTTTGGCCTTACTGCGTTCGGCGTGGATCTGTTCTTCGCCCATCCGCACCTGGCTACCGTGCACGGCCTGGACTGGCTCGCCTTCCTGCATTCCGCCGGAAGCTGGCGCGTGGTGATGGATCTCACCTTGATCGGCGTGTTCAGCGGCTTCTATGTGGTGCCGCTGTTCGCCTATGTGCAGGCACGTACGCCGCGTGATCGTCTGTCGCGCGTGATCGCGGGTAACAACATCCTCAACGCGCTCTTTATCTGTCTGGCGTCGGGTTTCGGTCTGGGCTTGGGTGCGGCGGGCCTCACGGCGGTTCAGATCTTCCTTGCCGTGGCTCTGCTCAATGTCGTGGTGGCGGTTTACATCTTCACCATCGTTCCCGAATTCCTGATGCGCTTCATCACCTGGGTGCTGGTGAACACGTTGTACCGCGTGCGCGTCGACGGGCTGGAGAACATTCCGGAAGAGGGTCCGGCGCTGCTCGTGTGCAACCATGTCAGCTTCATGGATCCACTGCTGTTGATGGCGAACCTGCGGCGGCCTGCGCGGTTCGTCATGTACTACAAGATCTTCAACATCCCGGTGCTGAAGTTCGTATTCCGCACCGCCAAGGCGATCCCCATTGCCGGGCAGAAGGAAGATCCCGAGGTGCTGAACCGGGCGTACGAAGAAGTGGATGCGGCACTCGCCGATGGCGACCTGGTGTGCATCTTCCCCGAAGGCGGGTTGACCAAGGATGGCGATATCGCGCCGTTCCGGCCGGGCGTGTCGCGCATCCTGGAGCGTCGTCCGGTACCCGTCGTGCCGCTGGCGTTGCGTGGCCTGTGGGGTAGCGTGTGGAGTCGACGTGATTCCATGATGCACCGCGCTCGCCTGCCGCGCCGCTTCCGCGCCCGCGTGGAGCTGGTCGGCAGCGTGCCGATTGCGCCGCAAGATGTTCGCATGGATGCGCTCGAAGCCCGCGTGCGCGAGCTGCGCGGCGATATGGCCTGAGCTTCGGGAAGCGCGCACGCGCGATGGGGCGTGCGTTGATGATTACCGCTTAGAGTCGCTAACAAAACGTAGCGAGCGGCCGTCAGGTGGGTGTGGGCGGCGCGCAGGAACCGGAGTGTACTTTTGTACATGAGGATTCCGAGCACCGACCGCGGCCGCATGGCGGTCGCGCAGTAGTTTTGTTGGCGGCTCTTAGGCCATCCAGCCCGCGATGACCACTAACGCCACCACGCTGAGCCACGCGAGCAGTGCGCGAAGCAAAGCACCACGCAAGCGGATCAGCTCGGCCAGCGTATCGATGCGCTCTTCCGCATAGCCGTCGCCGGCTTCGATATCCACCTGCACGTCCGCGCGCGCAGCGGCGCCCAGGAAACCGGGGCCTTCCACATACCAACTGTTGGGCGACTGCTGTTGGTGCCAGCGCTTCCACGCGCCGATCACCGCATCCCAATGGCCAACCAGCGCCAGCGTAAACACCATCAGCTGCGCCGGCAGCCAGTCGGCCACGTTGGCGAACGAGCGCGCCGCATTGCGTGCCGGCGTATCCAGCCGCAAGGACTGGTCGCGACCCAGCGTTTGCGCGAGGCGATAGAGCAGCGCGCCGACCGGGCCCAGCACGAAGAACCACAGCAGCACGCCGAAACGACGATGCAGCGCGGCGTAAGCGGTGGCTTCGCCGAGTGCCACCGCGTTCCATGTGACCGGGTCGCCGTCGTCCGACAAAGCTTGTGCGGCCGCTTCACGCGAGGGTTGATCGGGCGCCTTGATGATGGCTTCGAGATCCGCTTCGTAAGCGTGCGGCCCAAAGCAGTACAGCAGCACCACGAACGAGAACACCAGGCGGAACAGTTCACTGCCGGGCAGCAGGCCGATCAGCCAGAGCGCGATGAGGCACAACACCACCGGCACACCCAGCGTGACGGCGACGCGCGCCGGGCCAGCCGTATCGCTCAGCTGCGCCACCCACCGCCGGAATCCGCCATCGCCGCGCCAATGCGCGAGTTGCGGCATGACGTGCACCAGGCCGAGTGCGATGAGTGCGGATAACAAGCTGACAGCCATGGGTGCAGATCTCCTGTCGACGGCCGCATTGTAGGGCAAGGCCGTGACGGGTTATCGCCCTGTCATGCGGCGATGCTCGTGCTCGTCATGTCGGCGAAAGCCCGAATAGCGTCAAAGACGTTACAAAACGTGCTTCAACCTTTGTGACGCCTCACCAGCTCATCCAATTCAAGCCCCGCCTGCTGGCGCAACCAATGCTCGAGCAGACGATAGGACACGGACAGCGGCGGCGAAGGAAGGAAGCTACCGTCGGCCATGCCATCGACGATCTCTTGCGGCGTGAACCAACGTGCATCTTCCAGCTCGTGATCACGCAAACGAATAGTGCGGTCCAACGCCTTGGCGGTGAAACCGACCATCAGCGATTGCGGCAGAGGCCACGGTTGTGACGAGTGGTAATGCACCTCGCCCACAGCCACGCCCGATTCTTCGGCAACCTCTCGGCGCACGGCGTCTTCCAGTGCTTCACCCGGTTCGACAAAACCGGCCAGTGTCGAATAACGCCCCTTCGGCCAACCCGCCTGGCGGCCGAGCAGGCAGGCGCCGTCGTGTTCCACGATGACGATGACGGCGGCGTCGGTGCGAGGGAACTGCATACGGCCGCAATCGTTGTTGGTGCATTGCGAGCGATGACCCGCCGCCACCAATACCAGGGGCGAGCCGCAATAAGGACAGTGGCGCGTTTCGCGCTGCCAGTGCGCCAAGCCCTTGCCATAGGCAAACAGGCCGGCCTCGTCCTCTGGCAGCACCAGGCCCACTTCGCGCAGCCCACCGCGGCGTGCGCCCAGCGCATGCTCCAGTTCGGCGGCGCGCTGCTCATCATCGAGCGCGATGAGGAAGTTCGGGCGCTCGCCCGTAAGACCCAGGAAGCTCGCCTTCGCATCGCCTAGCAGGCGTTCGCGTTCGGCGCTGTCCAGCCAGCGCAGCGCAGGTGCTTCCGCGCGCAGATAGGTTTGCCCGAGTGGATCGACCAGCAGGTAGCGCGCACTGTCGGAAACCGCCAGTTCGTTGATCCACATGGATTCGTCGCGCCGCTCGGCAACGCGATCGAGGATCAGGCTAAGGCCCGCGAACGTGTTGTGTCGCGGCGGGGCGGTGCGATCCATGCGGTGGCCAGGCTCAGGTGGAGAAGGAGGAGCCGCAGCCGCAGGTGGTCTTGGCGTTGGGGTTGCGGATGACGAACTGCGAGCCGCTCAGGCTTTCCGAATAATCGATCTCGGCGCCGGTGAGGTACTGCAGCGACAGCGGGTCCACCAGTAGCGTGACGCCTTCGCGCGCCAGCGCGTAGTCGTCCTCGGCCTGGGCTTCGTCAAAGGTGAAGCCGTACTGGAAGCCCGAGCAGCCGCCGCCGGTGATGTACACGCGCAGCTTGAGCTCCGGATTACCCTCTTCCTGAATGAGCTCGTGCACCTTGCGGGCCGCAGCCTCGGTAAACACCAGCGGGGTGCCGGCGCTGCGGTAGTCGGGAACGATGGGGAGAGAGACGACGGTATCCATGGGACTCAATTGGGGGTGCGGCGACCTGTACTCAAGGATACCGCGATCAGGCGGGTACGGCTTCCGCGTCGGCCAGCGACGGAGCCGGGAGCTCCCGAGGGGTCTCGGCGGAGTGATGGCTCATGCGCCCGTTCACCTGGGCGCCGGCGGCCATCTCCAGGGTCCGGTAGTGCACGTCGCCGATCACCCGGGCTTCCGACGCCAGTTCCAGGCGCTCGGCAGCGTGGATGTCGCCACGGACATGACCGTTGATGATGGCGTGAGGCACGCGGATCTCGCCCTCCACCTGGCCGCTCTCGCTAAGCGTAAAGACCGCGCCCTGCTCCTCGGCGAGCACCGAACCGACGACCTGGCCGTCGAGATGCAGCGCTCCGCTGAAGCGTACGTCGCCCTGAATGACGGTGCCGCGTGCGATCAGGCTGGTATCTGGATGGGCCGGCGCACGCTCGCTGCGCTTACGGTTGAGCATCTTGTTCCCCTTGGGTCGGTGTGAGGTGACCAGACAGCGCCTCGCCCCAGGCGACTGCGCGGGTCACAGGATCGTCCCCGGCTGGCTGCACCTTGATGACGAGGCGGGTGGGCCGGAAATCGGTGGGCAGCACGATGGTGCTGTGGAGCTGCTGGAAATACTTGAAACGGAACGGAATGCCGTCGTGCTGCGCGGTATCGCCCAGCGACGGCCAATCGAGCTGGACCACCTTGTCGGCGCGTAGGCCTTCGACGCTCACGCTGGCGTTGCCGGTGACGTCGTCACCGCGCTTGGCGTTCTGAGTCAGGCTGAGCGTGAGGTTCCAGGCGTGCGAGTTCTCCACCGGTTGCAGGCGAACTTCCTGCACCTTGAGCCCCTCGCGCTGGGCATCGCCGCCGGTCAGGCGGGAATAGAAACCAAGGTCGGCGCGCAGGCCGCTGATCTCCTCCTCGCGCTCGGACAGCGTCTTGCGCAGCGAACTATTGGCGATGTCCGCCACCTGGCCAGCGCGCTGCAGGTTGGCCACCTGCTGCTGGAGATCATTGTTCTGCCGGGCGAGTGCCTTGAGTTGGCGTTCCTCGGCCGCGACCGGGGTGCCGTGGTGGGCAATGCCGCCAACCACCAGCCCCACGATGAGCAGGCTGGCGAGCCAGGCCGCTCCCAGCCACAGCCGCCGCCGTCCGACGAACGCGTCGTGCGGACGTACCACGAAGCGCGGTGGTGGACGTGAAGCCATACGTGGCCTTCCCAGGGAAAAGCAACGTATAGCCCCGGCGTGCAGAGAGCGTCAAGGAACGGTGGCACGCTTTGCGACCGTTCCCAAGGGGGACGGTCAGCTGTCGATCTTGGACTGCAGGTAGCGCTCGGCGCTGAGGTCCTTGATCAGGCTGAACTGGGTTTCCAGCCAGTCGATGTGCTCTTCCTCGTCATGGAGGATGCCCTTGAACAGGTCACGGCTGACGAAGTCGGCGATGCTCTCGCTGTAGACAATGGCTTCGCGCAGATCCTTCACGGCGGCCATTTCCAGATCCAGGTCACCCTGGAGGCATTCCACCGGGTTCTCGCCGATGCGCAGCTTGCCCAGGTGCTGCAGGTTGGGCAGACCGTCGAGGAACAGGATGCGCTCGATCAGGTGATCGGCGTGCTTCATCTCCTCGATGGATTCCTTGTGCTCGTGCTCGGCCAGCTCGTTGTAGCCCCAGTCCTTGTACATGCGGTAATGCAGCCAGTACTGGTTGATGGCGGTCAACTCGTTGTAGAGCACCTTGTTGAGGAACTCGATGACCTTGGCGTCGCCCTTCATGGGAAGTCTCCTTGCAGCGTGGCAAGCGACTATACGGCGTCTGTTTTCCACATGCCGTAACGAGAATGACTAGGAGTTGCGCATGCGAAAAGTCGCACGTACGAAAACGCGCAGCCAAGGCTGCGCGTCGCGGGGGGGTACATCGATGTGGGCTGGAATCAGGCGGCGGCAACCACCGGCAATGTCATCCGCACTTGCTGCACGGCCATATCCAACGTGGCGCGGGCTTCCTGTTCGCAGCAACCGCAGCAGTCCGAACAGCCCGTGCGAGCCTGCAGCTCGGCGAACTGATGGACGCCCTCGGAGGCGGCTCGGCGGATGTCGCCGTCGGTCACGGCGTTGCACATGCAGATATACATGGGCATATATGTGAACGCAAATGCGAATGATTGTCAACTAACGGTGGGTGGGGGTTCGGGGTGGCCCGTTCAGGCACCATCCGGTTAGTTGAAGACGGAAGTCGCCCGGAAGGTGGCGCGCCGAGACAGCCCTCAGGCGGCCGCCTTGCCCTTACGCGGGCCGTCGCCACGGTCGGGATGCGGCAGTTCCCCCAACTCGACGCTCAACAGCGATTCCACCAAGGGCGCGAAGTGGCGCAAGGCGCGCTCGTAGACCTGACGCTTGAAGTTGACCACGTGGGCCGCCGGATACCAGAAATCCACCCAGCGCCAGTGGTCGAACTCCGGCTTCTCGCAGGCATCAAGGCGCAAATCTTCCTCAGCGCCCACCAGACGCAACAGAAACCACACTTGCTTCTGCCCAATGCAGGTCGGGTGCTGGTGGTGGCGGACATAGCGGCTCGGCAGGCGATAACGCAGCCAGCCACGGGTGGCGCCAATGACCTCGACATGGTGCGGGGCCAGGCCGGTTTCCTCTTCCAGCTCCCGGTACATCGCTTCCAGCGGCGTCTCGTCGCTGCGCATGCCGCCCTGGGGGAACTGCCAGCCATCACGATTGACGCGTCGCGCCCAGAATAGCTGGCCGTCTGCATTGAGCAGAACGATGCCTACATTCGGACGATAGCCATCGACGTCGATCATGTTGCCTCCTGAAGCCGGGCGGGTACGACGGACGACTCACATCCGCCATGGCTCGGGATGATTCAAGCACAGCCCAGGAAGGCCGGGCAACCGCACCACTTGAACCGGAGGCCGCCGCCCACTAAACTGCCGGGCCCTGCCTGGTCGACGCCACGTCGACACAGCTTGCAGGCGGCACCCAAGGCTATGTAGCTCAGCCGGTTAGAGCACAGCACTCATAATGCTGGGGTCGGTGGTTCGAGTCCACCCATAGCCACCATGTGTCTCCAGGTCCCTGGGACACTCGCTCCTTCTCACCTTTTTCGACCACCCGTCAATCCGGGCAGTCTGCGTGCGCGCCGCTCTCCTTGGCGGAGCTGACATTCAAGGAACGCCGCTGGTGGGCCTCGGTGCGAGTATCTGCTGCAGCACATCGGTCTTGCTCGGCGTGCGGACGAGGTTGGGGTACTTCGGGCCGCCGTCGTCATGGACCACATGGAGTTCGCTTTCGCCGTCGTTCTGCACGCGTAGTTGCAGCGGCTTCTTGCTCTGTTGTGTCTGTGCGAGTTCTTCGTGCAATACGGATGCGCTGAAGTGACGGTCGTTGATGGAGGTCAGTTTCATGCCCGGCGCAAGGCCGGCTTTGAAGGCGGGCCCATCCCACAACACGTCAATGACTTCGCCTTCGTCTTTGAGGAACAGGCCGATCGAGGCCATGGCGTTGATGCCTTTGATTTCCAGTTCGCCTTGCCCGATGTTTTCGATGGCGTGCTGATATGCGGACGGCTGATCGGTATAAGCCAGTCGCCAACCGCTGGCTTCGATGCCGGAGAGCAGGGGCACCTGCTCGCCTACGCCTTCGGTCCACTGGCGGAGAAAGCTTGTCCAATCAGACGGCTGCACCTTGTCGAGCGCTGCGACAACGTCATCGAAGGTGTAGGTGTGGGTGACGAAGCTGCCGTCGTCGACATCGAAGAACTTCTGCGCGAAATCGTCGATGGAGCGCTGGCCGTGGCTGAGTTCGCGAATCTTCATATCGACAGCAAGCCACAACAGCTCGCCCTCGCGGTAGAAGTCGTTCTGGCGTCGCCAGTTGCCCCACGCCGTGGGTGACGAATAGTCCACGGCGACGCTGGTATCCAGCAGCGGCCGCCACGCGCGTCCCGGCCGATACGCCATGTCGCCGGCCCGGTATGCCAACACCTGACGCCATGTATCCGCCGACCACAAACCGCTGCGCGCGGTCAGTACATCGCCCAGGTAAACCGTGAGCCCTTCATAGATCCACAGCATGCCGGGGCGCTCGGGTTGTTCAAAGTCGGGCTGCCACAGACCTGCTGGACGCATGAATTTTCCGTTCCACGAATGGGTGTACTCGTGGGGAAGTAACGAAGCATCGAGCATGAAATGGTCGCCGTCAGCGAACATCTTCGAGCCGCTGCGCGCACGATCGTCGCTCGACTGGTGGTGCTCCAGGCCGCCGACGGGTACGTAATCGCTCAACGTCAGCAACAGGTGATAGCTGTCGTAATGGTGGGAGTGGAACAGCGCCTGCGCCTGTTCGATCAGTCGGCGGAAGCCGGCGATCTGCGGCTCCGATAGATCAAGTGCAGCCGCGTTGTCGCCCACCATGTCGAGGTACCGATGCACCGTTGATCCCGCTGACGTCAGGTCGATCTGCCGAAAGTATCGGCCGGCAATCACCGGCGAATCGACCAGCGTGTTGAATGGCACCGGTTTGAAGGCAATGCGTCCGCCGTCGCGTGTCGCTGTTTCCAGCGCGCTGCCGTAATGCCAATCGGCAGGAATGACCAGGGTTGGCTGATAGATCAGCGTCTTGGTTGCATAGCCGGCCGGGTACAGTGCCACTTGATCCCAGGACACGCCCATCAGATTCGGCGTCACCCTTTCCGTTCCGGGAAACTGGAAGTCGATGTCCAGTTGCTGCACGCCAGCCGGTATCGTGAGGTGGAAGGCGAACCGATCCAGCTCATCGCGTTGCCAGGCGATGCGTTGGCCGCCCGCCGTGAATACCAGGCCCATGATCTGCTCGATCGGCCCATCCGGCGAGTGATCGCCAGGAATCCATTTCGGGTAGTAGAGCGTCAACGGACCCGGTTGGACGGGCATCCTCTCGTGCACGTACAGCAGTTTCTGGCTGGGATCGGGCAGGCGCACAGTCAACGCCGTGGTGCCGGGCGACAGGTTGTCGCCTGCCATGGCGAGGCAAGGTGCGGAGATCGCCAGGGCCACAACGCCAAACCATCGTGTCAGTCGTTTCATGCTTCCCTCTGCACAGCGTGGCGGGACTGCTCGGGTTCCGTGCCTGTGCGCGCCATGCGCAATCACGGGTACGCGTCGATCGGCGATGAGCATGCATCGTACATGGCGTTTACCAACATGTAGATCGGCCCTCTTCTAGGTCTGCCGCACATCGCTGCACTTTCAAGGCTCGTTTCGGACGGCTATTTCGACGCCTAAGCGACAACGAGAACCATAACTCCAGGCTATGCCGGATGCAGGTCTTTTCATTGGTGGTTTCCGCAGGGCGATGAGTATGCTCGGGAGACATACCGTTCCGTGGCTGGGGAGCCGCGGCGGTCATGGTCGTAGGGGTTGGGTGTCTGCCGACACGGTGAAGCAATACGCCATGACTTCATCGAGGCAGCGCTACTTGGGTTTCATTGTCTGGGGAGAGCAGATCATGAAGGTAACGTCCTCACGTTCGTTGCATCGAAAGAAGGGCCTCCGGCGCAAGGCGCTGGCACTGGCCATCAGTTCGGCCACGTTGGGCTTCACCGGCACTGCCTGGGCACAGGCGACGAACGGCACTATCTACGGAACCGTTCCTGCCGTTGCAGGTGAAACCATCCAGATCACCGGTGGCTCGGGTTTCAATCGCAGCATCGACGTGGGCGCGTCCGGCAAGTACTCGGTTACCTTGCCGGTCGGCACCTATACCGTGTCGCTCCTGCAGGGCGGCAAGGTCGTGGACTCACGCAGCGGCGTGAGCCCGGTGGCGGCTGGCTCGGTGGTGGTGGATTTCGCGGTGCCTTCCGCCGAAGCAGGCGCCAAGACGCTCGGCACGGTCAGCGTCACCGGCAACAGCTTGCCGCCCATCGACGTGAGCACGACCAACCAGGTGACGACGATCACCGCCAAGCAGTTGCAGCAACTGCCTCTGCAGCGCACCGCTGAGAACATTGCGCTGCTGGCGCCGGGCGTCAACCTGGGTTCGCCGGAGGTGGGCAACGGCCCGCTGGGCACGCCGAATCTGGTGTTTGGTGGTGCGTCGACGGCGGAAAACGCCTACTACCTCGATGGCATGAACACCACCGAGTTGCTCAACAACCAGGGCGGCATCTCCTTGCCGTATGGCGCGATCGAACAGCAGCAGACCTTCACCAGTGGCTACGACGCCAGATACGGCCGCTCCATCGGCGGCGTTATCAACCAGATTGGCAAGAGCGGCGACAACGACTGGCATTTCGGTGTGCGTGCACTGTGGCAGCCGGGCAGCATGCGGGCCGACCCCGATAATTTCTATTACGCCAATCCGCTGGTGACGAACGTCGGCAACCGGCCCGGCGATATCTCTGTCTTCCGCAACAACAACAGCAGCAGTGAGAACATCTACGACGCCTACATCAGCGGTCCGCTGATCAAGGACAAGCTGTTCTTCTTTATCGGCGCCGAGCAGGACAATACCAACTACCGGACGACGTCGGAGTTCAGCAGCACCGCTACCACCGAAACGTGGAAAGTGCAGGATCCCAAGTTCTATACCAAGCTGAATTGGAACATCAACGACAGCAACGTTCTGAGCGCGACCTATCTGCAGAACGCCCACAAGACCGACGGGACGATCTATAACTTCGATTACAACACCCTGAAGCAGGGCGACTTCAACAGCCTCGACCAGATCAATCGCACCACCTTCAAGGTGTGGGTGGCCAATTACACCTCGTACATCACCGACGACCTGACGTTGAATGCGACAGTCGGCAAAATGCACGGCACGTATTACACCGGTCAGCCCGGGTATCCCGGCTATGACCCGATGCTGCCGCATATCGCCAGTAACTCGCAGCAGGATCCGGCATTTTCGCCGCCTGGCGGCATCTCGAACTCGCAGATCAACTCCTCGATTGCCGATCCCGACCACAAGGAGTCGGTGACGAACTATCGTCTGAACCTGGACTACAAGCTGGGCGACCATGACTTTCAGGTCGGCATCGACAACATCAATTCGCGCGATATCAATGACGGTTCCGTGGATCCGGGCCCGGGTTATCAATGGATCTACGGGCAAAGCGACCCGGGTTCGCCCGTCTTTGGTGTGAGCCCCAATGTACCGCCCTATGTGGCACCGTCGACGCAGTGCCACCCTGATTCCACCGGCGTCGTCCGCTGCTATTACGTGCAACAGCACACCGATATCAGCGTGGCTTCTGTCCGGGTCGCGCAACGTGCGCAGTACGTGTTGGACAACTGGCAGGTGACTCCCAATCTGCTGTTGAACCTGGGCCTGCGCAGCGACCAGTTCACTAACTACGACGCATCCGGCGTGCCCTATATCCGGTTGACCAAGCCGCAATGGGCGCCGCGCCTTGGCTTCAGCTGGGACGTGCATGGCGATTCCTCGTTGAAGGTGTTCGGTAACGCAGGTCGCTACTACCTTGCATTGCCGGAACAGGTGGCGCTTTCCATCGCCGCTCCAGTCACCAACGCCGGCGTGTACGGCACGTACACCGGGATCGATCCGAGCACCGGCGCACCGATCGGCTTCACGCCGCTGCCGCAGAATCCATCGACGGGCGTATCGATCGACAGCGAATACGGCCAAGCCAAAGATCCGCGTGTTTCCACGGCACAGAACATCAAGGCCGAGTTCTCCGACAACTACGTGCTGGGCATGCAGCAGCAGTTCGAGATGCTGGGAACAAGCTGGGTGTTCGGTGCTACCGGCACATACCAGCGCATGGATCGCATCATCGACGACTTCGATGACATCCAGATCGAATGTGCGGCGGGACGTGCGCAGGGCTATGCCTATATGACGGCAGACAGCTGCAGTCAGTGGGCGCAGAGCCTGGTGCTGATCAATCCGGGTGAAACCGCCAAGCTGCTGATGCAATCGCCCAGTGGTGCGCTCGTGCCGGTGACGCTGACCGCCAAAGATCAGGCATTCCCCAAGGGGGCGACGCGTCGCTACTACTCGCTGGATCTGTCGCTGGAACACGCATGGGACGGCAAGTGGTTCGCCAAGTTCGACTACATGTTCTCCCGCACCTGGGGTAATGACGAAGGCCCGGTAAGCACCTATTCGCAGCAGGGCGGTTCCTACGAATCACTCACCACCGCGTGGGACTTCCCGGAGCGCATGGAGTACTCCTCGGGCGTCCTGCCCAATGATCGCAAGCACCAGATCAAGTTCTACGGCGCCTACCAGATCGCCAAGGACTGGGCGGTGGGCGCCAACATCTACATGGCGTCCGGTACGCCGCGTCTCTGTCGTGGTGGCTACGGCCCGGATCAGCTCGCCCTTCACGGCTCGCACACCTACTACTGGTGCGGTGGCGTGCCCGTGCCGCCGGGTTCGCTGGGCCGCCTGCCATGGACTCATCAGGTCAACCTCAACGTCGATTACAAGCCGAGTTGGTCAGATCACAAGCTCGACTTCAATGTGGCGGTCATCAATCTGTTCAACCAGCAGACGCCGGTGTTCTACAACGACTTCTACGGCACTACGTCCAGCCCGAACCCGGACTATGGCCGCGTGCAGGACGCGACTGCGCCACGCTACATCAGGTTCTCCGTCGCCTACGACTTCTGATGACGCATCGTCATCTCCCCGCGCGCCGGGCATTGCTCGGCGCTCTTTTTTTTTGTCGTGGGGCCTTGTGTATAGTCAGCTGATCCGACCGTTTGCGGTGACGACATGAGCGAACCTCGACCGACGCTTCCACCGATGGCCGAGCGGATGTTGGCAAGGGCACGCGAGGAATGGGCCCGCCGCGCCTTCGACGCCGCTGAAAGGTCCTTGCTCAACGTGTTGGCCCTGGCGCCCGATGAGCCGACGGCGATGCGGATGCTTGGCATGGTGGCGCAGCGTCGCGGTGACGCCGTGCGCGCTATCGACTGCTTTCGACGCGTGCTGGCGATATGGCCTGATGACTCCGATCTGCACGTTTGCCTCGGTATCGCGCTGTTTGAGCGCGGCGATATCGACAAGGCGTTGATGCACCTGCGGCATGCCTGCGAATTGCAGCCTGGGTCGGCGCCAGCATGGTTCAACCTCGGCGAGGCCTTGGTAAGGGAGGCCCATACCGAGGAGGCTGTGGCGGCCTTGCAACGCGCGCTGGCGGTGGATCCCGGGCATGTATCGGCGCGACTGTCCTTGTCCAAGGCGCAAGCGAGCCTGGGTGACATTGATGCCGCAGTGACGGGCTTCAGGGACATTGTGCGGCGCGAGCCCGCCAACGCCGAAGCATGGTTCGGCCTGTCGAATCTCAATACCGTGCGCTTCGATGCGTCGGACGTGGCTTGTCTGGAGCGCGCTTTGGCACGCGGCGACCTGCCGGCGCGGCACCGTGAGCTGCTGGGCTTCGCGCTCGCCAAGGCGATGGAAGATCAAGGCGACTATGCGCGGGCGTTTGATGCTTTCCAGTCCGCCAACACCTCGAGGCGTCAACGGACGCCATGGGACGCTACGGGCGAACGCAGGCGCGTGGAGGCCATCGCAGCGACCGCGATGAAAGAAATGCCGCCACCGCTGGATGACAAGCTGGGCCGCGAAGTCATTCTGATCACCAGCATTCCGCGTTCTGGCTCGAGCCTGGTTGAGCAGATTCTAGCCTCGCATCCGGAGGTAACGGGCGCGAACGAGATCAGTGACCTATCGCAGGTGATCGACGCGGAAACCAAGCGGCGGGGCTCCGCGTTCCCGTTGTGGACAGCCGACGCTACCGCGCAGGATTGGCATCGCCTGGGTCAGGAGTATCTCGCGCGGACCGCGCGCTGGCGCGAAGCCAGGCCTCGGTTCACCGATAAAAATCTCCTCAACTGGTACCTCGTTGGTTCCACGCTGACCATGTTGCCCGCGGCACGCGTCGTCATCGTTCGGCGCGATCCGGTGGAAACCTGTCTGGCCTGCTACCGGCAACTCTTTAGTGAGAAGAACGGTTTCGGTACCGACCTCGACGAAATGGCTGACTACTGCATCGACTTCCTGCGCCTGACGCGGTTGTGGCTCGATCGATATCCAACGCAAGTGTTCGATCTTGAATACGAGGCCTTGCAGGCCGAGCCGGAGGCGGTGATCCGTCGCTTGCTGGAATTCTGCAACCTGCCATTCGATCCCGCCTGTCTCGACTTTCACAAGACGCAACGCGCGGTGCGTAGCGCGCCGAGTGCCGCCCAGGTGCGCCAACCCTTGTTACGCAACACCGCGCGTAGCGCGCGATATGGCGATCGGCTCGACCCTCTGCGTAGGCGTCTGCGTGACGCTGGTGTTCTGATGGAATGAAGATGGAAGCTCTGTCGTGCGGCAATGCTTGTCCGCTAGGACGCCGCGCACATCAATAAGCTTTTCCGCGGGCGGAGATAGGCCACACCACTTCGACCTTGCCGTTGCGCACGCCGACATACCAATCGTGCAGGTTACACGTCGGGTCGCAGTGTCCGGGGATGAGCTTCAGCTTTTCATTGATGCGCAACACACCATGCGTGTCTTCGATGATGCCGTGCTCGTCCGACGCGCTGACGTACTTCACATCGTCGCGGCCATGAATCACGGGAAGGCCGCTGTCGACTGACTGCACTTTGAGCCCGGCATCGCAGACCGCCTGACCGGGTTTCGCGCGACTCATCACCGAGGTCAGGATGAAGAGCGCGTTATCCCATTCGCCCTGGTCAATGCGGTGTCCGTGCCTGTCATGGATGCGTCCGTAGTCCGCATCCATGAAGGCGTAGCTGCCGCACTGCAGCTCGTTGTAAACACCAGAGCCGGATTCGAAGTAGTACGAGCCCGTGCCGCCGCCCGAGATGAGTTCGGGCTTGAGCCCGGCGGTGCGTAGATCCTCCACCACGGCCTTGACCCGGACGATGGCCTCGTCAAGTTTCGCTTTGCGGTCCGCATAGTTCTCCAGGTGCTGCATGCTGCCCTGGTAGGCCTGGATGCCCGTAAATATCAGCGCTGGTGCGGCAGCGATGGCCTGCGCGATCGCCGTGGCGGCGCTAGGGGTGTCGACGCCGCAGCGCCCTTGGCCGCAGTCGATCTCGACAAGGCATTCCAGCGTGGTGCCGTGCTTCTGCGCAGCGGCGGACAGCTCGCTGACGTTCGCCAAGTCGTCGACGCACACGATGATCCGCGCGCCCCAGGTCGGCAGGCGGGCGAGCCGGTCGATCTTGGCGGGATCACGCACCTCGTTGGAGACCAGGATGTCCCGGATACCACCACGCGCGAACGCTTCCGCCTCGGATACCTTCTGGCAGCACACGCCGACCGCGCCGCCCAGGTGCTCCTGCAGCTTCTGCACATCCACCGACTTGTGCATTTTGCCGTGGCTGCGATGGCGCATGCCATGTTTGCGGGCGTACTCCCCCATCTTGCGGACGTTGCGCTCCAGCGCGTCAAGATCAAGGATCAGGCAGGGCGTCTGGATTTCCGCCTCATCCATGCCCGGCAGTGCGGGTACATCGTAGCCCAGCTCAAGGCCGTCAAACGGCGCATTCATGCGACTCTCCAGCGTTTCGTTTGCATCACGGATGCTACTTCCTTATTTGCACGCATGTTCGCGGGTAAAGGCGAGATCTTCATAGTCGGAACTGAAGTCGGCATCAGGATCGACCTTGGCCATGCGCAGCGTACCGTCGGAGTGTTCTGGAAAGCGCAGCCACGCTTCGATCTCGTCGCGATCCCAATGCACCAGGTAACGATCACCGACGCGCATGACCTGTCCCGCCAGCAGGGGCGACTTCAATGATGCAAAGCGCACAGTATCGCCTTGTGCGCAAAGCCGCACGTCACCGAACCACGGATCGCGCCACACGCCAAGTTGGCCGGCGAGCTCTGCCGGCGTCGCATTCTTCCGGGACGACGTATCGGGAACGTGAGAGATGCGCTGTTGCTGGCTGTCGTGTTCCAGCTCATCGGCATAGCTGGCCACGCTGCGTGCCGCGCCGGGCGCCGTGAAATGCTTGGTAAGCACTTCGATCAACACGCTGCGCGCGTCTTCAGCGTCGGCGTTGATCAGCACCACAAAACCGCTCCGGCGTAATGGCAGCAGTGTCATCGCGGAATACATGCCCGATAGCGTACCGGTATGCGATACGGTCATCTGCCCATCGACATCGGCGATACGCCAGCCGTAGCCATAGCCGTAGAAAAGCGTGCCATCCCACGCGTGGCGTCGCGGCGAGATCGGCATGGGCGTATAGGCGGTCCATTCCTTGCTCCGTTGTCCTGGCGACAGCCATGCCAGTTGTTCTTGAGTTGGTGCCAGCCAGTTGTTGGCCCAGGTGAGCATGTCGTTGAGGCTGCAGCGCACGCCGCCGGCAGCGTCCATGGTCGCGGGATGCACGATGGGGTCGTCGGTACGTATCGGTACGAAGCGGCCGTCGTGCAGAACGTACGGATCGGCGACGTTGCCCACGGTATTGCGATTCCACGTACCGATCTGGCAGCGGTTCATGCCCAAGGGTTGGAACACCTCTCGACGCAGCAGCATGGGATACGGCGCACCGCCAGCGGCCGCGGCGACCTGACCGGCCACGATGTACAAGGTGTTGTCGTAGGCGTAGCCCGCTCGGAAGCTGTACGCCGGCTTGAGGTAGCGCAGCCCGGCCACGACGTCGTCAGGTGTGAACTGATTGGGTGTCGGCCACAGCATCAGATCGCCGGCGCCTTCGGGCAGGCCGCTGTGATGCACCAGCAGATCACCTACCTGCATGTTGGCAGTGACCCACGGGTCGAACATACGAAATGACGGCAAGTATTGGGTGACCGGATCATCCCAGCGCAACTTGCCGCTCTCCACCAGCCGCGCAAGCACGGTGGAAGTCATCGCCTTGCTGTTGGAGGCGATGCCGAACAAGGTATCCGCATCCATGGGCTTGCCTGAGGCAAGCTTTCCCTCGGTGCGGGTGTAAACCACCTTGCCATCGTCGATGACCCCGACGGCGATACCCGGCAAGTGATAGCGAGCCACCACGGCGTCGACCAGCCGGTCGTACTCCGCTTGCGATGGCACGCCAGGTGCAGATGCATGCGCCTGGCTCCCGAGCAGCAGCAACGCGGACGCGCAGAAAATGGATCGGATGAAACGGCGCATGCGTTCTCCCCTATGAGTGCCATCGTGCCAGCGGGATGGATGATGCCGGTCTGAACTTCCCCGCGGCACCTAGTCCGCGCAACTCGCCAACAAATGATCCACGATGGCCTCGACGCCCATGGTGACCGGATCCTGGCACGGCAGCCCCAGCCGGTCCTCAATCTCCCGGCACGCGGCAAGCGCTTCGTGTTCGGCAATGCCGGACGTGTTGAGCGCGACACCCACCGCCTTGACCGCGGGGTTGGTCAGGCGAGCGGCCGTTAGATTGGCCTCCAGGCAATGCTTGAGGTCCGGGAGCGGACAGTCCGGGAGTCCGCGCATATGGCTGCGCGTCGGCTCATGGCACAGCACCAGCGCGTCGGGCTGGGAGCCGTGCAGCAGGCCTAGCGATACCCCGGCGTACAACGGATGGAACAGCGAGCCCTGACCCTCAATGAGATCCCATCCACCATCGTTGCGAGCGGGCGAGAGCATTTCAGCCGCGCCCGAGATGAAATCGGCGATGACGGCATCGACGGCGATGCCGTCTCCCGCGACAAACATTCCGGTCTGGCCCGTGGCACGAAAGTCAGCGGTGAGGCCGCGTCGACGCATGCTGCGTTCGATCGCCAGCGTGGTGTACATCTTGCCGATGGAGCAATCGGTGCCTACCGTCAGCAGTCGCCGCCCGGCGCGTCGCCGACCGTTGCCGATGGGAATGGCGCGGTTGGCATCGCGCGCATCGAACAAGGCCCTGCCGTTGGCGCGGGCTGCCGCGACAATGTCCTTGTTGTCGCGTAGCTTCTGGTGGAGGCCGGCGATCACATTGAGGCCGGCATCCAGCGCAGCGATGATGTCGCCGACCGCTTCGGGCGCCATCATGCCGCCAACGTTGGCAATACCAATCACCATGGTGTCCGCACCAGCGGCCTTGGCCTGTGCCGGGTTCATGTCGGGCAGGCCGAGTGTCAGTGGGCAGTTGCTGCGCCGAAACTGTCCGATGCACCACTCCGGTCGCCAGTAAGCCAGCCCTCTGGCTGTCTTGATGGCCAGGTCATCGGCCTCGCTACCCATATACAGCAGATAAGGCGGCCCCCATCGGAGGATGCCGGTCGCTTCATTGCGGTCAGACATGCGTTCCGGACTCCCACTTGTTTCTGATCGGCACCAGGCGATTCAGGCAGCATAACCATCGGCGCCCGTCGGTCACCAATGAAAAAACAGACACGTGGCATAACTCAAGGTTGTGGTCGTCGCCACACCACACACGCATCGCTGCACATCTGTGAGAAATGGCACCTTTGCCAAGACCCGCAAGCTTGAGAGTATGGGGACAGGGGAGTGTCGAAAGATCCTGAAAGGCGTGCGCACAGCGCGGATGATGCGAAAACGCCATCTCGCTGTTGGCCATTCAATCAGCGCCCAAGGGCGCGCCGGGTTCAATCGACGACATTGCGGGACACAGAGAGGGGTGCGGAAGCTACATGCGTTTGCGCTATATCGAGCTCTTTCATGCCGTGTTGACCACGGGCAGCATCACTGGTGCGGCCAAGCTGTTGGACATCTCGCAGCCCGCGGCCAGCAAGGCGCTGCAGAACGCCGAAGACCGGCTTGGCTTCGCCTTGTTCAGTCGCGTGCGGGGACGTCTGTTGCCGACGCAGCAGGCACTGCTGCTGCGTGACCGCATCGAGAAGATCGTGCAGGACGTGCACGATCTGGAACACCTCACCAAGAACATGAGCCAGCCGGGCAATTGCCCGCTGCGGGTCACCTGCACGCCGACGCTGGCGCTGACCCTGCTGGCTTCGGCGGTGATGCTGCTGCGGGAGAACTTTCCTGACGTGGTGGCGGAATTGTCCACGCAGCATTCGGCGGCGATGTGCGAGTCGCTGACGCTGCTTGAAACCGATATTGGCCTCACACTGCAGGACACTGGTCACCACAATCTGCGCCAACGGGTGCTGTGCCGTGGTCAGGTCATGGTGATCGCCCCGCCGGGCTGGTGGCCCGAAGAGGAACTAGGGCAACCGTTGCCGATTGGAGCGCTGGCCAACCAACCAATGATCGGCATCAACGTGCGCGATGCCTTGGGCGGCATGTTGCAAAGCCACCTCTCCAAAATCGAGCCGGAGCCGAAGATCAACGTTGCGGTGCAGACCTACCAATTGGCGCATTCCCTCGTTGCCAAGGGTGAAGGCCTGGCGCTGGTCGATCCCTTCACCGCGCGCTGTGGCGGCCCTAAGAGCGTGCAGATGCGACCGCTGAAACCGCATCTGGAAGTCGTGCTGTACGCCATGCACCGGCCCGATAGTCCCTTGAACCAGGTGCAGAAGCGATTCCTTGATATCGTGCGGCAACTCGCCCAGCTCATGCTCGCGCAACCTTGAAGAAGGCACGAATGTCGTAGATACGGCGTTCATAGCGTGCAGTAACCGGTAATCTCACCAAATAACGTTCGCACGGCGAATGGAGGATTGGATGAAGTCGTTCCGACTATTGATTCCCGGCATGGCACTCGCTTTCTCTGCTACCTGTGTGGCGGACAACGCCCCGATCCACGGCTTTCCGCCAGCGCTCCAACCGGCGGATCTGGTGCTGCTTGACGCGACCATCGCCACGCTCGATCCACTGCAACCGCATGCGCAGGCGCTGGCCGTTCGCGATGGACGCATCGCCGCGCTTGGCAGTGATGACGCCATTCGGCACTACGTGGGCGCAAAAACCAAGGTGCTCGACCTGCATGGTGCATTCGTCACGCCGGGCTTCATCGAAGGCCACGGCCATCTGATGGATACCGGCGAAGCGCTGATGCAAGTAGATGTGGGCAAGGCCGCCAACTGGGACGAGATCGTTGCGATCGTGAAGGCGGCCGTGGCCAAGGCCAAACCGGGCGAATGGATCGTCGGCCAGGGTTGGCAGCAGGCAAAGTGGAACAAGGTGCCGCAACCCAACGTGGACGGCCTGCCGCTGCCCACGAGCTTGGACGCGATATCGCCCAACAACCCTGTGCTGCTCAATCACGCCAGCGGACACGGTATCTACGCTAATGCGCAGGCACTCAAGCTCGCCGGCATCACCGACACCACCGCTGATCCTGCCGGCGGCACCATCGTGCGCGATGCGCAAGGCCATGCCATGGGCATGCTGCGTGATAGCGCGGCCGATCCTGTGTTTGCCGCATACGACCGCTACGTGACCGCGTTACCGGCCGCCGAACGGGCCACACGCCGCGAACACGTGTTGCAACTGGCCGTGCAGAA
The DNA here is from genome assembly GCF_016428905.1 of Dyella sp. ASV24. Lineage (GTDB taxonomy): Bacteria > Pseudomonadota > Gammaproteobacteria > Xanthomonadales > Rhodanobacteraceae > Dyella. The sequence continues at coordinate 25,310 of NZ_JAELTQ010000020.1, read as the reverse complement.
CGAGATCAGCAAGGGCATTACGAGCTTCGTCGATCAGGGCGAAAATTTCGAGACCGTTGACTGGATGAAGCAGCAGTTCGCCAAGGTCCAACCGTTGCGATTGTTCGTGTACATCGACGAGAAGTCAGTCGACAAGCTCGATAAGCATCTCGTCGACTATCGCATTGCCGGCTATGCCGATCACCATTTCAGCGTACTCGGTCTGGGTGAGGACGTTTCCGATGGTGCGTTGGGTACGCACAGCGCCTGGTTCCTGGCGCCGTACAACGACGCCCCCGGCATCACGGGCAAAAACGTCACGGCGATGAGCGACCTTGCAAAGATGGCTCGGATCGCCGCGCGCGACGGATTCCAGATGGCCATCCATGCCATTGGTGATCGCGCCAACCGTGAACTTCTGGATCTCTACCAGAACGTCTTCACGCAGTACCCGGCGGCGACGGCGCTGCGTTGGCGTATCGAGCACGCGCAGCATCTGGATCCCGCCGACATTCCGCGCTTTGCGGAGTTGGGCGTCATCGCTTCGATGCAATCCATCCACACCTGTTCGGATGCGCCGATGGTCGTGCCCCACCTGGGCGAGAAGCGCGCGCAGGAAGGCGCTTACGTCTGGAAGACGCTCATCGATAGCGGCACTATCGTGCTGGACGGTACCGACACGCCGGTCGAAGACACCAACCCCATTCCCAACTTCTACTGCGGCGTGACCCGTGCCTATGGCCACGGCACCAAGACGTTCTACCCTGCCCAAGCCAAGACCCGTTTGCAGGAACTGCAGTCCTACACCTGGAACAACGCCTACGCCGTACTCCAGGAGCATGAACTTGGCTCCCTTTCGCCGGGCAAGCTGGCGGATATCGACGTGTTCTCCGGCGACCTGCTGACCTTGCCCGCCGAAGACATCCTGCGTACGCGGGTGCTCTACACCATCGTCGGCGGCAAGATCGTGTACCAACGCCCCGGCGCGGATGGCTGGCGCAAGGGGCAGCTATCCGACGCGATGCCGGAGTTCGATCACGCCGAATAAGAACGCGTCAACCTATTCCGCCGTCGCGTCGCGTCGCTTCAGTGGCGCGCTTTGCGCGTGGCCACCGGCGGCGCAACGGAGTCACGCTGCACCAGCTGGTGGGCAACCACGTGATCGACCACCACTTTGGTCTCCGTGTCCTTACGGCGGATCGTGCGCAGCAGGATGTCGATGGCCGTATCGGCCATGCTGGCGATGGGCTGCCGCACGGTACTGATTTCCGGCCACACCGTCGTCGCCGCCGACGTATCGTCGAAGCCAATGATGGAAATATCGCGTGGCACGCCGAGCCCGTGGCGGTGCGCGACGGAAATAGCGGCGGAGGCCATGTCGTCGTTACTGGCAAAGATGGCCGTGGGCGGGTGCTTGAGCGACAACAGTTTTTCCACTGCGTCGAGTCCCGAGCGATAAGTGAAGAAGCCCTGCTGCACCATCGTGTGATCGACCGCGATACCAGCCTCATTGAGCGCGGCCTGGTAACCGTCGAGGCGACGTGCGCTGGCCGTCTGGTTGGGGTGGCCCTTCACGAAGGCGATGCGCGTGTGGCCCAGGCGGATGAGGTGCTCGGTCGCTTCCTTTGAAGCGAGAAAGTCGTCGATGCGAACGCTGGATATCTCGTGGTTGAAGCTGCCTGCGGCAATGGCGACTACCGGCACGCCCGCTTCGACCAATTCCTCGATCACCACCTTCGATTCACACAGCGGCGGCGGCAGAATGACACCGGTCACGCTTCTGGCCAACGCGCGCGCTGCTTTGCGGTCGCCGCCGGCATCCAGGTCGCCCCAGTTCTCGATGACTAGCTGTGCCGCTGTGCGCGCCGCGCCCCGTAACGCGCCGAGCAACAGCTCGCGCAGATAAGCGGCGGAAGGGTTGGTGTAGATCAGTGCGATGCGCGCATCCTGCGCGGCGGCCAGCGAGCTCGCCGCGAGGTTGGGGATGTAGCCTAGTTCACGGACGGCCTCCATCACGCGTTCGCGGGTGGCATCACGCACTTTGGTGTGACCGTTGACCACGCGCGACACCGTCATGGGGGATACCTTGGCCAGCGCGGCCACGTCGTCGATGGTGACGGAGCCACCCTTGCGGCGAACCGATCTCTTTCCTGCTTCCCTCATTGCCCTTCCCCCTCGCGGTCATGCCGCAGAGCCCGCGGCATGGTTGCCGCAGAAATAGCCTCGATCGTGATTCTGGCCTGTATACAGATTCAATTTCACACGGGTTAGCGTTAACCGTTCTTCTGACGCGGGCGCTCACACGGATCGTGCCAATCAAGGTGACGGCGCACGCCTGGCGCACGTTGGCGCGTGTCCACGCGATAAGGCCACACGCCGCCTGTGTAGAACCGCAGAACGAACAGCCCTGCGGGCTTGATCGCATTGCCTCCCACAGGGAGAGTCAATTTCCACGTGGTTCCGGCTGGAGCGGCGATATCCCGGCGGCATGCGGGCGAGGCGTTAGAATGCTCGCATGCATATCTTCAAAGAATTCCATATCGAGGCAGCCCATCGTCTGCCGAACGTGCCGCCGGGCCACAAGTGTGCGCGGCTGCATGGCCATTCCTTCCGTGTCGAGATCCACGTCGAAGGCGAGCCCGATCCCACACTCGGCTGGGTAATGGACTTCGCCGACGTCAAGGCGGCGTTCGCCCCGCTGTACGACCAACTCGACCACCATTACCTCAACGACATCGAAGGTCTGGAGAACCCAACCAGCGAGATGCTCTGCCGCTGGATCTTCAAGCACCTTCAGCCCTCCCTGCCGGGCCTGGACAGGGTGGTCGTGCACGAGACCTGCACCTCGGGAGCCAGTTGTAGTCGTGACAGTTTTTGACGCAGCGCAAAATTAGATCGTTTTAATGTAATGTGCTGGTAATATTGAATTTTTTGTGACACGCCGCCCCGTTCAGAAAAAATATATTGCAATGCACAAAATGACTTGGTAGGGTGCGTGCCACTACCCCTATTCCCGTCGAGGGACCAAGTCATGACGCAGCAACTGAACGCCCAGGTTTTCGCCTACGCCAAGCAGCTCGCTGACAGCGCCTTCAAGGCCCAGTCTGTCGCCCTCAAGGGTCTGGAGCAGGTCGCCGAACTGCAGATCCGCGCGCTCGAGAAGCAGTCCGAAGCCGCTGCTGAGTTCATCAGCGGTGCCTTCGAAACCCGCGATGCCGATGGCCTGCGCGTGCTGTGGGAAAAGGCTGCCACCGCCGGTCGCGAGAACGCCGAGCGCGCCGTGGCCGTGACCCAGGAAATCATCGCCGTGACGCAGAAGACCGCTGAGTCGCTGAGCGCGCTGGTGCAGGAACAGCAGCAGGCTGCCAACGACGCCGTGACCGCGCCGGTCGCCGCCGTCAAGAAGGCTGCTGCAGCCGCCAAGTAAGGCCGTTTGCCGACGCAGCGCCTCTTCCCCCCAGTTGCGTCAAAGGGCCGGACTATTGTCCGGCCCTTTTTCTATCCGCGATTTCTCACGATCCAATCGTTTTGTGAACGAAATTGCCCTTTGACAGGATGCCGCGGCAAGCGTGGCTTGTCGCTGTAAATGCCTCGCTGATATACTTTTTGGGATTGGACCGTGGCCCGTAGCTGGTTCGGTGCCGCCTAGAGCGAAGCCGCACGGGAACGTCACGTGATCAACAGTCTTGCTTCAGGTCGTCGTCTGGCGCTGCGCATTTTCTTGCTGCAGCTTGCCGTGGCGGGGATCCTGGCACTCACCTTCCTTTTGCAGGGGCCGCGCCAAGCTTTGGCGGCCGCTGCAGGCGCCACACTCGTGGCGCTGGGTACCGCGCTACTGGCGTGGCGTACCTTCAGGGGCCTGGGTGGTGGCGGCATGACGATGTGGCGCGTGATGTCAGGCATGGTCCTGAAGTGGGTCGTGATCGGCGGAGGGCTCGTCGCGATCTTCGGTCAATGGAAATTACCGCCACTAGCTGCCATCACGGGGCTGGTGGCTGCTTACGCAATAAATCTGCTGGCGTTCAGATTCAAGGGCTAACACATGGCAAGCGAGCCGCAGGGCGGACTAACGGAATACATCCAGCATCACCTTCACCACAACACGGTGAGCTTGGGTGATGGTGCCTTCATGAAGATCCACGTGGACTCGATCCTTGTGGCCTTCCTGCTGGGCGCTGTGTTCTGTCTGTGGTTCTGGCTCAAGGCCCGCAAGGCCACCTCGGGCGTGCCATCCAAGGGTCAGGCCTTCGTCGAGCTGATCGTGGAGTTCGTCGACACCCAGGTGAAGGACACCTTCCACGGCGACCGCCGTACGGTGACCCCGCTGGCGCTGTCCATCTTCATGTGGGTGACCTTCCTCAACGCGATGGATCTGCTGCCGCTGGACGCGCCAAGCTGGACGGTGAAGACCGCCGCCGGTGCGGAAGTGGCACACCACACCTTCTTCCGCTGGGTGCCGACCGCCGATATCAATACAACGGTGGGTCTGGCGCTGGCTGTGTTCTTCATCGTGCTGGGCCATGGCGTCAAAGCCAAGGGTGGCCTGGGCTTTGGTAAGGAGCTGATGACCGCGCCGTTCCATGCGAGCAACCCGGTCGTCGTCGCCATCCTGGTGCCGTTCAATTTCTTGCTCAACGTCGTGGAATACCTGTCTAAGCCGGTGTCGCTCGCCATGCGACTGTTCGGCAACATGTACGGTGGCGAGCTGGTGTTCATGCTGATCGCGGGCCTGTTCGCGGGCTGGATCAGCTTCCTGCCGGGTGTGCTGTTCAACACCGCATGGGCGATCTTCCACATCCTGATCATCCTGCTGCAGGCCTTCATCTTCATGATGCTGACCATCGTGTACATCGCCACGGCGCGTGAGCATCACTGAGGTTTTTGTTTCATCCGGTTCCGCTTTAAACCGCTTTGCCTTTATCACTCTTTAGAAAGATCCATAGGAGAATTCCATGAACGTCGCCGAACTTCTTACCCATGTGCAGGGCCTGACCGCCATCGCCATCGGCATCATCATTGGCCTCGGCGCTCTGGGCGCTTGCTTGGGCATCGCCATCATGGGTTCCAAGTTCCTCGAGTCCGCCGCTCGTCAGCCGGAACTGGTTCCGCTGCTGCAGGGCCGCATGTTCCTGCTCGCCGGCCTGATCGACGCTGCGTTCATCATCGGCTTGGCCGTGGCGCTGCTGTTCGCGTTCTCGAACCCGCTGCTGTCGGCCGTGCAGGCCGCCGCCGGTCACTAATCGGCGCGAATTGAGTCGTCGCAGCGGATGTCCGCTGCGACGATGGGCGGTTTAACGCGTTACCGGAGTTAATTGGAAAGCTCATGGATATCAATCTGACTTTCCTGGGCCAGATGGTCTCTTTCGCCATCCTGGTCTGGTTCACCACCAAGTTCATCTGGCCGCAGCTCAATCACGCGATTGAAGAGCGCCAGAAGAAGGTTGCCGATGGTCTGGCTGCCGCCGAAAAGGCGCGCGCCGAACTGAAGGACGCCGACGCCAAGGTTGCCAACGAGATCAAGCAGGCCCGTCAGCAGGCCAACGAGATCATCGAGCGCGCCCAGCAGCAGGCCAACCAGATCGTGGACAAGGCTCGCGCCGAAGCAATCGGCGAAGCCAACCGCGTGAAGGCCAACGCTGCCGAGGAAATCGTGAGCATGCAGCAGCGTGCGCGTGAAGAGTTGCGTGGCTGGGTTGGCCGACTGGCCATCCAGGGTGCGGAGAAGATCGTGCAGCGTGAAGTCGACGCCAACGCCCACAAGGCGATGCTCGACCAGCTCGTGGCCGAGATCTAAGCCATGGCGCAGGCAATCACCCTCGCCCGCCCCTATGCGCGTGCTGCCTTCGAGCTGGCCCATGAGGCCGGCTCGCTTGGCGCATGGTCGCAGGCGTTGGCCTTTGCCGCGGAAGTGGCCAAGGATCCGCGCGTGGCCGGTTTCGGCAACGATCCACGCGTGTCGCCGGAACAGCTCGTTGGGCTGCATCTGCCGCAAGGCGTGGCTGCCGACGCACCGTTTGCCCATTTCCTGGGTGAGCTGGCTGAACAGCGTCGCATGGCGCTGTTGCCGGAAATCGGTGCCCTGTACGAGCAGTACAAGCGTGAATCCGAGTCGCAGCTGCTGGTGAAGGTGACCAGTGCGTTCGCGCTGGATGCCGCGCAGGCCGAGCAGCTCAAGGCATCGCTCAAGCGTCGTTTCAAGCGCGAGATCGAACTGGAAACCCAGGTCGATGCATCGCTGCTGGGTGGCGTGGTGATCGATACCGGTAGCGAAGTAATCGACGGCTCTGCCCGTGGACGTCTGGCGCGCATGACCCGCGCGCTGACGGCATAAGTAATTAGCGGCTTACATTTCAGGATATCGACCCATGTCCAGCACCACTCTGAACCCGTCCGAGATCAGCGAACTGATCAAGACCCGCATCGAGCAGTTCAAGCTTGGCGCGGAAGCACGCAACGAAGGCACGATCATCAGTGTGTCCGACGGCATCGTGCGCATCCACGGCCTGGCCGATGTGATGCAGGGCGAAATGATCGAACTGCCGGGCAACTCGTTCGCCCTGGCGCTGAACCTCGAGCGTGACTCGGTCGGCGCCGTGGTGCTGGGCGAGTACCAGCACCTGCGCGAAGGCGACACCGCCAAGACCACCGGCCGCATCCTCGAAGTGCCGACCGGTCCGGAACTGCTGGGTCGCGTTGTCGATTCGCTGGGTAACCCGATCGATGGCAAGGGCCCGCTCAATGCCAAGACCAGCTCGCCGATCGAGAAGGTCGCTCCGGGCGTGATCTGGCGCCAGTCGGTCGACCAGCCGGTGCAGACCGGTTACAAGTCCGTCGACTCGATGATCCCGATCGGCCGTGGCCAGCGTGAGCTGATCATCGGTGACCGCCAGACCGGCAAGACCGCGCTGGCCATCGACGCGATCATCAACCAGAAAGATTCCGGCATTAAGTGCATCTACGTCGCCATCGGCCAGAAGCGCTCGTCGATCGCCAACGTGGTGCGCAAGCTCGAAGAGCACGGCGCGCTGGCCAACACCATCGTGGTGGTCGCTTCGGCCTCCGAGTCCGCTGCGCTGCAGTACATCGCGCCGTACGCTGGCTGCGCCATGGGCGAGTACTTCCGTGACCGCGGCGAAGACGCGCTGATCATCTATGACGATCTGTCCAAGCAGGCCGTGGCCTACCGTCAGATCTCGCTGCTGCTGAAGCGCCCGCCGGGTCGTGAAGCCTACCCGGGTGACGTGTTCTATCTCCACTCGCGTCTGCTCGAGCGTGCCGCTCGCGTTTCCGCCGAGTACGTCGAGAAGTTCACCAACGGCGAAGTGAAGGGCAAGACCGGTTCGCTGACCGCGCTGCCGATCATCGAAACGCAGGCCGGTGACGTGTCCGCGTTCGTGCCGACCAACGTGATCTCGATCACCGACGGCCAGATCTTCCTGGAAACCGACCTGTTCAACGCCGGTATCCGTCCCGCCGTGAACGCCGGTATTTCGGTGTCGCGCGTGGGTGGTGCTGCTCAGACCAAGATCGTGAAGAAGCTGTCCGGCGGCGTGAAGCTGGCCTTGGCGCAGTTCCGCGAGCTGGCTGCGTTCGCGCAGTTCGCTTCGGACCTGGACCCGGCCACCCGCGCTCAGCTGGATCGTGGCCAGCGCGTGACCGAGCTGATGAAGCAGTCGCAGTACGCGCCGCTCTCCATCGCCGAGCTCGCTCTGTCGGTCTACGCCGCCGAGAAGGGCTACCTCGATGACCTACCGGTCAACAAGGTGCTGCCGTTCGAGAAGGGTCTGCATGCCTTCATGCACCAGAACCACGGCGAGCTGATGAAGAAGATCGTCGCCACCGGTGACTGGAACAACGACATCGAAGCCACCTTCAAGTCCTCGCTCGACGAGTACAAGAAGACTGGCAGCTGGTAAGTAGTACAGGGAATAGAGAGTAGGGAGTAGGGAATCGGAAGAGCTGCAAGCTCGCCGCCCTATTCTCTGATCCCCATTCCCTATTCCCTCGAGCGAGCACAGCGAGCGAAAGAATGGCAAGCGGACGCGAAATCAAAACCAAGATCAAGAGCACGCAGAACATGCGCAAGGTGACGCGCGCGCTCGAGATGGTCTCGGCCTCGAAGATCCGCAAGGCGCAGGATCTGATGAAGGCCTCGCGTCCCTATGCGCGCTCCATGCGCAAGGTGATCGCGCACGTGGCTCAGGCCAGCACCGACTTCAGCCATCCGTTCCTGCAGGAGCGCGAGAAGGTTCAGCGCGTCGGTTTCCTGGTTGTCAGCACCGATCGTGGTCTGTGCGGTGGCCTGAACTCGAACCTGTTCCGCCGCCTGCTCCCGATTATCCAGCAGTGGCAGGAAAAGGGCGTCGAGATCGACGTCGTCGCTGTTGGCCAGAAGGCCGTGCAGTTCTTCCGCCGCCTCAAGGGTGTGAACCTGATTGGCAGTGCGACTCACCTGGGTGAGAAGCCGAAGGTGGAAGACCTGATCGGCGTTATCAAGGTACTGCTCGACGCCTATACCGGCGGCAAGCTGGACCGCGTGTTCCTGGCGCACAACGACTTCATCAACACCATGACGCAGAAGCCGTCGATCCACGCGCTGCTGCCGCTGCCGGTGGTGGCCCAGGAAATGGTGGGCGCCGAGGGTCAGCCGAATTCGCCGGATTTCCCGGTGGCCGGCCTCAAGCTCGAGCAGAAGCACGATTGGGACTACATCTACGAACCCGATGCAGCCAGCGTGCTGGAGTTCGTGCTGGGTCGTTACATCGAGTCGGTGGTGTACCAGGGCGTGCTGGAAAATCTCGCCAGTGAGCATGCCGCGCGCATGGTCGCGATGAAGGCGGCGTCGGACAACGCCAACAAGGTGATCGGTGAACTGACGCTGATCTACAACAAGGCGCGTCAGGCCGCGATTACCCAGGAAATCTCGGAAATCGTGGGCGGCGCAGCGGCGGTCTAAAGCTCGCCGGAACCCAACCTAATTTTTGGCGACGTCAAACGGCGCCTCGACAGACACTAAAAGATCCATCCGGAGCACATCCATGAGCCAGGGCAAAGTTGTACAGATCATCGGCGCGGTTATCGACGTGGAGTTCGCACGCGATCAGGTGCCGCAGGTTTACGACGCGCTGAAGATCGACGGCACCGACATCACGCTGGAAGTCCAGCAGGTGCTGGGTGACGGCATCGTCCGTACGATCGCCCTCGGTTCCACCGACGGCCTCAAGCGCGGCCTCGTGGCCCGCAACACCGGCGAAGGCATCAAGGTGCCGGTCGGCAAGGCGACCCTCGGCCGCATCATGGACGTGCTCGGCAGCCCCATCGACGAAGCCGGCCCGATCGACACCAAGGATCACTGGGTCATCCATCGCGAGGCCCCGAGCTACGCCGACCAGGCGACCTCGAACGACTTGCTGGAAACCGGCATCAAGGTCATCGACCTGGTCTGCCCGTTCGCCAAGGGCGGCAAGGTCGGCCTGTTCGGTGGCGCCGGCGTCGGCAAGACCGTGAACATGATGGAGCTGATCAACAACATCGCCAAGGCGCACTCGGGTCTGTCCGTGTTCGCTGGCGTGGGTGAGCGTACCCGTGAGGGCAACGACTTCTACCACGAGATGAAGGACTCCAACGTGCTCGACAAGGTGGCCATGGTGTACGGCCAGATGAACGAGCCGCCGGGCAACCGCCTGCGCGTCGCGCTGACCGGCCTAACCATGGCTGAGTTCTTCCGCGACGAGAAGGACGAGCACGGCAAGGGTAAGGACGTGCTGCTGTTCGTGGACAACATCTACCGCTACACGCTGGCCGGTACCGAAGTGTCCGCGCTGCTGGGCCGTATGCCGTCCGCCGTGGGTTACCAGCCGACGCTGGCCGAGGAAATGGGCGTCCTGCAGGAGCGCATCACCTCGACCAAGACCGGCTCGATCACGTCCATCCAGGCCGTTTACGTGCCCGCGGATGACCTTACCGACCCGTCGCCGGCCACCACCTTCGCGCACTTGGATTCGACCGTCACGCTGTCGCGTAACATCGCCTCGCTGGGTATCTACCCGGCCGTGGATCCGCTGGACTCCACCAGCCGTCAGCTCGATCCGGGCATCGTGGGCGCTGAGCATTACGACGTGGCCCGCCGCGTGCAGGGCACGCTGCAGCGCTACAAGGAGCTCAAGGACATCATCGCGATCCTGGGCATGGACGAACTGTCGGAAGACGACAAGCAGGCCGTGTCGCGCGCCCGCAAGATCGAGCGCTTCTTCTCGCAGCCGTTCCACGTGGCCGAAGTGTTCACAGGTTCGCCGGGCAAGTACGTGCCGCTGAAGGAAACCATCCGCGGCTTCAAGATGATCGTGGACGGCGACGTGGATCACCTGCCGGAGCAGGCGTTCTACATGGTCGGCGGCATCGACGAGGCCATCAAGAAGGCCGAGGAAATGGGCGCTAAGAAAGCTGCCTAAGGGCAGCTTTCAGGGAGTAGAGAATCGGGAATAGGGAATAGCTAAAGCGCAGCACGTTGGCGCACCCTGCTTCTCCGATTCCCTTAATCCCTATTCCCTATTCCCTCGAAGCAAAGCGAGAACACCAATGAGTCATACCCTTCGTGTCGACATCGTCAGCGCTGAAGCCGAGATCTTCTCGGGCGACGCGCAGCTCGTGGTCGCCACCGGCGAGATGGGCGAGCTGGGCATCGCGCCCCGCCACGCGCCGCTGATCACCCGCCTGAAGCCGGGCCACGTCGACGTGGTGCTGGGTAATGGTGAGCGTCAGCAGTTCTGGGTGTCCGGCGGCATCCTGGAAGTGCAGCCGCAGGTCGTCACCGTGCTGGCGGATACCGCTGCACGCGCATCCGACCTTGATGAGGCATCTGCCCTGCGCGCCAAGCAGGAAGCCGAGGACGCCCTGGCCAATCGCACCGATACGGTCGAGATTGCCGAGGCACAGGCCAAGCTGGCCCTGGCGATCACTCAGCTGCAAGCGCTGGAGCGCCTGCGCAAGACGCTCAAGCACTGAGCGAGCTTGCTCAGGCAGCAACCTGCAGAACGCCGGCCTTGTGCCGGCGTTTTTGTTTATGCTGCGTCGATCCGGCAAGGAGGCGTAGACATGGACGCATGGCTCCATCGCGGCAGGCGGATGTACCACCTTGTTTGCTGGGCTGGCGCCCTGTGCGTTGGCCTTGCGGGCTGTGCGAGCGCGCCGTCTCCAGGGCCGACCAGGCCGGGGACGGAAGGCGACACCTCGTATCGCTCCATTGCCAAGGACGATCTTCAGCATTACCCGCTCGCACTAGGGCAGGTATCCACCGGTGCGATACCACACGAGCACCCGGCACCTGCCTATCCGCCGACGCTGCTCGACCTGCGGCTCCCGCCCCGGGAGGTCGGAGCACGCCTGATCGTCAACGAGGAAGGCCGGGTTTCCGAAGTGCGGATTGACGACGAAGCGCGGGCGGACCCTGATACCCGCTTGTTCGACGCGGCGGTGCGGGCCGCCGCCATGCAATGGACGTTTGAGCCTCTGCGCATCAGCCAGTGGGCTGCCGATGCCAACGGCAACACCCATGAAGTGAGTAGTGAGGCGCGTCCGTTCAGCATGGACTATGTATTTCGTTTTGCCTGGAAGGACGGCAAGCCGGTCACGGATGCCTCGGCGCCCGCACGTACCTCGAAATAGCCACAAGGCCTACCTCCTCAGGTCCCTGGGTAGCCGCATTCTGGCTGCTATCCTCCGCCGCTAGCTAAAGACAGGCTCGACTCATGCCCAAGAACGCCCCGCTCCACGTCATCGTCCTCGCCGCCGGTGAGGGCAAGCGCATGAAATCGAAGAAGGCCAAGGTGCTTATGCCGCTGGCCGGGCGACCGTTGTTGGCCCATGTGCTCGACGCGGCGCGTGCCCTGCAGGCGCAAGCTGTTCATGTGGTCTACGGTCATTGCGGTGACCAGGTGCGGGCAGCGTTCGAAGGGCAGCCGGACCTGCGCTGGGTGCTGCAATCCCAACGCCTGGGCACCGGTCACGCCGTGCGTGAGGCCCTGCTGGACGTGCCTGACGACGCGACAGTGCTTGTGCTTTACGGCGATGTACCGCTGACCCGGCCGCAGACGCTCGAGAAGCTGGTGCGCGCCGAAGGCACCGTGAGTCTGCTCGCCACACGCGTGACTAATCCGTTCGGCTATGGCCGCGTCATGCGCGACGGTAACGGCTTCGTGCGTGCGGTGGTCGAGGAAAAGGACGCAGATGATACCCAGCGCGCCATCAATCTGATCAACACCGGCATCGTTGCGGCGGAGGCCGACGCGCTAAAGCGTTGGACGTCCAAACTCGACCGCAACAACGTGCAGGGCGAGTACTACCTCACCGATATTTTCGCGATGGCTGCGGAAGAGAATCGCGCCGCAGCCTGTGTGGAATGCGAGGATGAGTACGAGGCCGCTGGTGCGAACAATCCCTGGCAGTTGGCCGAACTCGAAGCGGAATACCGCGCTCGCAGCGCCAAGTCACTTGCGCTGGATGGCGTGCGTCTCTCGGATCCTCTGCGCATCGATGTGCGTGGCAAGGTCCATGCTGGTATGGACGTGGAGATTGACGTCAACGTCATTCTCGAAGGCGAGGTAGTGCTTGGCGACGACGTGCAGGTGGGGCCATTCACGCGCTTGAAGAACGTCAAGCTGGCCGCAGGCACCATCGTGCAGGCCCACTGCGATCTCGAAGGCGTGGTGACGCACGGTCCATGCATCATCGGCCCATTCGCGCGCCTGCGTCCGGGTACCGAACTCGCCGCAGGTGTGCACATCGGCAACTTCGTCGAAACCAAGAAAGCCACGTTGGGCGAAGGCAGCAAGGCCAATCACTTGAGCTATCTGGGCGACACCGTCATCGGCAGCGGTGTGAACGTGGGCGCCGGTACGATCACCTGTAATTACGATGGAGTGAACAAGCACCTCACGACCATCGGCGACCGTGCCTTCATTGGTTCCAATAGCGCGCTGGTAGCGCCGGTCACCATCGGTGCTGACGCGACCATCGGTGCGGGTTCGGTTATCGGCAAAGATGCGCCGGCTGGCGAGCTGACGCTGGCGCGCGCCAAGCAAGTCACGCTCACGGGATGGCATAGACCCACCAAGCAGAAGTGAATCCCCGCGGCGATGGCGCTCTTGCCAGTGCTGCGACCCATGGACAAGGAGCAGAGCATGCGTTTGCGGACGTTCGTGTGTGTGGTCTTGGGTGTACTGGTTCTGCAAGGTATAGGTGCGCCCGCGCGTGCCGCATCGAGCGTGCAACTGTTCGGTGACGATGGCTCGCCGCGTTTCTCCTTTTATCTCGCCTGCGTCAGTAAAACGGTCAATTGCGAGATCATCGAGCGGATGTTTGGCCGTTGGGCTGATGACCGCAGGTTAAGCGTGAACACCGTAACGGCCGAAGAAGTGGCGCGCCTTCCTGAAAACCCTGCACAAGGGCAGCCAGACAGCAGTCCTTATCGGGTCACGGTGCGTTATGCCCCAGAGATGGCGTCGGTCAGCAATTCCCTCGTCAGTGCGTCCAAAGGGCCGCCGCTGGTGAGCTACGTTGCGAACGTCCGTGTGTTCGACTCGGTCAGTGGAAAACTGGTCAAGTCGATGACATGGCGCAAGGAGGAGATGGCCGACCGGGATCAGGGCGGGGCGAATCCGTACCTCGACGCGCAGGTGCATGACTTTCTGAAGCATCTGGATCCGGCCTACGCGAAATCCCCGACATCCTGAGCTTTGGGCGGGTGTCTTCCCGATCGGTCATCCATCCTCCTAACGCCATAGAGAGGGCGGTGTCTCACTAACCGTTCGTCCGACTCGCGGACCGTGTGCGGCCCCGTATAAGCTCCGTTTCCTGCTGGCGTGACAGGGGTGGGCTTATGCGCATTCGGTTTCGTGGCGTTCTTGCAATCGCCGTCTTGGCGATGTCATGGGTGCTTTGCCCAGTCGCATGGGCGGCGAAAGACATTCGTGAGCTGCCGGCCTCACCCGAGGCGCAGTCCACGGCGGGAGCCGACTACCGCTTGCGCACGGTCTCGTTCGCGGGCGCCGAGGCGACGCTCATCGACGTCTATTCCGCTGGCGACTGGATACGGCCGGATATCGCCCGGCTGCCTGGACTTCCTGCCGTCTCTGCGTTGCCGACCAAAGACGCCGTGCAATGGTTCTACGGCAGTGCCGCAGGTTGGATGGCGGTGCCTGTCGGGTGGCTCGTGCGAGAGGCAGACATCAGCGCCGACGGCGGCACACGGTACGTATTCACCGCATCTGAGGGCGTCTCTGGAGGCTGGGTCAGCTATGAAGTGATTCCGGTTTGCGTGGGATGTGTCCTTGGCGACGCCAATGGCCTGCTTCCCAACGCCGGTGAGCAGCTGGCCGAGTTGGGCACGCCTGGGTTCGACCTGGGACAGACCAACCCCGTCATGAGCTGGCAATCCCGTCCGGACGATTGCACGCTGCTGTTTCGTTATCGCTCCAGTGGCCTTGCGGTTCACGCCGCCGTGCAAAGCAGCGTCGCCATTGCAGCGACCAGTGACGCGCAGAAGGGTCCCTTGGCGCTGGCCGAGGTTTATGCGGCGCTGCCTGCGGCGAAGTCCGCACAGGCGGACTTCATGGTCTCGAGTTTCCGGCAGGCGTTTCCCGCCTGTCGTTCGCCCAACGGCTGGTCGGGCTGAGCCCGGCTTAGGCGTAACGCCAGCCGTCGATCTCCACCAGCAGCTCGCTACGGCAGACATCGCCGTGCAGCAGCAGCACCGGCACGCCGGGCAGGCGGCGCTGGAGGAAGTCATGCACCACCGGTGCGTCGGTGGGGTGTCGCACATAGGCTTTGAGCGGCGATTGGGTGTCGAATCCGCTGGGCATTCCCGCACTCGCCAGCAGCGCTTCCAGGTTCAGCAGCGTTTCGTTGAGCTGCGCCAGCAAGTCGTCTTCGTGAGCTGAGGCGTGACCCACCACGGCAGCGGTACCGGAGATGGCCAGCGCGTCCTGAGCGGGCAGCGTCATGGCGCGGGCAAAGCTGGGTGGCGTACGGCCGTACTGGCGGGGATAACGCCAGGCGCTGACCTGGCGGGGATTCTCCACCCGCCCACCGGGTTCGTCGCAGGCCAACAGATAGACCTGCAGCCGCATCGCCGAGGCGTGATGGCCGATGGCGGTAGCGGCCGGAAAGCCATCCGCGAAAACGTTGCCCATGCCTTCGGCACGGCCGTCGCAGAACTGCTTGTAGCGTTCGCCATCGCCTTCACCCTGGTTGATATCACCCAGGTAATTCCAGATGCGCTGCACGTGGCGCTCGTGGCGTGTGGCGACAAAGCTGCACAGTTGCGTGTAGGCGGATACCGCCGTGGCGCATGGGCCGCCATGCGCGGCCTCATCGAGGGTGATGGCGGCGAACAGCCAGCCGTCACCGCTGGACCACTGCACATCACCCTGCCGACCATGGCTTACGGGGCCTTCGACCTGCCATACCTCAAGCGGGGTGGGGGCATCAAAGCTTTCCAGATCCACGCCCAGCCAACGAGGATCGTCGCTACGCGTTGCGCCCGTGCCGAAGCCGAACACGGCCAGCGTGCCTGCCTCCTGCAAGATCTGTCTGGGATCAACCCATCGGTAGGACACTCGTGGCGCACGGCGCAGCGCCAGCCTGACGTTTTCACAACCCTGAACCATGGGCATCCAACCGGAGAAACTGGGACGCTATGTTACACTGCTAGGCCGGCGCCACTGGGGGAGAGGCGCAAGTATTCGGGTACGAAACGGCATGGCCGAGCAGAGCACCGCACAACACGAACTGGCCACGCTGATCGTGGACAGCCTTAATCTGGAAACCGTCACCGCCGACCAGATCGAGCCCGATGCACCGCTTTTCGGCGGTGATCTGGGTCTGGATTCCATCGACGCGCTCGAAATCGCATTGGCGGTTTCCAAGCGATACGGATTCCAGTTGCGCTCGGATAATCCCGAGAATCGCAAGATCTTCACTAGTTTGCGCACGCTGTCCGAGCACATCGAGCGGCACCGCGTCGTTTAACCAAGATCAGGCATGATGGGTTGCGCACGCGGCAGACTTGCACTGTCGCCGCCACGTTGCCTGATGGGCCGAGTCATCCATGTCGCCATCTTCTGCATCCACACCTAAATCGACGTCGCGGCGCTGGTTGCCGTTGATGCTCGGTTACCCGGTGTTGGCGATGGCTGGCGCGTTGACGCATCGCCAGGGTTTCTCGCTGGCTGCCTGCGCGTTGTTGCTTACCGTGCTGATGGCGCCCGCGCTTTCTGCGAGACGTCCGCTGCCTTGGAGCGTCTGGCTCGCCACACTGGCGGCCATGGGCTGGCTGGGTTGGCACGGGATGGCAGGGTTGCTCTTGGAATGTGTGCCCATCGCGGTCAACGTTTTATTGGCCTGCCTGTTCGGGCGCAGTTTGCGCGCAGGCAGCATGCCATTGATCGCACGCATCATCGAAGCGCTCGAAGGTCGTGAGCGTCTCGATGTACCCGGCGTCGCCGCTTACGCGCGCCACCTTACCTGGTTCTGGACGCTGCTTGCCTCGGCGCAGGCATCGGTGCTCGCGGTGTTGTTGTTCTGCGCGGAGCCCGGTGGCTTGCTCGGTGCGCTCGGTATCGCGTCGCCGTGGCCGGTATCCGCAGGGCTTGCGCAGTCGTACGCCCACGTGGGTGGCTACATGTTGATCGCAAGCGCTTTCGTGCTGGAGCATTTCTTCCGGCGCTGGCATCTGCGCAACATTCCTCATCCAAGCCTGCACGAGTTGATACTGGGTGTGGCCACGCGCTGGCCGAAACTGCTGCACGGCGACGACGCGGCGTCGTCATGAGTCGCCCGTACTATCAGCACGCATTTCGCGTGCCCGCGGATCACCCCAGTCTGCCCGGGCACTTCCCCGGTTCGCCGCTGGTCCCGGGCGTGATGCTGTTGGAACAGGTAGCACTGGCGTTGCGCGCATGGCGTGGCGAACGACTCGCCCGCGTGCTGGACGCTAAGTTCGTGGCGCCTCTGTTGCCCGATCACGAAGCAAAGGTCACCCTGACCGACGCAAACGGACGCGTGCGCTTCGAGATCCATCGTGATGGCGAACTGCTCGCACGTGGCACCGTTGAGGGAGCAACATGATTGAGGGAACAACATGACTGAGCATTGGCAAAGCCGCCCGGAGGGCGGCGGAAAGTTCGCACTCTGGCTGATCCGCACCATCGCCCTGCGCGGCGGTCGCCGGCTTGGCCGTCTGACGCTTTACCCGATCACCCTGTACTTCTATTTCCGTCGAGGGCCGGAGCGGCGCGCATCGCGCCACTTTCTGCAGCGCGCGCTTGGCCGTCCGGTGTCGTGCTGGCAGGTGATGAAGCACATCCATTACTTCGCAGCGACCATCCTCGATCGCGTCTTCCTGCTCGCTCACGGCGAGAAGGGCTTTGACGTCACGGTGGAAGGCCTGGACGAACTCGAGGCTTGCCTGGCCAACGGGCAAGGCGTGCTGCTGCTCGGTACGCACCAAGGCAGTTTTGAGGCCTTGCGTGCGATCAGTACGCGCAGTCCAGACACACCGCTCCGCGTTGTGCTGGATAAGCAGAAAACACCGGCCATGACCGAGCTGCTGGAAGCGCTGGCACCAGGCATTGGCGCCAATGTGATCGACGCATCCCAAGGGGGCGCCTCGATCACTCTCGCGATGGCGGAGGCGTGCCAGCAGGGCGCCATGGTGGCGCTACTGGCTGATCGCGGCCGTGAGCACGAGGTGCTGCGGCGTGTGCCCTTGCTTGGCGAGCCGGCGCCCTTCCCGGTAGGGCCATGGCTGCTCGCGCATTCCCTGCGCGTGCCGGTGGTGCTGTGCTTTGGTCTTTATGAAGGCGGCAACCGGTATCGCCTGGTGTTCGAGCCCTTCGCCGAACGCGTCGACATTCCGCGACAGGAACGCGCGCAAGCGCTGGACGCGGTGATCACCCGTTTCGCCGCCCGAGTGGAACACTACATCCACGTTGCCCCCTATAACTGGTTCAACTTCTATGATTTCTGGCAGCAAGACATTAGTACTGCTGTGCGGCCTGATGCTATCGCTGTGCGCGAACGCGTCGGCGCCTGAGGATGCAGCCACCACGCGCGCGCTGGTGTCCTCGTTGGGACGGCCAGCGCCGGCGCGCACGCCTTTCGCCGAAGCGCGCTTCATGAAGATGCTCGACAAACCGTTGATGGTGTCGGGCCAGCTGGCTTGGTTGGGCGACGATCGTCTGGAGCGCACTGTCGAACACCCGAATCATGAGGTGTCGACCATTGCCAATGGGGAAGTCACCCAACAGCGCGAGGGTCGTTCGTCGCGCAGTTTCTCTTTGAAGCGCGCGCCACAGTTGCAGTTGCTGCTCGACAGTTTCGTCGCGTTGCTCGGCGGTGATGCACCGCGACTCGAGCAAGCTTTCGTGGTCCAGCACAGTGTGAATGGTCCTGACCACTGGACGCTGACGTTGACACCGCGAGACGCGAAACTCGCGCAGACGGTGAGCCGCATCGACATCGACGGTCGCGGCAACGAGCCTCACTGTATGCGCATGCAGGAGGCCGATGGCGATGTGGCCATCGACCTGCTGGGCGCCTATGCGGCCAGGATGCCGGCTACGCCCACTCGCGATGCGCTCGTGACCCTCTGCGAGGGTGACTGATGCTGCGTCGTGGCGGGCGCGTGACTCTGCTTGTAGCCTGGCTGGCGGCCCTGGCGCTGCTCGGCCTGTTCGTCGTGACGCATCTCAGCGTGAGTACCGACCTGCGGAGTTTCATGCCGGCGCCAACCACGCCGGATCAGCGGCTGCTGATGGAGCAGGTGGGTGAAGGTCCTGGTTCGCGTCTGTTGCTGCTTGCCATCGCCAGTAAATCGGACGAGCAACTGGCCGATCTCAGCCAACAGCTGAGCGCTGCACTACGCAAGGATTCAAGTTACACGCAGGTGCTCAACGGCAGCTTCGATATCGGCGCGATTGACGACACCCTGCTGCCTTACCGCTTCTTGTTGTCACCTACGTTGGACCACGAGCGTCTGGACACGGCCTATCTGCGTGACCAGCTCGAGCAACGGCTGGATGATCTGTCTTCACCGGCGGCCAGCTTGCTGAAGGGCCTGTTGCCACGCGATCCCACGCTGGAAGTGCTCAAGCTCGCCGAGCGCTGGTCGCCACCCAAATCGCCTGAAGTGGTGCAAGGCGTGTGGTTCTCGCCGCAGCACGAAGCTTTGCTGCTGGTGCTGACGAAAGCGCCGGGCTTCGACCCGGATGCACAGGCATCCGCCATCGACGGTATCCATCGCGCGTTCGACGGGTTGCCCGAACATGCGGGCGCTTCGCTCATCGTTAGTGGACCCGGCTACTTCAGCGTGGTGGCGAATGCACAGACGCGCGGTCAGGCCGAGTGGATCGGGCGCATCTCCACGGTGGGCTTCATCGTCTTGCTCTTGCTGGCGTACCGGAGCATCGGCTCGCTGCTGTTTTCGGCGCTCCCCATTGCCAGCGCCGCATTGGCCGGTATCGCCGCACTGATTGTGTTGTTCCCGCAGGTCCATGGCATCACGCTGGCTTTTGGCTTCACCTTGCTGGGCGTGGCGCAGGAGTATCCGATCCGCGTGCTGAGCCATCGTCGCGCCGACGAAAGCGCGGTGCAGAGCGTGCGTGACCTGTGGCCGTTGTTGCTCACGGCTATCGCATCGGCGTGTATCGCGTATCTCGCTTTCTTCGCGTCGGGCGTGAACGGACTCCGGCAGCTTGCTGTCTTCACCGTCACCGGCCTGCTGGTGGCCGGTTTCAGCACGCGCTATCTGTTGCCCCATCTGCTGCCCGCGCGCGTACATGACGTTGCCGATATGGGCTGGCTGATGCGCGCGCGCAGGATGGTGGACCGCCTGCCGCGTCCGCGCTGGGTTCCTGTGCTGGTAGCGGTAGCCACCGTGCTGATGCTGGCATTTGCACAAGGGCCATTCTGGCAGAACGATCTGTCCGCGCTGACGCCATTGCCTCGTGATCTGCTGATGCGTGACGCCCGCCTGCGCGAGGCGCTTGGCGCGCCGGACGTGCGCTATCTGTTGGTGCTGCAGGCGCCCAATGAACAAGGCGTGCTGGCGCTTTCGGAGCGGATCGAGCCCGCGTTGGATGCACTGGTCGCGCGCCACGCCGTCGATGCCGTGGAGCTTCCTTCCCGCTATCTGCCGAGCGAGGCCGTCCAGCGCGTACGTCAACAGGCGTTACCCGCCCGCGATGTGCTCGAACGCTCGCTCGCCGAGGCCGAACAAGGCATGCCGTTCCAGCCTGGATTGTTCAAGCCCTTCGTCGACGACGTGCAGAAGGCGCGCGAACTGCCCTTGTTGACGCCACAACAGTTCGCCACATCGCCCTTGGGGCAGCGCCTATCGGGCATGCTGGTGGAGCGTGATGGGCATTGGCTGGGCCTGGGCACGCTGAGCGGCGTGCATGATCTCAATGCGCTGCAGGCGCTGTCGCAGAATAGCGGCGGTGCAGTAAGGCTGCTTGATCTCAAGAGTGCCGCCGAGTCACTGGTGGTCGACTACCGCACGCGCATCCTTCATGCCCTGCTGGGTGCGGGCATCCTGTTGGTAGTGGCGATCATCATCGCGTTGCGCAGCTTCCGGCGCGCATGGCACGTGCTGGCGCCGATGACGCTGGCGACGTTCCTGGTGCTGGCGGTGGAGCGTGTGTGCGGCGTGGAGGTATCGCTGTTCCATCTCGTGGCGTTGATCCTGGCCGCGGGCCTTGGTCTGCACTATGCGCTGTTCTTCGAGCGCGATACCGGTGATGCGGCCGAGCAGCGTCGCACCTTGCATGCCACGCTGGTTTGCGTGTTGTCCGCGCTGCTGGTGTTCGGCATGCTGGCGTGGAGCACGATTCCCGTGCTGCGTGCCATCGGCCTCACGGTCAGCCTGGGTGTCGCCTTCCATTTCTGCCTTTCGATCCTGATGGCTCCGCATGCTCGCCAAGACTGATTGGGCTTCTCTTATCCCTCACCAAGGCGCGATGAGCCTGCTCGATGACGTGCTGGGCTGGGATGAAACATCCATCCATGCCGTGACCCAAAGCCACGCGCTGGCGGAACACCCTCTACGTGGCTCTACCGGGTTGCACGCGGTGCATCTGGCTGAATACGGCGCGCAGGCGATGGCTGTGCATGGCGCCCTGCTGGCGCGCGAGCACGGGGCCAGTGATGTGCGTCCTGGGCGCCTGGTCAGTCTGCGAGATGTATCGCTCAGCGTGGAGTACGTTGATCCATCGTTGGGACGCCTGGATATCCATGCGGAAAGTCTTTACGCCGATTCATCCGGTGCGCAGTACGCGTTCCGCGTGGAGCAGAATGGTCGCGCTCTAGTAAGCGGGCGAGCTGCCGTTATCCATCCTTCTCTCTGATAGCGAGGTCGCCATGTCACAGGCCCATTCTTCCCGTCGTGCGCTGGTGACCGGCGGAAGCGGTGATCTCGGTGGCGCCATATCGCGCGCCTTGGCGGCGGGTGGCTATCACGTGATCGTGCACGCGAACGCTGGTCTTTCCCGCGCGGACGACGTGGCGGCAGCCATTCGGGATGCCGGTGGCAGCGCGCAGGCAGTGGCGTTCGATGTGACGGATGGTGCCGCGACAAAACATGCGCTGGAGGCCTTGATGACCGACGGCCCGATCCATGCGGTGGTTAACAACGCCGGGGTGCACGAGGACAGCCCGATGGCGGGCATGTCAGAGGAAGCCTGGCATCGTGTGATCGACGTTTCGTTGCATGGCTTTTTCCACGTCACTCAGCCGCTGCTGTTGCCTATGGCGCGTGCGCGCTTTGGGCGCATCGTGTCGGTGAGCTCGGTGGCGGCGCAGCTCGGCAATCGAGGGCAGGCCAATTACGCGGCAGCGAAATCCGCACTGCATGGCGCCACCAAATCATTGGCGCGCGAGATGGCCTCGCGCGGCATCACGGCAAATGTCGTGGCGCCGGGCGTGATCGAAGGTCGCATGATTGGCGAAGATTTCCCAGCGGAGCGTATCCGCGAGATCGTGCCTGCCCAGCGTGCCGGAAGGCCGGAAGAAGTCGCGGCCTTGGTGGCTTTCCTGTGCTCCGATGCAGCGGGCTACATCAATGGTCAGGTGATCGGCGTCAACGGCGGCATGGCCTGAGTCCGTATGCCCCGGCGTGGCTGGGCCGTGCAGGTTCAGGTCACCGCGGCGTCGAACACGATCGGTCGTGATGCGCGCGAGCGGCGATAGCTGGCCATGACGTCGCCGTAACGGAACACCTGCCCGACGGTGTAAGTCGTGATGCGGGTGACGTCGCGGATCGGGCTGAAATGGCTGATGCGGAATTCGCCTTCGTAACGCGAGGCGATCGGTACCGACACGACACCCAGCCCTTTCTCGCGCGAGGCGGAGATGAGGATGGCGGCTTCGAACACGAAATTTTCGGCTGGCAGATCCACCAGGTCGAGCGCAGCGCGCGGATACCAGCGCTGGCCGCTTTGCGTATCGGCTACCGGTTGCGCGCAGGCCCACGAGATACCCCAGTCGGCCACGGCGTTGGCGCGGCGGCGAGCCTTGGGTTGTTGTTCGCGCTCGAGCAGGCGTGCGCCGATGACGATGTGGTTCGGATAGCGCTGTGCGGCGGCGGCGATGCGCGGAATGTCACTGGCCAGATGCTGGCCGTCGCCATCCATGGTGAGCACGGCGTCGAAACCCTGGCGCACGGCCTCGCGGAAGCCGGTGCGCAGCGCTTCGCCCTTGCCACTGCGCTGTGGGTGGCGCAGTAGCGTGACCGGCAGGTCGCGCACGATATCGGGGGTGCGATCGTCCGAGCCGTCATCGACCACGATCACGGGCACGCCAAGCGACAGGACGGACTGGACGATTCTGCCGATCGCGGCCTCTTCGTTGAGGCAGGGAATCAGCACGCACCAGCGGGCATCGGACGTATTCAAGCAGGTGTCTCCAGGGCAACCCTCAACGCCAGGGTTTCGGCGGCGGCAAGGGTGCAGTCACCTTCGCCTGTAGCGAGATTTTGCATCAGCGGCCAAGCGGATGCGGCAATCGGGTTGCTTTCGTACCACGCGCCCGTTGCAGGCGCGGGACGCAGTGCCTCGCCAGCATGGGGTATCAGGTCCAGATCGAGGCGGACCAACGTCTGCGGCGAGGCGGCCGGCGCCAGCACCAGCGCGATGCCGAACGATCGGTGCGTGCCGGTCATCTCCCTCAGCGGGCCTTGGCCCGAGATGTCACTGCAGACCAGTAACACGGGCCGCTGTTCGGCCACGCAAAGGGTGGCGGCCTCCAGCAGGCTCGCGCCGAGGCTGGCCTGGCTGGCGCTGACGGCGCTGGACGACGCATGGCAGCCCGTAGCGATGGTCCAGTAGCCGGCTGGCGCGTTGTGCACCGAGTTGTGGAAGCGGGTCGGCGACAGCTCGGCCGGTGTCGTGGCCAGGGTGGTGCACATGTAGTCGGAGATGTGCTGATCGCCAAACGTAGAGCTGAAGACGCAGGGCAGGTCGCGGGCATCGCGGCCGCTCATGGCCACCGCCTGTCCCGCGACTTCCACAGCGAGCAACACGCTTTCCGGCGCGCGGCGGCGCTCATTCGGCGGCAATATCTCCGCACGGGGACGGCTTGCCGGGGGTTCCACCGGCAAACCCGCGAGCTGGGCCTTCAGCGCCGCGAAGTCACCTAGCTCGGACGACCACAGACCGATGCCTTCGACATAAACCTGCAACGCACTCATGCCAGCGCCCTCCCGAAGGCAAGGCAGGCATTGTTGCCACCGAATCCAAACGAATTGCTCAGAGCCACGTTGACCTGGCGCTGCTCGCTCTGCAGCGCCAATTGCGGGCCGCACGCGGTGTCGGGGTGAGTGCAACCGAGGTTGCCGGGCACTTGTCCGTGGCGGATGGCCAGCAGCGCGAAAGCAGCTTCGAGAATGCCTGCTGCACCCAGCGTATGCCCGGTGAAACCCTTGGTGGAGCTGGCGCGTGTGGTGGTGGGAAACGCGCGCGCGATCAGGGCGGCTTCCACTTCGTCGTTCTTCAGGCTGGCCGTGCCGTGCAGGTTGATGTAATCGACTTGCTCTGCACTCAAACCCGCTCGTGCCAGGGCGTCGCGCAAGGCGAGTTCGGCGCCCAGACCTTCGGGGTGCGGTGTGGACATATGGTGCGCATCGCTGGATTCGCCATAGCCGAGCAGGCGTAGCGCATCCGGTGCGGCATCCACGCGTTCGAGCAACGCAAAACCGGCGGCCTCACCGATGGAAATGCCACGACGCGCCTGATCGAAGGGGCGGCAGGGTTCGGGCGAAACCAGTTCCAGTGCGTTGAAGCCGAACAGCACGCTGTCGCACAAGGTATCCACGCCACCGACTACCGCGGCGTCGGCAAGGCCGAGCCGAATCAGTCGTTCGGCGTTGGCGAATACCTTGGCGCTGGACGAGCAGGCCGTCGATACCGTCAGGCACGGCCCTTCCAGCCCCAATGCCTCGGCCACAAAGCCGGCCAGCGAATGCGGCGCGTGAATAAGGGGGCGACGGAGGTCCGGCGGCATGTGCCCGTTCTCGTCGAGGTGGCGATAGCCTTCCTCGGTGGCGCCGATGCTCGCGGTAGAGGTGCCCAACACCAAGGCCACGCGCGCGGCGCCATAGCGCTGGCGGGCGTCCAGCGCGTGCTCCAGGAAACGGTCCTGATGGAGTCCCAACCAGGCGAGGCGGTTGTTGCGGCATTCCCACGCGGCATGGGCAGCGGGCAGCGCGGCATCTTCGACGCCATCGACACGGCCTATCCAGCACGCCAGTGGGGCGCTGCTGAAGTCGTTTTGACGTAGGCCCCCGCGGCCCGAGGACAGGGCGGCGAGGTGGCTTTCGAGGCCTTGGCCCAGCGCCGAAGTCACCGTGTAGGCACGGACGGCAAGGGGGTGGATCGGTACTGACATCGCGCGAGCCTAGCGAGGGGCTTCGATATTTCCTAGTCTGGACAATCGACAGGGGTAAGCCTGTTCATTTTAACCGGTATGCGCCGAACGCCGGATTGCGTCTGGGCAAGGGGCTGCGCACACTGCGCTACCGGCCTCCGCCTGCCCCACCCTGCCCGTTCGTGCCTCCTTTCATTGCCCCGCTCAAACGTGGCCCCTGGCGCTATCTCAGCGACCGTGACGTGCTGCATGCGGCCGTGGTGACGACTGTGGCGGTGTTGCTGAGCCTGGGCCTGGTATGGGTGGGCTATCTCGTTCATGTATGGCGGGTGGCGGCGCGCAGCCCATTGGCCCCTGCCGAACCGATGACGACCCTCGTTTTTGGTCGCCGGCTGGTCGGGGACGTACCCGAGAAG
>NZ_JAELTQ010000209.1 GCF_016428905.1 Dyella sp. ASV24 | reverse complement strand
CCACAGCCATGCCGGAAATCCGGCAACAGGCACGGAACCTCGCTGATCGATTGATGAAAAGCGAATAAGAAAAAGGGAGCGCTAAGCGCTCCCTTTTTTATGTGCTCGGCTCAACCCAGCCCGAGCTCCTCCGGGCCACTTCCTAAAACGGCGCACTGGCAGGAAATGGCAAGATCATGATGCCTGCAAGGCCAGACGCAGGATGGGTCACAACCGCAGAACGAGATGTAACGTCGACTCTTTCTGAATGTTGTAATCACTCACTGTCCTGCCATCTTCAAGCTGCTTTCCAGCGAAAATAAGTCGCTGCTGGTCAGGCGGAATACCTTCCTTGTCTTGAATCTTCGCCTTGAGGTTTTCGATCGTATCGGACGGCTCAGCCTCGAGGGTGATCGTCTTTCCCGTGAGGGTTTTGATAAACAACTGCATCGCCATGACAGACGGCGCAAACGTCATGAAACCGCAGGCAAGAAAAACGAGAAGCCCCATGCTTAACCGGCTCTTTCGTGTAGAAATGTTCATGGATATTTTTCCTATGGGTTGGTGCGCATCGTCGCCCGTCGATCGAGATCAAGGGACGTGTGCACATGGCGCTTAGGTCATTGGCAAATTCATCGAACGACTTATCCGGCTACTGGGCCAAAGTCAGGCCACTCGGATCCGCACCCAGCGCGCCTTGACCGGCGTTACCGAAATCGCTGAGCGTGCCAACCTGGTAAGTCGACGGGTTCACCGTCAGCAACGCGCCATTTCCTTCCGGCCCGCCATCGGCATCGGTGACGCCCAGCAATCCCGATGATGACAACCAAGTAATGCCGTTGGGTGCGACGGAGGTTTGCGCCGTGGTGCCCGTACCGAAATCGGTGATCAGCGTTCGATACCCGTTCGATGGATTCACCTGCACCACCGCGCCACCACCACCCAAACTCAACTCCTGAACCAGCACATAGATAGCGCCGGACGGACTGATGGTGACGCTCATCGGCGTCGATTCGGGGTTCGCATCCACCCACCCCTGTGTGGTGTTGCCAAAATCGCTCAGCACACCGCGCGCGCCAGTGCCAGGATCCACGGTAAACAGCTCACCTTGCCCATTCGTACCGGCGCTGCCATCAGCGACAAGAACTGTGCTGCCCAACAACCCGAGTAGCCCTGGCCAATACACCATGCTGTCGGGGTATACGCCTTGATTCGTGCCAACACCAAAATCCGTCAGCAGCGCGCGACTGCCCGAACTGTTCACCGAAAAAATCGCACCCTGACCATTCGTTCCGGCCATCGGATCGACAACCAGGATTTGCGCAGTCAATCCCAACAAGCCCGGTACAACCAACACGCCGGATGGATCCTGACCCACATCACCCTGCACGCTGTTGCCGAAATCACTCAGCTGGGTTCGATTGCCCGTCGTTGGATCAACTTCGACTAGCGCGCCTTGTCCGTTCGTTCCCGCGCTTCCATCGGTAACAACGGCCTCGGCCGAACTGAGCAAGCCAAGCAAGCCCGCTGGCATCCAACCCACGCCATTGGGATCGACACCCGTCTGCCCTTGCGCGCTATTTCCGAAATCGCTGAACAACGTTCGGTTGCCGCTACTTTGATCAACGATAAATAGTGCGCCCTGCTGGCTAGTGCCGGCGCTTTGATCGACCGCGAGTAGATTGCCTGTTGCGATCGACGCGGCCGCCGCCGCGCCCATGCATCCTGCCGTTAACGCCAAAACCATTAGCTCACGTTTCATGATGACCCCCGCTGCTCGTGGATGGGCGATACATGCGCGTTTCAATCGCGCGCACGCACCTGACGAAGACGCGGCCATCACCGCGTACTTCGTGTTGCACTCAAAAAGAATCGCAAAAGCCGCCCTCACCCCGACATAAGCCGGGGCCCGTGCCTTACTTGCATGCAAAGACGCTGGATTCCAGCTTCCGCTGGTGTAACGACTTACGTCTGCGCCAGGTCTTGTGAGCGGCTTTGGATCGATTAATGCGGCCGTCACGCACACCAAGGCGCAGATGAATCGACGTGCCGATTCCCCTGCTGCTTACCGCGCGCTACAACGCTGCAGAACCATGGCTTTGCCAAAGACGATGCCAACCGCAGGCATCCGAAAGCGCTAGGCCGCTTTCGCTGATGAACCCGGAATTCCGGGCCGGGAAATTACCGCACGTACAGTGACTAACCTGTGATTGATGTCCGCTTCGCAGTTCACGGACACTATGCACGCAATGAGCGAACAGGCCGTGTCAGCACAACGACGCCTTAGCGTCGCCGCTGGTCGATGTGCCTTCGGCGTGTTGTCAGCGCCATGAAAAGCGCTGGCGAATCACCATCCGCTCAA
This sequence comes from Dyella sp. ASV24, assembly GCF_016428905.1. GTDB lineage: Bacteria > Pseudomonadota > Gammaproteobacteria > Xanthomonadales > Rhodanobacteraceae > Dyella. The sequence continues at coordinate 3,229 of NZ_JAELTQ010000209.1, read as the reverse complement.
CACGACTTTCCCAATGGTGCTTGCACTCTCCACTTGTGCATGCGCGCGCCGCAGGTTCGCCGCGTCGATGGTGCCGAGGTTGTCACGCAACGTGGTCCGTAGCACGCCCGCATCGACCAGATCAGCCGCTTCGTTGAGCAGCCGATGCTGGGCTTGCATGTCCTCGGTGTGGAACAGCGAGCGGGTGTACATGAACTCCCAGTGCAGTGACAGGCTCTTTTGCTTGAGAAGACGGATATCCAGCGGCGTCGCCGGATCGTCGATCAAGGCCAGCTTGCCTTGGGGCTTAAGCAGTTCGACCAGCGCGGCGTAGTGCTGTTCGGTGTGCGTAAGGCTAAGCACATAGTCCACGCCCTGTGGTGCGACGGCCTTCACTGCAGCCACCAGATCACCGTGATGATTGACCACGTGATGCGCCCCCATGCCCTTCGCCCATGCCTGGGTGTCCGGCCGCGAGGCGGTGGCGACAACGGTGAAATTGGTGAGGCGACGGATCAATTGGATGGCCATCGACCCCACGCCACCGGCACCCCCGACGACAAGAATCACACCACTACGTGGTGTGCTGCCGCGCGGCACGCCCAGGCGATCGAACAGCATTTCCCACGCGGTAATGGTGGTAAGCGGCAAGGCAGCGGCCTGCGCAAAATCGAGTGTGGCGGGCTTGCGCCCCACGATGCGTTCGTCGACCAGCTGAAACTGCGCGTTGCTGCCGGAGCGATCGATAGCGCCCGCGTAGTACACGTCGTCACCCGGCTGGAACAAGGTGACATCGGCGCCCACGGCCACGACGGTACCCGCCGCGTCCCATCCCAGTACTTTGTCGGTACCGGCAGGATCGACGCGCTGCCGTATCTTGGTATCGACGGGATTGACCGACACGGCTTCTACACGCACCAGCAGGTCACGTCCCTGTGGCGCAGGCTGCGCAAGCTCGATGTCGATAAGGCTCTGCGCATCAGTAATGGGCAGGCTCTGCCGGTAGGCAACAGCTTTCATGCAAGGCTCCTCAGGAAAGGGGAAAACTTAGGGGATGATTTTGCGCCGACGAAAGTCGTCAAACAGTCGCGTAAACATCGCCTTGGTTTCCACATGCTCGTGAAAGCCGAAGCGGCGCGCCTTGGAGCCGTCGCCGAACATGTCGTAATCCCAGGAGAACACGAAATCCGCAAAACGCCACGACGATACCTCGGACCAGTCGTGTGATGCCAAACCCTGGCGTTCGCCCATGGCTTTCCACAGGGGCGCCTTGTCCGCCATCACGGTGTCCAGCGACAGCGGCAAGGGTGGAGCCACCTCCAGACCGAAGTAGTCCGCGATGAAGGGCCACATTTCGTTCCAACGGAACAGGTCACCATTGGTGATGTTGAACGCCTGATTGGCGCAGCGCGGCTCAGTGGCTGCCCATACGGTGGCACGCGCAAGCAGGCCTGCGTCGGTCATTTCCAGCAAGTGATCGTATGCGCCCGGCTTGCCGGGAAAGCGCAACGGCAAGCCGAGTTCTTTGCTGATCGACGCGTAGACGGCAATCGCCAACGCCAGATTCATCGGATTACCCAGCGCGAATCCGCCCACTACCGCCGGGCGGATGGCTGACCAGCTCCACGCCCTGCCCTGCTGACGGGCTTCGAGGAAGCGTTGCTGGTCGTGCATGAATTCCGGCGGCATGAAGGCCGCGTCGGTTTCCCGCGCTGGCGTCTTGAACGGTCCAAGATGGCCGCCGTAGACCTTGTAGCCCTGCATCAGGCTGATGTGTTGCAGGCGCTTGGCCACGGGCTCGACGGCATCGACCACGTTCACCAGCATGGCGAGATTGGGCGGCACCAGTTCCGCCCAGGTGGGGCGATCCTGGTAGGCGGTGTAGAACACGTGCGTGACGCCGGAAAGCGCGCCGAGTTTCTTGCGCGCGTCGTCGGCATCGAGAAGATCGACGGCGATGTGACGCACGCGCTCTTGATCCGTGCCGCCGCGTCGCGAGAGACCGATCACCTGCCAGTGGTCCAAGGTCGACAGGTGATCGATCAAGTTACGGCCGATCACGCCCTGCGCGCCGACGACGAGTGCTACGTTGTGCTGCGATGTCATGACGTTCCTTCGTTCTATGGGGTAAGCGCGGGAATCAGGCGCACGCGACCAGGGTGGCGGCGCGACGACGTTCGAGCGCGGCGCTGATCAGCGTTACCAGCAGGCCGAGCAAGGCCACCACCGCGCCCGCGATGCTCACGGAAGGCAGGCCAAGGTTCATGCCGATCATTGAGCCGCCAATGAAAGCGCCGATCGCGTTGCCGAGGTTGAAGGCCGCGATATTGAGCGTCGAAGCAAGGTGCGGGCCTTCACTCGCTTGCTGCACCACGCGCATCTGCAACGGCGGCACTGTGGCGAACGCCGCAATGCCCCACACGAACACGGTGACGATGGCCGCGATGGTGTTGTGCATGGTCCAGGCGAAGGCAAACATGATCACCGCCAGCACCACCAACACGCTGGCCAATGACGGCATCAGACGCCAGTCCGCCAGACGGCCGCCGAGCATGTTGCCAATGGTGGTGCCCACGCCGAACAGGATCAGCACCCAACCGGTAGCACCCACGCTGACATGCGATACCTGCTGCAGGATCGGCGCGATGTAGGTGAACACGGTGAACACGCCACCAAAACCCAGCACCGTCATCAGCAGAGCCAACAGCACTTGCGGCTGACGCAGCACGCCAAGCTCACGCTTCATATGCGGCGACGGCAGATCCGGCAGGGCCGGCACCAAACGCCATACCGCGATGGCCGCCACGATGCCCAGACCGGTCACCGCGGCAAAGGTGGACCGCCAGCCGGCCCACTGACCCAGGAAGGTGCCGAACGGCACGCCCAGCACATTGGCCAAGGTCAAGCCGGTGAACATCAACGCGATAGCGCGTGCCGACTGCCCACGCGGCACGACGTGCGAGGCCACCACCGCGCCAATGCCGAAGAACGAACCGTGACAGAACGCGGCCACCACGCGCGCCACCATCAGCACGCCGTAGTTCGGCGCCACAGCACACAGGGCGTTGCCCAGGATAAACAGGCCCAGCAGCAGCAATAGCGCATTGCGCCGCTCCATGCGCGCGGTGAGCGCCGCCAGCAGCGGCGCGCCCGCCGCCACGCCCAGCGCGTAGCCAGAGACCAGCAAGCCGGCGGAGGGGATGCTGACATGCAGGTCCGAGGCCACCTCGGGCAGCAGGCCCATGATGAC
>NZ_JAELTQ010000208.1 GCF_016428905.1 Dyella sp. ASV24 | reverse complement strand
CCCCCCCCCCCCCCCCCCCCCCCCCCCCCCCCCCCCCCCCCCCCTCCCCCCCCCCCCCCCCCCCCCCCCCCCCCCCCCCCCTCCAGCTTCGCCCCCACCCCCCGACCCCTACAACATACACCGCCCATCCGATGCCAACGCGGGCGTGTGAGCGAGCGCCACCGCCGCTGCAACGGCGAAAGCGACGATTGCGCGACGGCGAATCGGGGCGAACAGGTTCATGGGGTCATCTCCGCGAAGGTTGTGCAACCACTTTCGGGCTCGCGGATACGACGCAAAGAACACGCCGCTTGCGCACGTGGAACCACCATCACGAGAAGAACAGGGACGCCAGGGAGTGGTGCGCGATCGAGAACAGAACAAGCATCCCCGACAGCGCAATACCGGCCTTGGTGGCGGAGCGACTTACCGGGTCCTTATGCAGAGCGTCCTTACTAGACGGCAGCAGCACGAGCATGCCAAGAATGATCAGCGTCAGGATGCCCACGAGGATGTGCGAAAGCCCCGTCGTGTAGAACTCAAAGATGATCGAATTGACCGCCGCAGTACCCAACACGTCTCCCAGTCGACCCGTCAAGCGATCGCAGCTTCCCGGTGCCCCAGTGCACCCTTGCGGCGTGTGGCGGAGGTCGGCGGCGACGCGCTGTACGGTCGCGTCTACCACGCTCGCGTCCGAGAGGTGCTCGATGTGGTAACGGCGCACAAGCAGCTCTCGGCTACCGTCATCGTCCGGGGACGAGTCCAACCACATCATCCTCGCGACCAGGTCAGCTGACCCGCTAGCGGTCCGGTCCAGACTGTACGACGCCGCCACGCCGCGCATGCCCGTCTGCGAGAGGCCCTTGGCGAGGCGGAAGGCCGGATCGAAATGATCGACAGCAATGAAGGAGAAGAAGACACCCAGCGCGACTGCCAGGATCGCCTTCAGGATGAGGAGCTCGCCATAGCGAATGCGCTTCGCCACCGGCGCTTGGTCGGCTGAGGTCAACGCGTGGTCTGTCATGGTTCCGTCCCTGTTGAATAGAAAGTTTCCGCGCACGGCAATCGACGTGTGGTCGGTTCGCGGCAAAGTGTCCGTCTCGGCCGTACCAGCCGCCGGCGGAAAGGCCCGGGTTACGTTGGCGGGTTTCCCCGCTACAGAATCAGGCGACCGGCGCGGCCGCGCTCCTCAGCTGCGCGCGTCGCGCCTTGCAGTTGGCGCACAGACCAGTCAGCCATGCCCACGACCTTAATCTCGCGGATCGCAGCGAGACACCCGGCGACTCCGGCGCCGATGACATGGGTCGCCTCAGGTCTCAGGCAGAAGCGATGGCGCTTTCCCTCCCGCTCGGTCGCAACGTCATGCAGGAGAACGTCGAGCCACGAATCCGGGTCGGAGGGGTCGCGTTGAGGTCGCGCCGACGTGCACGCCCAGGCCGTCACGCGGTACTGTCTGCCGCGAAAGGCGAATAGGGTTCCCACGGCCGGGGCTATCACCCCTACCCGCCGCGTCTGCGTCACGGGTTGCACAGGTGCCTGACCTCGGCCAGCTTGTCGGCCGCAAAGTCTTCGAAGCTGCGCTTCCACAACGCGTCTTCAATCACCCCAGCGAGACCCGACTCGACGCCCTGCCATTCGGTGGCCCAGCCGGCGACGTGCTGCGCGAATAGCGAGTCGCTGCCCGGGGCGAAGCCGGCGTGCATGGCGAACTGCGTGAGGCACACGACGGCGCGCACATCCAGTGGGGCCGAGTGGGAGAGCGAAGAAGTTGCGAGCTGCATGAGGGCCTCCTGTCACATGCACGCATCGTCCGTCAGGGGCGTGCCCGATAAAGTCAGCTCATGTTCCGCGCGGGAGGCTCACGCGGGCAGGCGCATGCAGCGAAAGACGGCTCGGTCGTCACCGGTGAACCGGATGCCGAATGCACCAGGCACCTCCGCCGATGGCACCGTCGCCACGCCCATCTGTGTGACAAGGCATTGCACGCGCAGTCGGCGGCTTCGGCACGTGAAGAACTTCACGGCGGCCAGGTCGCCCTGCCCCATTCGGCGCATGTCCTTTGCATTGAGCCGGCGCAGCACCTGCAGCGGATAGAAGCGGCGCTCCTTGAGCATGTTCTTTCCCTTCCCTGAATTCGTGACGTGTGCCGACTGCGACTTTGCGATCAGGCGCGAAGGGCCTGTTCCACCTTGTCGGCGTGCATGCGCTCCTCGGCCGCTTCGACGCGGCGTCGAATCGCGCAGTAATCGCGCTCGCGGATGATCTTGCCCTGCGCCAGCCAGGAAGTGACCGTATGGCTCACCTGGTAGTGCCGCTCGTACTGGTCGAGGATCCATTCTTTCTGCTGGGGGCTTGCCTCGCGTAGGTCGCGATCGACGGACAAGCTCTCCCTGTCCCACTCTCGATCCCGGCCTTCCTCTCGCACCATCAGCACGAAGAAGACGGCGGCCAAAGATGCAAAGACGCCGGCGAGCGCCCAGTCTACGACGGGAAGTCCGATCAGGGTGCCGATCACGCAGATGAGAGTTACCACGGCAAGGCCACCGGCGAGCTTCCGGAACAGTGCAGAGATGCGTTCGCCGTCCATGCAACGGGGGCGCGGGATCGCCTGCATCTGCTCCCGCTTGAACTCGGCCAACTCTTCCTCGAACAGGCAGTTGTGCGTGCTGAAATCCATGTGGGCTCCTGGAGAGGGTCGAAGTGGGAAGAGGTCAGCCGCGCGCCAGCGCGCGGTCGAGGTGCTGGATCTGACGGGCTGGCTCGACGCGAAGCAGATACGCGCGAATCGCGCATACGTCACGGTTGCGAAGCACTTTTCCCTCCTTCAGCCACTGACGGACGGCGCTGCGCACCTCGTAGTGGTTTTCATAGACCGAGACCACCCACTCTTTCTCGAGGACCGTGGCTTCGCGGACGAGATCCTCCGCGTCTTGCTCGCGCCTGATGATGTCGCTGTTGCGGAAGCGCTCCACCAGGTAGGAGAGGTACACGACACCCGTAGCGACGGCGAGCACGAGTGCCGTCCAATGGTGACCACCACGGATGTCAGCGTCGTCCGTTAGGGAAGCCGCCAGGATCATGAGTCCGGTGAGGACGCCGAGGGACAAGGCCGCCCATCCCAGCCAGGACGCCACAAGCGCGCCGTTCCAGTACCGGATGTCGGGGACGCCTTCGAGCTGGTTGATCTTGAATGCCTGGACCTCGCCGTGGGCAAGGCAATGGTGCTGGAAGCTCATGCTGGAGTGCTCCGGGGGTGGGGGCCACAAGGCCCGCGCCGGCGGCGGGGCCTGTGTGGTGTATCGGCAAAGGCCGCAAGAACTTGATTGCAGGGAAGAAAGGTCGTTAGGCGACCGGCTTGCGCACGCGGCGCCGACGCGGACGGTGAATGACCGTGCCACGCCAGGTCAGCTGGACGCCGCGTGAGAAAGCGCCCACCGGGGCACCCTTACGGGTTTTGCTGATCAGCCAGCGGCGTCCGCGTGGCACGGGCGTGGGGTCAACGACTCGGGCTTCCCATCCCGGAAACCACCGCTCCAGCTTCTCGATGACGTAGGCGTGGTCCTCGAGCATCTCCTCAGTGATGTCCTGGGAGATCAGGTCGATAGCCGACACCCCTGCGCCCCTGAGCGTTGGCCCGTACGCCTGTAAGAACCTCGCGACGGGCAGCGCACTGTTCTGGGTATCGCGCAGAGAGCGACTGATCGACCCTGCCGCCCCCTTCGGACGGACATGGACACTCACGTGTCCCTTCCCTTCGGTTCGCACGCTCACCTCATCGAGGTCGAACCAGGCCTTCGGTTGAAGCTCCAGCAGAAAAAGGAGGACCGGAATCGGGAGCAGCGCCATGGCGAGGATGCCCCCGACCACAGCGAGCCAAAAGTGCTCAGTAAAGAGCAGCGGATGATTCGCGGGGGTCGGCAACAGCCAACACATCAGAAGCACCCACGCGAGCGCGACCAAGCCTCCCATCCAGCGCTCCACCCAGTAGAAGCGCGCTGCCCAGCGGATACGCCGCGCGACACCCTTCTCGCTCGGGCGCTTGAAGAAAATCAACCAGACCACGGATACCGCTATCGGGGAAACCAATGCGGCGGTCAGGAGGTAGGAGGTGATGTCGGTCCAGGTTGCCGGCGTGATCATGCTGCCTCCCCCGAGATCACGGCGCGCTCGCTCGGCTTGTGGGGCACACCACCGAAGGCCAAGCGATCATAGAGCTCGCGAAGTTCCGCCTCCTCAGCATCCGGGCGGACTTCGATGCTCGGGAAAGTCACACGCAGGAACCGGCGACGCTTGTCCGCCAGCGACAAGCTCGCATAGGTGAACCCGTCGAAGATCGACAGCTCACCGGCCACGAAGTCGCGAAGCGCCGTAAATCGCTGCTGACCCTCGAGCAGAAGTCCAGCACCTGCGGTGCGCACCGCGCCCCGATCCCAGTCGAACTGGGTGTGGACGTAATAGCCGGTACCGAGGCCCAGAAAGATGCCTTCGATAAAGCGACGCTTGCGCTCGACGTCCCAGCACTCCGCGCGCTGCCAGCTCGGGAGCACCATGCCGAACAGCGCGCGCTCGCCGTCCCGGAGGTGGGTGGCGGGCTGCATGGCCACGATGTGTTCGATGCTGTAGCTACGATCGCAGCCGTAGAGAAGCGGTGCCGGGAGATTGGTGTCGATCTTAATCATGCTTGTGCCTTATGCAGGTCGAGGTCGATGGAATAGCCGACACAGCGTGGCGGCTCCATCACCCATACAACCGGTCGAGATTGACGCAAGAGAGGGCCTTCCGGCGCCACTCCGTCCCTGAAGGACAAGATGAAGTCCATCGTGAACACGCTGCTCTTCGCCTGCCATTTCCTTCCGTCCATCCCAGACAATCCCGCCATCGCCTCGTGTTGAAGGCAATGTCGCACGCGGCGCGACGCGACAAAGACCGGATCAATTCTGCGCGCCCGATCCCCGCCCCAGCATGCGTTCCACCGCGTCCAGCCGGCCGTTGTCGAACATGTTCATCATGGACAGCAAATAGATCGCGGTTCCTGGCCACTGATTGATCGCCCAGTAGGAGCGCAGAGCGCGCGCCACATCGGCCGGATAGCTGGCCAGCTTGGCGCGGGCCCGGCGCCAGTCCGAGGCATCGCGAGCGCGCCCCTCCCGTTCAGCCCGATCCCAGGACTTCGCTCGCGCCGCCATGATGTCGTCAGCGGACGCCTGCTCTGCAGCCACCTGAGCCGCGAACAGCGGCAGGGCCTCGCGTTCGTTTCGCTGCTTGCGCTCCAGCGCCGCTCGCTTGCGAGGTGTGTCATTGAACGGGCAGCGGTCGCGCCGCTTAAACCGCATTGGCGACCTCAACTTCCTCCGCGATGAAGGACAGCGCAATGGCGTGGCGCCGGCGTGCCAGCAGCAGGCGCTTGAGCGAGCGCGATACCGCATCGTCGAGTCGGTCGTATTCCTGCTCGGCGGCCTGGTAGGACAGGTCGGGCTGTACAACCATGTCCACGAGTGAGCGCGACGCGCGGCCCATCGCAGCCCCGAGCTGGTCGTGCTCGCGCTGCGCGGAGTCCAGCTCGCGGCTAGCGAAGATTAGCTCCCGCGCGGCGCCGAGCACGTCGAGCAGCTCGTTGGCGGCCGCGTTGCGCTTCTCCGCGCGGCAGTCACGGGAGGCCAGCTTGATGCCCCCGATCACATCTACAGTCCGATGCGTCGTCGTCTCGGGCTCGTTCATCACTGCAAGGGCACCGCCCGGGCGATACTGGTCTCGGGCGCAGGCGTTGGCTGCCACCGCGCGGCACTCGACTTGACGCGGCCCATCGAAGCGACCGCAGTCAGGGTGGGCGCACGAACGGCAGCCATGCGGGTCGGGAAGGGTCTGCTG
>NZ_JAELTQ010000207.1 GCF_016428905.1 Dyella sp. ASV24 | reverse complement strand
CATCAAGCTGGTCGCCGCGTTCGACCATCGCCACATCTTCCTCGACCCGACGCCGGACATCGAGCGTTCGTTCGTGGAGCGTGAGCGCATGTTCAAGCTGCCGCGTTCGAGCTGGGACGACTACAACAAGTCGCTGATCTCCACGGGCGGTGGCGTGTATCCGCGTACGCTGAAGTCCATCCCGATCTCGCCGGAAGTGCGTGCGGTGCTGGGCATCAAGCCGGATGTCACCCAGCTGGCCCCGAACGAACTGCTCAGCGCCATTCTGAAGGCGCCGGTGGATCTGTTGTGGAACGGCGGCATCGGTACGTACGTCAAGTCCAGTGCTGAAACTCACGCCGACGTGGGTGATCGCGCCAACAATGCGCTGCGCGTGAACGGTGCGGAGCTGCGTTGCAAGGTGATCGGTGAGGGCGGCAACCTGGGCTTCACCCAGAAGGGCCGCATCGAAGCCGCACAGCATGGCGTGCTGCTCAACACGGACTTCATCGACAACTCGGCCGGCGTGGACACGTCCGACCATGAGGTGAACATCAAGATCCTGCTTGGCGACGCCGTGCAGCGCAACGAGCTCACGCTCGACCAGCGCAACACCTTGCTTGCCAGCATGACCGACGAAGTGGGCCAGCTGGTGCTGTGGGACAACTACCGCCAGAACCAGGCCATCACCTTGATGGAGCACCAGTCGGCGCACCGCATTGGTTCGATGGCGCACTTCATCCGCATGCTGGAGCAGGAAGGCCTGCTCGACCGTCAGGTGGAAAACCTGCCGAGCGAGGCGGAGCTGACCGAGCGCAAGACGCGCGGTATCGGCATGACGCGTCCGGAACTCTCCGTGCTGCTGTCGTACGACAAGATCAAGCTGTTCCAGCAGTTGCTCGACTCGGACGTGCCGGAAGATCCGTACCTGTCCAAGGAGTTGGTGCGCTACTTCCCGGAACCGCTGCATGCGAAGTACGCGGACCATATGCAGCGCCATCGCCTGAAGCGCGAAATCATCGCCACGGCTGTGACCAACTCCACCATCAACCGCATGGGCGCCACCTTCATGATGCGCATGCAGGAGGACACGGGGCAGGGGCCGGCGGCTATCGCCAAGGCCTACACCGCTGCACGTGAAATCCTCGATGCGCGCGAGCTGTGGGCGCAGATCGAAGCGCTGGACGGCAAGGTGGCGGAAGCCACCCAGATCGACGCCATCCTGCAGATCTGGTCGCTGCTGCGTCATACGGCTCGCTGGTTGCTGAACCGTCCGGGCGGCACGCTGGACATCGCGGCCAACGTGGAGCGTTACCAGGCGGGTGTCACCGAGTTGCGTGCGGCGCTGCCCAACGTGCTCACCGAGACCGGCAAGCAGGAGTTCGCCACCAGCCAGGAGAAGTGGGAAGGCCTGGGTATGCCGGGCGAACTCGCCCTGCGCCTGGCGCGCCTGCCTGAACTGCGTGCCATGCTCGACATCGTCGAAGTGGCGCAGCAGAGCGGTCAGCCGATCGCCAAGGTCGCCGGCGTGTTCTACGAACTGGGCGAGTCGCTGGACCTGGAATGGCTGCGCAGCCAGATCGAAGCGCTGCCGGTGGAAGGTGCATGGCACGCGCAGGCACGTGGCTCGCTGCTGGATGAGCTCAACCACCAGCATCGCGCGCTGGCCCTGCAGGTGCTGACCTTGACCGGCGCCTCCAAGGACATCTCGCCGGTGCAGGCATGGCTGCAGCGCGATGACGCCACACTCAAGTACACCCGCAACATGCTGGCGGAGATCCTCACTCAGAACGCGGACTATCCGATCGCCTCGGTCGCGGTTCGCCGTCTGGCCCAGCTGGCGCAGGTGCCGGTGAACCAGTAAGACCGTTCGCAGCCCCGGCACCACCGGGGTTGCGAAGACACGGAGCAACATCGCGAAGGGCGTGGGACCGGTGACGGTCTTGCGCCCTTCGTCTATCTACGTTCAACTGGCGGCCTCCTTCCGAACGTTGACCGGCCTTATGCGCTTCGCCTTCGTCGCCAGCGAAACCAACGTTGCCCAACAGGCTCGTCGTAAACTCGTCGACCGTTATGGCGATGTACCGCCTGAGGAGTCTGACGTTATCGTGGCCCTGGGCGGCGACGGCTTCATGTTGCGTACGCTGCACGCCTATCGCGCCCTGCCAGCGCCGGTCTATGGCATGAAGCTGGGACGTGTGGGTTTCCTGATGAACAAGCATCGACTGGATGCGCTGGATGAGCGCGTTTCCCGTGCTCACGCCGCGGTGCTGTATCCGTTGGAAATGCGCACGGTCGACGGCCATGGTGAAGTACACCACGCGCTCGCCTTCAACGAAGTCTCGTTGCTGCGCCAGAGCAATCAGGCCGCGCACCTGGAAGTAAAGCTCAACGATACCGTGAAGCTGCAGAACTTGGTCTGCGACGGCATTCTGGTATCCACGCCGGCGGGTTCCACCGCGTACAACCTTTCGGCACACGGCCCGATCCTGCCGCTGGATGCCAACGTGTTGGCGCTCACCCCGATCAGTCCATTCCGCCCCCGTCGCTGGCGCGGTGCCATCCTGCCGCATCGCACGTTGGTGACGCTGCGCGTGCTCGACCCTGGCAAGCGTCCGGTCAGCGCTACCGCCGACTATCACGAAGTGCGCGACATCCGCGAGGTGGAGATCCGCCAGTCGCCAGGGCAGGGCGTGCGACTGCTGTTCGATCCGGAGCACAACCTGGAACAGCGCATTCTGGATGAGCAGTTCGCACAGGACTGACGCTTCCCTGGAATGACGTAGCGGGGGAGTGAGAGACATTCCCGCAACCTATCTTTTGCTAGATTGCTCCCCATGACCCGCCAGACACCTTCTGCCCACGATCCTGCCTCTGCTGGCGACAACCGCCTGGTGGTAGCCATTTCCTCGCGCGCCTTGTTCGACCTCGGCGACAGCCACGAACTATTCGAGCACCAGGGGTTGGACGCGTACCGCGCGTTCCAGATCGAGCACGAGAACGAGATCCTGAAGCCCGGCGTGGCTTTTCCACTGGTGCAGAAGCTGCTGGATCTCAACAAGCTGGCGGGCGACGTGCCGCCGGTCGAGGTGATCCTGCTGTCACGTAACTCGGGCGACACGGGCCTGCGCATCTTCAATGCGATCCAGCATTACGGACTGGAAATCAGCCGCGCCGCGTTCACCAGCGGGGCGCCGACCTCCGATTACATCGCGCCATTCAAGGCGGACCTGTTTCTTTCCGCCAACGCCGAAGACGTGGGTCGCGCGCTGGCGGCTGGCGTGGCGGCAGCCACCATTCTTCCTTCCGTCGCGCCACCCCGCGCCACCGAGCAGCTGCGCATCGCCTTCGATGGTGATGCCGTGATCTTCGGCGATGAGGGTGAACGCGTCTCGCGGGAGGAAGGGCTGGAAGCCTTCCATCGCAGCGAGCGCGAACTGGTTAACGAGCCCCTTTCGGTGGGGCCGTTCCGTGGATTCCTCACGGCGGTGCATCGTCTGCAGGCGGCGTTTCCGGCCGAAGACTCGCCCATCCGCACCGCGCTGGTCACCGCACGCTCGGCACCGGCGCACAAGCGCGTGATTCTCACGTTGCGCCGCTGGGGCGTACGCATCGACGAGGCGTTGTTCCTTGGCGGTCGCGACAAGGGGCCATTTCTCGACGCCTTCGGTGCGGACATTTTCTTTGATGATTCACCGGCCAACGTAGAGTCCGCGCGCAAGCATGTGGCGACGGGACACGTGCCGCACGGTGTGAGCAATCGTTGATTTGCAAACTCAGGGAGGAGCCATGAAGAAACGCATCCTGATCTCGCTGGGGTTGGCTTGCCTAGCCATGACGTCGGCTTTCGCGGCACCCAACGCGGCGCTGGAACGCGTACTAAAGAACGCAGGGCCAAATGCGGAACCGGCGCAGGTGACTCGCTTGCGCGAGGCCATTGCGTCCTCGCCCGCGCTGGAGGCGCAATTGAACGCGCTGGCGGCATCGGGGCAACTCAGCCAGTTCGCCATCGGTGAAGAGGCCATGCTGCCGTCCAAACCGGGGCCGTTCTCGGCGTGGATCCATGGTTCGACCTGGGCTTTCCAGACCGATTTCATCGACAAGCACGGCAAGACGCGGCTGATGGATGTGGTGGCTCCCGGGGAAATGCTTCCGGACAATCTGGTGTTCGCGTTGGGCCATCTGGCCTATAAGGCGGAGACGGCCATGCAGATGGACGCTGCCTCGATCAAGACTACCCCACGAGATCAGTGGGTCAGCATGCGCATGAAGAATGACGCCGAGGCCACCATCCAGGCATGGAACGACACCGTCGACGCCGCGCAAAAGAGCAACGGCGGCAAAGTGCTCGCCGCTGGGCAAGTCGGCTCGATGATCCTCAACCTGCGATACCGCGCGGCCTTCATCAAAGCGATGCAGGCGCAGGGCGAAGACAAGCTGCAGTTTGGCGATGATGGCCGCATCGCCATGACACCTGCCAATGTCGCTGCGGTGATGAAGGCGTTGTCTACGTCCTCGTTATTCGACGTGCAGTAAGAGCCGCTAACAGAACTACTGCGCGACCGTCAGGCGGGCGCAGTCGGTGCTCGGAATCCTCATGGTACGACAGTACACTCCGGTTCCTCCGCGCCGCCCGGCTCAGGGCACGGAGTGTCCTTTGCTGGCCGTCCAGACGGCGTACCAGTCCTCTGCATCGAGATGGACATTCAGCGCGGCTACTGCGTCACGCAAGCCATCCATGCGACCTGTGCCGGTGATGACATGGGGGCGCGACGGATGGCGTAGTGCCCATGCAAACGCCAGCGTGGTGAGGTTGATGCCGTAGCGGTTGGCGATCGAAGTCATCTCGGCACGTACGCGCACAGCTTGTTCGTCCTCGCCGGTGAACAGGCGACCACCACCCAGCGGCGACCAGATCATCGGTCGCAGGCCCAGTTGTTGGGCCTGGTCGAGTGTGCCGTCGTCCAGCGCATTCATCTGCAGTGGCGACAGCTCGACCTGATTGGTCAGCAGCGGATGGTGTTGGTGCAGCAGCGCGAATTGACTAGTCGTATGGTTGGAAACACCCCAATGCGCCACCTTGCCTTCGCGCGTGAGCGTCGCGAACGTCTGGGCGAGCTCGGCGGCATCCATCAGGTAGTCAGGGCGGTGGATCAGCACCAGATCCAACTGTTCGGTATGCAGGTTGCGTAGCGACTGCTCCACTTGCGCGCGCACATAAGCGACGGAAGTGTCGTAGTAGTTGATGCGATAGGGGTGTTGCGCGGAGCGCAGCCGGATGCCGCACTTGGTGATCAGCTGCATGCGTTCGCGCAATGACGGCGCTGCTTTCAGCGCCTCGCCGAACTGGGCTTCCGCTTGGTAGTCGCCGTAGATGTCTGCGTGATCGAACGAGGTGATGCCCAGTTCCAGCGCTTGCTCGATCCAGCGTACGCGCTCAGGCACGGTGAGCTGCCAGCTGACGATGCGCCAGAGGCCGGCGACGATGGGGGAGAGGGTGAGGGATGGGGTGGGCATGTTGGTGTGAGGGTGGCGGGGGCGAGGCAGTGTGCCAAGGCTGGGGGTGGTGTGCCAGCGCGCGGGATGCTTCGATGTTTTTTGCTCCCTCTTCACTTTGGGGAGAGGGTTGGGGTGAGGGGGCTCGCCTCAAGGTTTCATCTTTAGCCGTCACCCCGGCGCGGGCCGGGGTCCAGTAGCGTCGATGGTGGGTCGTCGCCTCATGCGTTACCGCGACCTGGCCGCCTACGCGGCGGGCGTTTCGACCTCCTGCCGGAGGCCGAGTCACTTTTCTTTGCTTGCCCAAAGAAAAGTAACCCAAAGAAAGGGCACCCCCGTCGCGTCGCCGGCCGATAAAGCTGGCCGGTCCGTGAGGGTCGGCCGGGCTTTTCG
>NZ_JAELTQ010000206.1 GCF_016428905.1 Dyella sp. ASV24 | reverse complement strand
GTCCTGGCCGAAGGCGAGCGTCGTCGTGCCGTTCTCGGTCTGCACGTCGAGGGTAGTTTGGTCGGTGTGCTGCACGGTGGCCGATACGTACGGCACCGTCTGGAGCCAGCGGCCATCGTTGCCCGGTTCCAGGCCGATGCGCTTGTATTGCTGGATGATGTAATCGGTGGTGCGTTGCTCTGACACGCCGCCCACCGTGCGTCCAAGCAGGGCATCGGACGAAAGCACTTTCATGTGCTGTGCGATGTCGTCAACCACGATGCCTGGCGAAAAGTTGTTGTACGAAGGCAATGCGCTTGCACTGCTGTCGTTGCCGGTATTCGTTTGATGGTGCTGGCAAGCGCATAGCGCAAGGCTCAGCAGGGCAAGGGGCCACACGTAACGCATAGAGAGAGACAGATAGATCGGTGCCTTACTCTAGCGCGTCCGCGACGACGGAAGGCATACCGGAAAGCATGGCTTCCGGTATGCCTTCGCCGCAAAAAAATGCGGTGACGATCAGAACTTGTAGTCCACCCCAAGGGTTACGAAGCGGCCTCGCGGATCCGCCTGCGTGATGTCGAAGTAAGGCGTCGAGGGATCCCACGGCGGGCGACGGTTCTGCAGGTTCTGCACCGCGAGCGTAATCGTTGTTTTTGCAAGTCCGGTGTAAGCGACGGAGAGATCGAACGTGCTCCAATTTTTTACGCGAGTGGGGTAGTCGGGCGTCAGGAGGTTCTCTGGATTTTGTTTGTAGCCATCGACGTAGTACCAGGTCAGCGTGCTGGCTACGTCGCCGATCGACCAAGTGAGTCCGGTGGTGCCGCGCCACTTGGGCAATGAGCCGAAGATGTTGGTGCCCGCACCGTTCACCGGTGTGTCGCCGGCGACCAAAGGCTGGCTGTACTTGAGCAATCGGGTGATCGAGCTGTTGAGCGAAAAATCACCCCAGCCCTGCGTGCGTAGTGCCTGGTGAAAATCGATGTCCACACCGTCCGTGGTGAGGCTTTGCTGGTTCTGGTACTGGTTGTAGATGGTGATGATGCGCCCCTGCGCATCGCGCTGCACGCGCGGGTCTTTGCGCTGCACCAGTGCTGCGTCGTTATCGGGGCCGATAATCCCGTCCTGCACGATGTGGTAGTAGTCCATGCCAATACTGGTGTCGGCGCTTGGCGATACGACAAAGCCGGCGTTGTAGTTGGTCGATCGCTCAGGACGCAGATGCGGGTTTGCGGTAAAGACGTCCGTATAGCCACGGCGCTGTCCGGGCGTGATGGGGTCATACGGGTCGATCACGGTGCTGTAGCTCACCGCGGTGCTGTTGGTGATCTCCGGCAGCGACGGTGCGCGGAAGCCACGCGAGTACGAGCCGCGAAGCAGCAGCCAGTCCAGCGGCTGGTAGCGCAGGCTGAACTTGGGCGCGAACGCGTTACCAAAGTCACTGTAGCGATCCAGTCGTCCGGCGACGTTGGCTTCCAGCGTACTCAGCACCGGAATATTGAATTCCGCATAGGCGGCATTGACGCTGCGTGAGCCTTGGATAATGTCGATGGCAGGTCGCAGTTCCGATCCGGACAGTACCGCCTGTGACGTGCGTGAGTTCATGGCTTCATGGCGAAATTGATAACCGGTCGCGAAGCCGACGGCGCCGGCGGGAAGATCGAACAACTGCGTGCTGGCGGTGGCGTCCACTGTGCTCAGCCGGGAGACGGCCGGACGGACGGTTGACAAGCGTAGCGCGTCAACGGCGGATGCCGGATTGTCATTGCTGGCCAAGTCGTAGCCACCATTGGCGAGTAGCGACTGGAACGCGTAGCGGTTGCCGAAGTCGGTGACATATTCCTTGAGGCTGCTCTCGGAGTGCTGTGCCGACACATCCCAATCCCAGGCGCCCGTATGGCCTTTTACGCCGGCCAGGAAGCGCGTAAAGATGGTGCGGTCACGCTTGTTGCGCTGACCAACGTCCCACAGGTTGGTGTTCACCGGCGTCGGCACGCCATAGGGGTTGGCGGGATTGCCCACGGGCAGGGTGGTATCGATGTTCACCAGTCGCTGGCTTGTGTTGTCCCATGCGCGCAAGCCACTGCCGATGGACAGCGGCGCGCCGAAGACGAAGGACGCATGGCTGCGGCTGTACATGGCTTCGCCATAGCCCTCAATCTCGTCCGTCAGCTTGACGGTGGCGCGCAGCACAGCGTGATAACGATCCACGCCCGGAATCACCGAGTCGTACTGCGCCGGGTTATATGCCCACACTTCGCCGGTCTTGCCCGGGGTAATGGCACCGTACGGCACTTTCTGTACCGGACCGACAGCGTTGGCGAAGCCCTGTGTGGGATCGTTGTTGTAGTAGTTGGTGGGAACCCAGTTGAGCTGCCCACCGGGCTTGTTGCGGAAATCGTTATTGCGCAGCCAGCTCACGTCAGTGGCGTTGAGTTGGTTGCTGCGCGTGCCGTCAAGCGCGAAGAACACGTTGTAGCCGTCCTTCTTCACGTCGCCATGGCCGAGCAGCAGGTGGAAGTTGTTCTGCGTCTGCCCGGTGCCTTCGGTGCTCGTGCCGAAACTGGCGCCGGCTTCGGCACCCTGATAGTTCTGGCGCAGGATGATGTTGACCACACCCGCGATGGCGTCGGAACCATATACCGCCGAGGCACCATCCTTCAGCACTTCAATGCGCTCGACGGCAGCGAGCGGGAGGGAGTTGAGGTCGACGAAAGTATCTTGCAGTTGGTAGGCCGTGGCGTAGTTCGCCACGCGCTTGCCATCGACGAGGATCAAGGTGTTCTTCTGGCCGAGACCACGCAGCGACATGCCTGCCGTGCCCGCGGAGAAGCTGCCTGTGAGCTGTTCGTTGACGCTGTTGCCCGTATTGGCGGAGATGCCGCGCAGGAAATCGGGGAGCGTAGTTTTGCCGCTGACCTTGATCTGGTCTGCGGTGATGACCTGCACAGGGCTGGGGCCCTCGATGTCGGTGGTCTTGATGTTGGAGCCGGTTACCGTCACCGCTTCCAACTGGGTTGGTTTGGCGTCCGTGGTTTCTTCGGCGTGTAGCGTGGGAATCGCCAGCGCTGCAGCGATGGCGAGGGGAAGCAAGCCTGGTTTGAACATGGGGAGCAGTAGTCCTTGTGCGCATGCCCGTCCCGGCTCACGGCCAGGTGGGAGCATGCAGGTGAGGACAGCGGGGGAGCTGTCTGGAAATGGCCGTGGGGACGGCTAAAAGACGAGCGTGGGGACGCTCAGGGCTGGGGGATCAGCCGATGCGACACATTCGACAGCGACAACAACACGTCGCCATGCGCGAGTGCGTGCGAAGCGTGGTCGAAGCGAGGGTGTGGACGTTGTGCATGTGAATCACCGGGAAGACGGAGTCTTGCGGGAGCGGCAGGGTGCCGCGTGGAGTGTCTGCTAGGCCGCGGTCAACAGCCGCAACACATCGCCGCGAGGCGGTGTGCGGTGTCGATGGCCATGCAGAAACGCCGGGTGTTCACGATGCAACGTATCCTTGGAAGAAGATGGCGGCCGGTTGGCTTGGCCGTCTGGACGTCCATTTGTCCATCAAGTTTTCACGATGTCAACACAATGAGGCGGGACGGGCGTGGATTCCCGTCGGGCAAACCTTGCGATTGGGGCGAAATCCCTTACGGTTGTGCGGCTCGCCCGCTGCTGACGACGAGATGCGGCGTATTGTCGCACTCCGCCGTCGTCGGATGGATTGTCAGCCGCAAGCAAGCGTGGCGGCGCCGAGCCGGTCCAGCTAGGCTTGGGAGGATTCGCCTCGCGGAATAGCGCCCGATATGCCGTTCGACCTGCCTACCGTCACCCGTAACCTGTTGATTGCCAACGTAGCGGTATTCCTGCTGCAGCAGTTCATGGGGCAGGCCCTGCTGATCCATTTCGCCCTATGGCCCTGGGGACCGGACGTCACAGACGGTTCGGTGTCGGCGGGGTTCCGGCCCTGGCAGTTGGTGACCTATGCGTTCATGCATGGCAGCGTGCTGCACCTATTTTCGAACATGCTGGCGCTTTACATGTTCGGTGGCCAGATCGAGCGCGTGTTCGGTACGCGCAACTTCATCATCTATTACTTCGTGTGCCTGATCGTCGCTGCACTGGCGCAGCTGGTGGTGGTGAACTGGTTCACTGGCGGGTTTTACCCGACGCTCGGCGCTTCGGGCGCCATCTTCGGCATCCTGCTGGCATTCGGCATGTTGTTCCCGCACGACAAGATGATGCTCATCTTTCTGCCCATCCCGATCTCCGCCTGGCTATTCGTTACCCTCTATGCGCTGGCCGAGCTCTACATGGGCGTGACGGGCACGTCGGCGGGCATCGCGCACTTCGCCCATCTGGGCGGCATGCTGGGTGGCTTCGTGCTCATCCAGTATTGGCGGGGCAAGCTCCCCATCAAGCCGCAGCGTCAACTCTGGCGTTGATTTTCTCCGCTCTTCGGCTGTTCTCATGACTCAGCACCTCCAGCGCCGCCTGACGCCGCGCCACATCACCTTCATGGCGCTTGGTATGGCCATCGGCGCTGGCCTGTTCCTGGGCTCTGCCGATGCGATCAAGCTGGCTGGTCCGTCCGTGCTGTTCGCGTACATGGTCGGCGGCGTGATGATCTTCATCATCATGCGCGCGCTGGGCGAGATGACCGTGCGCGATCCCGTGCCAGGCTCCTTTGCCGTGTACGCGCAGCGTTACCTCGGATCCTTCGCCGGTTACGTCACTGGCTGGAACTACTGGCTGCTGATGGTGGGCGTGGGTATGGCCGAGGCTACGGCCGTGGGCGCGTACATGCAGGCGTGGTTTCCGGATTGGCCGCGCTGGATCTGGGTGCTCGCCAGCGTAGTGATGATCGGCGGCCTGAACCTGCTCACCGTGAAGATCTACGGCGAGATGGAATTCTGGTTTACCTTGATCAAGGTGGTCACGGTGCTGGCGATGATCGCCGGTGGTTTGGCCATCATCTACCTGGGTTGGGGCAACGGTGGGCAGCCTACGGGCCTGTCGAATCTGTGGTCGCATGGCGGATGGTTTCCGCATGGCGTGCTCGGCATGGTGATGGCGCTGCCTGTAGTGGTGTTCTCATTTGGCGGTGTAGAAACCGTTGGTATCGCGGCGGGCGAGGCCGCCCAGCCGGAGCGCACCATCCCCCGCGCCGTGAACTCGGTGCTGTGGCGCATCCTGATCTTCTATGTCGGCGCGCTGTTCGTAATCATGGCGATCTACCCATGGACAGGCCTGGGCGAGCATGGCAGCCCGTTCGTCACTACGTTCTCCAAGCTGGGCATTCCGCAGGCCGCTGGCCTGATCAACTTCGTGGTGATCACGGCGGCGTTGTCAGGGTTCAATAGCACCACCTTCAGTGGCAGTCGCATGCTCTATAGCCTGGCTTGCAAGGGGCAGGCGCCCGCTGGGGTGGGCAGCGTGAACGGGCAGGGTGTGCCGGTACGCGCCATCCTCGCCACGCTTGCGGTGCTGCTGTTGGCGGTACTGCTGAATTACCTGCTGCCGGCCAAGGTGTTCGGCATGATGATGTCCATCCTCTCGTTCAACACCGTGTGGACGTGGACGATGGTGTTGCTGGCGCACTACAGCTTCCGTCGTCAGATGCGTTTGAACGGTGAGGCGCCTTCCGGCTTCCGCCTGCGCTGGTGGCCGCTCAGCGGCATGGTTTGCCTGGCGTTCTTTGCCTTTGTCGTGGTGATGCTGGGTGTGAACCCGGATACGCGCGTGGCGCTCTATGTGGGCGCGGCGTGGATCGCGCTGCTCAGCATCACGTACTACCTCTGTGGCGTGCGTGATCGCATGCTGCGTGTCGAGAAGACAGTCGCCGAAGCTGCCTGAGGAGTGAGTGGGTAGACTCCCATAGGTCAGGCCGCTTCACGGCCAAGGGAGTCTGCATGCGCACGATCGGTGTCATCGGCGGCATGAGCTGGGAATCCAGCGCGCTCTACTACC
>NZ_JAELTQ010000205.1 GCF_016428905.1 Dyella sp. ASV24 | reverse complement strand
GCCTGGAGTCGCGGCTGGCGCGCTATCTGCTGGATGCAGCGGAACGAAGCGGGCGCGAACGTGGCGCCGCCCAGATCGAATTGCCGCCGACGCAGGGCATTCTGGCCTCTATGCTCAATGCGAGTCGACCCAAGTTGAATGCGTTGCTGCAGGGCTGGCAGCGTGCGGGGTTGATCAGTCGCGAGCGCAATGTGCTTTATGTGCACGACTTCGAACAACTGCGCCTCAAGGCGTGTTCACCGGAGCGGCGTCTCTAGTTCGGTGTCTTCCGTGGCGGTGAACGGCGCCGCGCTGTGTCCACGTGATAGACGGCTAAATCTCCATCAAGTCGCGGCCGACAATGATGCGGCCTTTGAAGTGCGGCGCAACGGCATCGCGCCACGTCTCTTCCGGCACCGGTGGATTTCCTCCCGGCACGAAATGATTGAGCACCAGCGTTTTCACGCCGGCTTCGGTGGCGATGCGCCCTACCTGTTCGGTGGTGGTGTGGCTGGCCAGCAGGTGTTCGCGCAGACGAGTGGCGTTCGGTTCGGTGGCGATGAGCTTGTCGAGTGCAGGGAGGTACATGACCTCGTGCACCAGAACATCGGCACCGCGCGCGAGCGCGACGAGGTTCTCCGACGGTCGGGTATCACCCGAGAACACAATGCTGCGGTCGGGACAGTCGAAGCGGTAGGCGAAGGCTGGCTCCACCGGCGGATGCTGCACGAGCGCGGCGGTGACTTTTACGCGCTCATCCTGCATGACCAGCCCCGGGCTGGTGATTTCGTGCGGCCGGATCAGCGGCGCCAGGGGCGGGCGGCCTTCGTCGGCGATGCGGGTGCGGATGTCGTAGTCGTTCATGGCAAGGAACAACCGCGTCATCTCGGTCAGTGGCGGCGGTCCCCAGGTATCCACCGGCGTATGCAACGGCCCTGACCACGCCAGCCACAGCAGGTTGCCGTAGTCCGCGTTGTGGTCGGAGTGCTGATGGGTGATGAAAAGGTGGCGGATCGATCCGAGGTTCAGCCCGGCCTTCACCATCTGGCGCGCCACGCCATTGCCGCAATCGATCACATAAGTCACCCCATCCACCACGATGGCGCTGGCAGGCGCTGCGCGATCCGCCTTGGGCGTGGGGCCGCCGGCGGTGCCGAGCAGGATCAGACGGGAGTGGGGTGATGTATCCGCGCGAGCGCGCCATGGTGATAGCGCACCCGCCGCGATGGCGAGCCCGGTGGCCTGCAACAGGCGTCGGCGCGAGAAGCGGAGTGTGGGAGGTGGCGACATGACCATGTGGCTTGCCATGGAGAGTCGTCAGTATGTCAGCCCGGCGTTCCGGGTTCACTCGTCATCCGGTGCGCTCAAGCGTTTCTCGGTAACGAAGGGCGCAGTCCGTAGCCTGCGCCGTATAAGCAGGTCGAGATTCAGCGATAACTGTTGATGGTGTCGCGCAGCTCGATGGCGGCTTTTCGTGCGGCCTGGGCGAAATCTTCACCGCTGCCAGCGTAGAGGATGGCACGCGAGGAGCTGATCATCAGGCCGGCGCCATTCGCCGTGCGGCCATGTTTGAGCACGGCTTCCACATCGCCGCCCTGGGCGCCGATGCCCGGCACCAACAGCGGCATGTCGCCGACCAGCGCGCGCACCTTGCCCAGTTCCTCGGGCCATGTGGCACCCGTCACAAGGGCGCAGTTGCCGTTGGCATTCCAGTCGCGCGCGATGGTTTCGGCCACACGTAGATACAGCGGCAGTCCACCGCAGTCGAGCGCTTGAAAGTCTGCGCCGCCCGGGTTGGACGTACGGCACAGCAGGATCACGCCTTTGTCCGCGCGCTCAAGAAACGGCTGCGCGGAGTCGCGGCCCATATAGGGGTTGAGCGTCACGGCATCCGCTTGATAACGGTCGAATGCTTCGGTGACGTAATGCTGCGCGGTGCTGCCGATGTCGCCGCGCTTGGCGTCGAGAATGACCGGCACGTTGGGATGCTTGTCGTGGATATGCGCGATCAGGCGTTCCAGCGCGTCTTCCGCACGCAGCGCGGCGAAGTGCGCGATCTGCGGCTTGTAGGTGCAGACGACGTCGGCGGTGGCGTCGACGATGTCGCGGCAGAATTCGAATACAGCGTCCGGCCGACCCTTGAGGTGTGCAGGGAACTTTGCCGGTTCCGGATCGAGGCCGACGCAGACCAGAGAGTTGTGGTTAGCCCAGGCCTGTTGCAGGGATGGCATGAAGTGCATCGATTTTCTCCAGGGCTTACGCGACAGGCGGAAGGTCCAGCCATCGCTGTAGTGCAGTCACGATTTCTTTGGACTGCCGGGATTTTGCGCGCAACGTGGGCGTCTTGTGTCCCAGCAGCACCACCGGATCACCTTGTGGGTAGACCAGGCTGATGGCTTGAGTGGACCACAACGGGCCAACGGACCCGCCATGCGGTGCGAACGCCTTTACGTCCAGGCCGGCAGGGCGCTTCAACGGAAATGCCCTGGAGCGGCGACGTCCCGACGCGATGTACTCCGTAATGGTGGCGCTGTCGCTTGTCCTGCTCAGACGAATGGTTCGCCGGACGATGCCGTCGAAAAACACGAAAGGCATGAGCAGCGCCAGTGCAAACACCAGCGCCGCACCACACAGCACCACGCTGGCGCCTGCGCTCAGGTTGACCCCGGCATCCTGCCGGTGAACCACCAGCCAGATGAGTGCGATGGGCACCAACCCACCGATCACCAGACTGCATAACCACATAAACGCCGCGCCAACATAATTTCTGCCGTCCATGGTCAGCTCCTGCGCGGTGCAGGAGCTGACCCGGTAGCCCAGCAGATGCATCGAAGGATGCTTTACGCGAGCTTCTTGTACTTCACGCGGTGCGGCTTGGCAGCCTCATCGCCGAGACGACGCTTCTTGTCGGCCTCGTACTCGTTGTAGTTGCCGGGGAAGAACTCCACGTGCGAGTCGCCTTCGAACGCGATGATGTGCGTGGCGATGCGGTCGAGGAACCAGCGGTCATGCGAGATGACCACGGCGCAGCCCGGGAATTCGAGCAGCGCGTCTTCCAATGCACGCAGGGTTTCCACGTCCAGGTCGTTCGACGGTTCGTCGAGCAGCAGCACGTTGCCGCCCTGCAGCAGGGTCTTGGCCATGTGCAGGCGACCGCGCTCACCACCGGACAGCTGGCCAACGATCTTCTGCTGGTCGGTGCCCTTGAAGTTGAAGCGGCCGATGTAGGCGCGCGACTGGATCTCGAAGTTGCCGATGGTGAGGATGTCCGAACCGCCGGAGACTTCCTGCCACACGTTGTTCTTCGGGTCGAGCGCGTCACGCGACTGGTCGACGTAGGCGAGCTTGACCGTGTGGCCCAGTTTCACCTCGCCCGAATCCGCCTGCTCCTTGCCCATGATCATCTTCATGAACGTGGATTTGCCGGCGCCGTTCGGGCCGATCACGCCGACGATGGCGCCCGGCGGGATCTTGAACGACAGGTCCTCGATCAGCACGCGATCGCCGAACGACTTGGTGACGTTTTTGAACTCGATCACTTCCTGGCCCAGGCGCTCGCCCGGCGGAATGAAGATTTCATTGGTTTCGTTGCGGCGCTGGTACTCGACCGAGTTCAGTTCCTCGAAACGGTTGAGGCGCGCCTTGCCCTTGGACTGACGACCCTTGGCAGCCGAGCGCACCCACTCCAGTTCCTTTTCGATGGCCTTCTGGCGCGACTTTTCCTGCGAAGCTTCCTGCTTGAGGCGAGCGTCCTTCTGCTCCAGCCACTCGGTGTAGTTGCCCTTCCACGGAATACCACGGCCGCGATCGAGTTCCAGAATCCACTCAGCCGCGTTGTCGAGGAAGTAGCGGTCATGGGTGACGGCCACGACGGTGCCCGGGTAGTTCTGCAGGAACTGCTCCAGCCAATCCACCGACTCGGCGTCCAGGTGGTTGGTCGGTTCGTCCAGCAGCAGCATGTCCGGCTTGGACAGCAGCAGGCGGCACAGCGCTACGCGGCGCTTCTCACCACCGGACAGCGGGCCGATCTTGGCGTCCCACGGCGGCAGGCGCAGCGCATCGGCGGCCACTTCCAGCTGGCGCTCCAGCGCGTGGGCGTCGTTCACGGCCAGGATGTTTTCCAGCTCCTGCTGTTCCTTGGCCAGCTTGTCGAAGTCCGCGCCTTCTTCACCGTAGGCGGCATAGACCTCTTCCAGGCGCTTCTGCGCGTCGAGGATGACGGAGACGCCTTCTTCGACGGCTTCACGCACGGTCTTCTCGGGATCGAGCTCCGGCTCCTGGGCCAGGTAACCCACTTTGATGCCCGGCTGCGGACGGGCTTCACCCTGGAAGTCCTTGTCGACGCCGGCCATGATGCGCAGCACCGTGGACTTACCCGCGCCGTTCACGCCCAGCAGGCCGATCTTGGCGCCGGGGAAGAAGCTCAGCGAGATGTCCTTGATGATGTTGCGCTTCGGGGGAACGATCTTGCTGACCCCGTTCATGGTGTAGATGTACTGCATGGAACCTCCGGCGGCGTGCACGGCGCCGGCTGAAGGGCAGGCGGTGCGATTCAGAGTGGGTGTAAACCACTCATTATAGCGGCTTTAGGGGGCGCTCCGGTGACGGTTGCCCCGGCATGGCGACTGATCCGCCCGCCTTTTGCCACCCGCTGCCCGGGGAACCGCAGCCGCCTCCCGCAGGCTGGCGTTTTTCAGGGAGAAGGCCCTTATGGCAAGGAGTATGGCGCTGGCGCCGCAGGGCTGGCTGCAGGCCGCGGCCGCGCTGGACGAAGCGGCGGCGGTATGGGCCGCAAGCCATGGCCGGTGGGCGGTTGCTGCCCATGAACTGGTCTGCTTTGGCGTGAAACAGGCGCGTGCCTGCCTGTTTGGCGGATGCATGCTGGCGCTGCTGCTTGCTACCTGGGCCTGGTATCCCACAGGCGCGTGGCTGGCCCGTTACGACTTTCTGGTGCTGGCGGCCTTGGCCTTGCAAGTGGTGTTGGTGGCGTCGGGCCTGGAAACGCGTGACGAGGCGAAGGTCATCCTGTGTTTCCACGTGGTCGGCACGGCGATGGAGGTGTTCAAGACGGCGATGGGCTCGTGGGTCTATCCCGAGGTATCACTGCTACGCATCGGTGGCGTGCCGCTGTTCACCGGTTTCATGTATGGCGCGATAGGCAGCTACATCGCGCGTGCCTGGCGGTTGTTCGCGTTCCGCTTTATCCGGCATCCGCCCTTCGTCGCCACGGCATGGCTGGCGGTGGCTATCTACGTGAACTTTTTCACGCATCACTTTCTGCCCGATCTGCGTTGGCTCTTGTTCGCCGCGATGGCGGTGTTGTTCGGGCGAACGTGGATCCTGTTTCGCATTCGGCACGCGTACCGGCGCATGCCGCTGCTGCTGGGCTTCGTGCTGGTGGCTTCGTTTATCTGGATCGCGGAGAACCTCGGCACGTTCGCGGCGGCATGGCGCTATCCGACGCAACGGCACGGCTGGGAGTGGGTGCCGCTCGGCAAACTCGGTGCGTGGTTGCTGCTGATGGTGATCAGCTACGTGCTGGTGTCCGCCGTGGCGCGGCGGCGGCGTTCTTAGGGTTTGGCCGTGTCGAACAACGCGCTGACCGTGCGTGTGTGCAGCGACGCAGCATCAAAGCCCTCCGGCAGCATGCCGGCAATATCCAGCATTACCGCGCCGTGCAGTGCAGCCCAGATCTGGTGGCCAAGGATGGCTGGATCGGCCGCGACGGTGCCTTCCGCAATCATTACTTCCACGTGGGCCGAGATGGTGCGCCACATGCGTTCGTGGGCCTGGCGGTAGGCGGGGTCGTCCCGCTGGGTTTCCGGGTACTCAAACATCAGCCGATAAGTGGCGGTGTTTTCGCGGGCGAAGGTGATATAGGCATCGCGCACGGCACGGCTGCGCGTGCGGCCATCGCCCGGCGAGTCGAGCGCGCGTTCCAGTGCTTCGGAAAAGCGCTTCAGGCCGCGCGTGCGCACGGCTGTGATGATGTCTTCCTTGTTGTCGAAGTAGCGGTAGGGCGTCATGGTGCCCGCGCCAAGCTCGCTGGCCAGGCGCCGCATGGTGACGGCGCCGGGGCCTTCTTCCACATACAACC